>PKCI01000006.1 GCA_002862135.1 Verrucomicrobiota bacterium | reverse complement strand
AGTTAGTAGTTTTGAAACTAGATCGCCTTTCTCGAAGTCTGCGTGATCTAATTCTCCTACTTGAAAAGCTAAATGATATTGGAGCATCCTTCTGCAGTCTTACAGAGTCGATTGAAACAAAAAGTGCGGCAGGCAAGATGCTCTTTTCGATTCTTGGCAGCTTCGCGGAATTCGAAAGGGAACTGATCCGTGAGCGGACAAAGACTGGATTAGAAAACGCTAAGGCACACGGTAAAAAACTTGGACGGCCTCAGAAACTCTCAGCCGCTCAAAAAAGGGAGATGGTAAAGATGCTGGAAGATCCTGATAAAACAGGAAACCAGATAGCTGAAATTTTCAACGTCTCTAATGCTTTTGTCTCACGGCTAAAAAAGAAAGTCGAAGTCGCCGGCGTTCCAGCTTAAAGCGATCTAATCGCTGCCTTTTGCTGCCATCAAATCTTCAAAGACGTGCTTTCATGTTCTTCTAGTTTCCGCTCAGTCCGCATCAGGCGGCACATCTTCGCAACTCGTGGAAGTTATTAAGGACTTAGGATCAAGTGCCTTACGGTGTGCAGGTTCGAGTCCTGTCCCCGGTATTTCTCAGCCGAAGGCTGACCTTCCTTTTCTTTATTCTTTTCTTTTCCTAAAGAGAACGCGTCCCCTGAAAGATCTTCGCAGTGAACGAAGCATTTGGTCTGCCGCAGAAAACGGAAAGGCATTACGAAAAAGAGGGCGAAATAAACTCCGCCCTCTTTCCCTGTGCTCTTCCCGGAGGAGAGAGAACAAACTAAGAAAATTTTCTACACGTCGCCGTTTCTTTCGCGCCGTCAGATTCATGCTCGGTCAGCATTTGTCGGTTTAGCGAAGAACTTGTCGCATGCAAATGACTTCATGGATGGTGCGATAGAACCATCACAACGGGGTAGACAGTTTATAATCGGCATCAGTGACGTCTCGACAAATCTGGAGCGTGGGGGTTGATTCGACGGAGAACGCCTGTTGATTGCTGTCTCTCGTTCATGCATTTGCGTTCCCTCAATCTCAACCACTTCCGTTGCTTCGAGTCGCTGCGGATCAAGTTGCCGGCAGGGATCAGTATTTTTCACGGCAACAACGCCCAGGGCAAAACTTCCATTCTCGAAGGTGCCTGCACCCTGTTGCGACTGCAGAGTCCGCGGACTTCGACCATGGTGGATTGTGTCCGCTTTTCCGAACAGGCTTTTGCCGTCGGTGGGCAGCTTGACGGAGGCGATCCGGTTGAGCTTCGGGTGCAGTACACGGCTTCTGGACGCCGACTCCTTGTTGATGGAGAAAACCAGAAGCGTGGCAGCGACTACCTTCGTCACAGCGCACTTGTCGTCTGGATGGCTAATGATGATCTGGCCCTGGTCCGGGGAGGGGGAGACGGTCGGCGTCGCTATC
Source organism: Verrucomicrobiota bacterium (assembly GCA_002862135.1). Lineage (GTDB taxonomy): Bacteria > Verrucomicrobiota > Verrucomicrobiia > Verrucomicrobiales > DEV007 > Arctic95D-9. The sequence goes on along the minus strand of PKCI01000006.1, from coordinate 54,634 downwards.
TCGATTTTATGGCGGCACAGCTCTTTCCTGCCTACCGTGCCGCGCAGAAAGCCTATGAGAAAGCGGTTCGCTCGCGGAATTATCTTCTCAAGCGTGATGCCTCGCCGAAGTGGGCGGAGATCGATGCCTACACCCAGGTGCTTTCTGAGCAGGGACACGTTGTAACGCAGTGCCGGCGTGAATTGATTGATGCGTTACAGCCCCAAGCATCCCGTGCCCAGAGTGAAATTGGTGGGGGGGGCGAGGAGCTGAAATTAACTTATCAGTCTGCGTCCGGTGAATCAGATGATCTCGCCGCCGAACTGCTTTCCCGGCGGGAAGAAGAGTTCCGCCGACGCCAGACCGTGGCCGGCCCGCACCGGGATGATTTCATCCTCGAACTCAATGGAATGCTGGTGGCGAAATTCGCGAGTGAAGGCCAGCAGCGTACGGTGGCGCTGGCATTGAAGTTGGGGCAAACCCATCTTTTCCTCGAATCGAGGGACGATGCTCCCGTGATGTTAATCGACGATGTCTTTGGCGAACTCGATCCCGATCGTCGCAATGCCTTGATGGCGGCATGGCCGGAAGGTTCACAGAAGTTGATCACGACGACCCACCTAGACTGGCTCGACGAACGTTTTGATCACGCTCATCGGTTTGAGGTGCATCAGGCTTCGGTGGCGGATGCGACGTAAATCCGCTCGACCCGGCTCGTGATACCGGTGAGGATCTCCCAGGGAATGGTTCCGGCCCGGGTGGCCAATTCCTTCGCCGTGATGCTTTCGTCACCCTGCTCACCGATAAGGGTGGCGACATCGCCACAGGCAACTGGTTCGTCAAGATGGGAAATGTCGACCACGATTTGATCCATCGTCACGCGTCCCAGCAACGGGCACCGTGTTCCGGCAATGAGGACATGAGTTTCTTCGCCGGTCAGGTAGCGAGTGTAACCGTCACCATAGCCGACTCCGAGAGTCGCAACCGTCATCGGTTTGTCTGAGATGAAGGTGCGACCGTAGCTGATGCTGGTGCCTGCGGGGATATTGCGGACCAGCGTGATGCGCGTTTTCAAGCTCATGACCGGGCGCAGCGGCGCGTGGTCCTCCAGGGGAGAAATTCCGTAGAGAGCGATGCCCGGTCTAGCCAGCGTAGCGAAACTCAGGTTTTGTTGAAAACCCAGCAGACCGGCACTGTTGGCGAGGTGTAAATGGCAGGCGGTTTCCGGGGCAAGAGCCTGGATGATGCCGGAGAATGAAGCGATCTGTCTACGGGTAAAATCGGGATCGTCGTCGGCAGACGGGAAATGAGTCTCAAGTCCTTCGAGTTCGCAGTTGGGATGATCTTTGATTGCAGCAACCAGTTCCCAAAAGTGGTCGGGCAGAGAGCCCATACGTCCCATCCCGGTATCGGCGACGGCGTGGAGACGGGCCCGGGTGCCGAGTCGCGCAGCGGCTTTGCCGAACGCGGTTACTTCTTTAATAGACGAAACCGAAGCGGAGAGTTGCGATTCGACAATAGGATCGATCTCGGCCGGGGTCGGCGGGCTGAGGACCAATATTGAGGGAGACTGGTTCCCGGCAGCCTTGAGTGCGCGTTTCGCCTCTTGGTAGTTAGCGACACCGAACCAGTCGACGTGTCCCATCAGACAGGAAACCACATGCTCCAGACCATGGCCATAAGCATCAGCTTTGACGATAGCCATGATGCCACAGCGGTCACCCGCCTCCTTTCTCAGAAAATCCGCGTTGTGGCGAAGGTTACTGAGGTCGATTTCGGCCCAGCAGCGGAGCTGAGAGGTATCCGGATTCTTCGGCGATGCCATATTGATGAGGCTACGCTATGACTCGCTCAAGTCTTTCTGGATTTGTTCGAAATCACCCTCTTCACAGCAGCGAACAAAACCCTCGCAATAGGCCTTGAGACGATCCCAGACAACACGGATTTCGGCAGACTCATCGGGCGTAATATTATTGTCTTGGGCTGCGCGAGACACAACATCCAGCAAGCCGGCAAACTGCTGAACGATCGTATGAGTTGCTGGTACGACTTCGTAACCTTCCTGGCACGCGCTTTTGGGGTTGCGCACGTAATAGCCGCCGGATTGCTGGCAGAGCCACTCACAGATGCCGGAATCACGAGTCAAAGCCATCAGTGCCGCAATCCGGTCGAGAGGGTTGCGGCTGCCGGATCCGGTATCGGTATTCGGCTGCGCCCACTTGTAAACGAGGGAAAGCGAAATTCCCAGCTCAGAGGCAATCTCTTTAGGGCTGGTGTTAGGGCTATCGAATGCTTCCTTGAGTACTTCGTGCGATTCCATCCATCGTTACACTGGCCGATTCCTTTAAGCATTACAAGTGGCGAAGTAATCCCGGAGGCTACAAACGCGCAACTCGCTAGAAGTCGCTGAACCGGTAGCACCTGTCCTTGTTATGACGCTTCAATACGGGAATTTTTGAAGCCCGGCGTGGAACAGCCAACGTTCAAAAAAGCTGAGAAGAAAATGCCGGTAAAGAGAGTGTCGCCGAAGAAGATGGGGGTGATATCTTCTCCGGCAAAGGAGGGTTATCCGCCGGGAGGGCGGGTAAAGGGGGCCGCTGCATCGCGGGCCTCATGTTCCAGTTCGGCTTCCCAGTAGCCATCGCGAATGCACTGGGTAAGATACTCACGAAGATAGGGTTCGATGCCGCCGAGGCGTTCGAACTGGGCCACGTGGGTAAGTTCGTGAACGAGAAGGGAAGGATTGGTGGCCCGGGCTGCCTCAAGGTAAATACCATAGCTCACGGCCATACCATTGGGTCCCTCCGAAAGAACTCCGAAGAGATTGCCAAGGAGCTCAGAGAACCAGGAGCCGGGCATGGGAACATGAGGGACGGGAAGGATTCGCACCATGTCAGGACGTTTTACCCCAACCTCGGTAGCCCACATGGTTTCCCACTCGCTGAGAGGGCGTCCGTCGCGGAGGATGATCTTTTCCTGCTTCTCGACCCATTGCGAAAAATACGGGAGCAGCGACGTGATTGTGAAATCGATTTTCAGCTTCGTGAACCGGGGGAGAGGCGCCTCTGCCATCCTGACTGCCGGTTCGACCGGGGCATGAACCATCGGGCGCCGGTTGCGCTGAAGATTCATTCGGATAGTAGCATGAGAGCTCATCAAGAGGGAGGGAGACTGACTGGTGCAATATACATACCCGATGCCCGCCGTTTCCACCAGTCGCCAGTTTGTTTTCGTTCCGCGATTGTGGTGAATTCATAGAGAAAGAGTCGGGCCCGGATGTATTTCGGGGGATGATCCGGGAATGGGTTGTGCCGTAGCAACGGTGCAATACTGTCGTCGCCGTTGAGCAACTTGAGGACGAGCGCTTTAACCCAGCCTGCGTTTCGGCTCTGGGGAGAGAACTGGCGCTCGAGGGCCGCAAACCAAAGTTGCCAGGCGATGCGAGGCTGGTGGGGGGCGACAAACTTGGGGCGGGCGTTGAGTTCGTCGACCTTCCACCCGAAGTCGTAGGCCTGCCAGGTAAGACCGTTGCGGCTTCCCTCGAAAATGATCTCGGGACGATCGGTGGTCATGGTGCGAAACAACCCATATCCGGAGGCGAGGTGGAAAGCAGAGGTTGAGGCACGAAGCTGGTCGAGCCAAGCAGGAGTGAGATCTTTTTTCAGGGTCGGCAGCGGTGCCCGGTGCAGATCGCCCATGATGATCTGGAGATTAAGCAGCAACATAAGCAGGAAAACCGGCGCGGTGCAGGAGAGCTGGATGATGACCCGGCGGCGCGAAGGTCGATCCTTTTTCTCCGGTTTCCCAAGCTTGAGCCATTGGTGGTGCCGATTGGGCCAGCAGCGATCGTGAACGAGGGGCAGGCAAAGCACGATGGTGAGCCAGTTGAAGTAGGTGTAGTTACCTGTGGCGAGAATCAGCAGCATGAGCCCGGCGAATCCGATGGCTGCCATAAGTCGTCCAAAACGCCCCAGGATGATGAAGAAGGGGAGCACCAGCTCGACAAAATACATGGGCCAGATGGACGCCTTCTGGATTCCTTCAGGCAGTTGATGGGCCCACCAGGCTGTCCACGTTGGGATGGGCTGGGTCATGTAGTGGTAGGTCATCGCCGAGTGCTCTGGCCACCATTCGGGGTAGTCAGGGGTGGCCCAGGCGAGTTTCACCCATCCCGAGAAGAAAATCAGTTTGCCCACGAGTATCCAGGCCCAGACCAGGGCAATGCGGTTGACGAGGTTGAGTGGTCGTGGATTCCGGAAGGGAGAATGACATCTCCAGTCGGCGAGAAAGCAGGCCATGAATCCAACTTCAAGCAGGAGAATGTCCCACTGAAAACTCATGAACACTCCACCGGTGTTGAGCAGTGAGAGGTATATGATCCAAAGCCCTGCAAGTGCAGGTCCGGTGAGGCGTCCGAGGATCACGGAAACGGCAAGAGCCACACCAAGTCCGCAGGCGAAATGGAGCGCGAGATCGGAAGCGCCGATCCACCAGAAAATATTGGGAATGGCGAAGAAGGGGCTCTGGCCGGTTTGGGAAAGACGCGAATCGACGAGCTCGAGGAATTTTTCTGCAGGAATGAGCCCGCTTTCTCCCACCAGTATGATGACCTGAATCCACCAGGAGATAATGGCGACAAGGTAAATCAGCCCGAGCCCGCGGATAAAAAGCGACCGTCCGATGCGGTGCTGATCGGTGTCAAAGCCAAGTAGGGTCTGGATTGTGGGTGTTTTCACCTCGGGGAATTGAACCGAAGTTTATAGCGGGAGTCAGGCTTTGCTGAAACCTCAAAAGTGGATTAACATATTCTACTAGCGCGATTTACGCTTTCTTTCTGCTGATGTCCTCAAGCTATGACTGGCACCCGGCCGCAAACAGTAAGTCGGTGTTCAAGGTAGAAACCCGCAACATTGGTTGGTGGGTTCTGCTCGCCATCTTTATTTCCTTGGTCGTGCACATCGTCCTCTATGTGATGCTTGGTCATATCAAGCGGAAAGAAAGAGCTTTCGAAAGTGAGGAGGTTGTCTTTCGCATGAAGAAAGAACAACTCACAATCGACCAGGACAAGCTCAATGAGTTGCTTGATGAACCGTTCATTTCGGACGACAAGCCGATCGAGCCGGAAAAACTAAGCCACCTCGACATGGTCGACAAATCGCTCGATGAGTTCGACCTGATGGAAAAGATGAAGGACGAGCCGATTCGTCTCGCTCCGATTGAAACGCCGAAGATGTTTTCCGGTGAGGCACCGGAGGTGCCGAATAAGCCGGGCGAAGTCCTAAATATGGCGGCGGGCATCGACATTTCGGCTGCGGAAATGCTTACGAAGGATCTCGCTGAGATGCGCAACAAGCTGATCGATTCGACGGCAACGGTGTCTAACAATCAACCCATTCTTGAGCTAAGCTCGACAGACGACCTCTCCGAGACAGTGGATACTGACGAATTTTTTCAGAGCGCTGCAGCTAAGGCTTTTGGTAATGATGCCGATATTTTTATTGAGGGCTACTCCAGCCTCGATGATCTTGTGTCGCGAACCGGCGGATTGCCTCCCGGCGAAGAGAAGATCGCTCTGCCAACTGATATTCTTTTTGAATACAACGAATTTGAGCTGAAGGAGTCTGCTCACCTCAGCATGATGAAACTGGCCTTCGTGGTGCAGACGAATCCGAACGCGATCTTTATCATTGAGGGGCACACCGACAGTTTTGGCGGGGAAGACTATAACCGGGACCTTTCTCTCAAACGCGCTCAGGCTGTTCGAAACTGGCTCGTAGGTAAGTTACGAATTAACGACGCCAACGTCGAGGTGGTTGGGTTGGGCAAGGATCGTCCTATTGTTTCGACAGAGGGCGACAAGGATGCCCAGGCCCTGAACCGGCGAGTGGAAATTGTGGTGAGATCACAATAGGAGCCCGAGACTTCGGGATCAGAGATTAGTTGATTTCCTTGGCTGGAGCGAGTTGGTTCGTAGCGCGGCGAAGTCTCGAAAAGCCAAGTTCCTGTCTGGCTGCGAACGTTCTGGATGCCGAAGAATTTTCAGAGTTATGAGTGAACCCTCTCAAGTTAAGGACTTAACCCTGTTAGGTAACAGCGAGAACCGCCTCCCGGTGACGCCCGAAGAGGCGACTCTCGAGGTGTTTCCGAATCGCAATCGGGAACGCAATTACTGGATCGAGCTGGACTATCCGGAATTTAGTTCGGTTTGCCCGGTGACGGGGCAGCCGGACACAGCGCATCTCAATATTCGCTATGTCCCCGGCGAAAAGTGCATTGAGACCAAGTCTCTGAAATACTATCTCGCGTCTTACCGTAACACGCCCTCATTCAACGAGGATATCGTGAATCGTGTCCTCGATGATCTGTCTGGTGCCTGCTCGCCGCGACGGATGATTGTGAGCGGGAAGTTCTCTCCCCGTGGCGGTATCCAACTGACAGTGACGGCGGCGTTTCCAGACCGGGGAACTGACGACGAGATTTGATGAAAGTCGTTGTGCTGGTTAGCGGTGGGATGGATTCCGTGACCGCACTGTATCATGCTGCTGATGAGCATGAAGTGGTGGCAGGACTGAGCTTTGACTACGGTTCCAAGCACAATCATAAGGAGCTACCACTGGCAGCCTGGCATTGTGAGCAGCTGGGGCTACTTCACCAGGTCGTACCGTTGAGCTTCGTGGATGATCTTTTCGAAAGTGATCTTCTCAAAAGTGGGGGCGAAATTCCGGAGGGGCATTACGAGGCCGAGAACATGAAGCAGACTGTGGTTCCGTTTCGCAACGGGATCATGATGGCGATCGCGGCCGGCTTTGCCGAAAGCATCAAAGCCGGCGGGCTGGTGATTGCCGCGCATTCCGGTGATCACGCGATTTACCCGGATTGCCGGGAGGATTTCATGAAGCCGATGGCCGAAGCCATCACCGCCGGGACCTACGCAGATGTCAAGGTGCTGCGCCCCTTCATTGATCAGCGAAAAGAGGATATTGTCTCAAGAGGTTCAGAACTGGGAATCGATTTCAGTCAGACCTGGTCGTGTTACAAGGGTGTGGAATTACACTGCGGAAAGTGTGGCACTTGCGTTGAACGCAAGGAAGCGTTTGAGATCGCGGGAGTGGAGGATCCAACGGTTTATTTGGAGTAACTGGCTCTTGAAATAGAGGGGCATGCAACTGTGGGATTGTGAGGATCCTCTTGGTGATGGCCGGCGTCCTGATGGCAGCCTTATTCGCAGTTTTCAAAGGGGTGTCGCAGGGCGAGTAAATTTTGATCGCGAAATATCTTTTCGTATTTCTTAACTTTCGCTATGGTTTCCGGAGCGCTCCACACGCAAGCCGTGTTGAGTTCGGTTTTTACGCCATGCTGTTTGTCTTCTCAGGTCCTTCGGCAGAGATCCAAGGAAACGAGTATTGGGGTGACTCGGGGTTGATCCGGATCAAGATAAACCAGTCGCTCTTAGCTTTGGTTGCGTTTCGGACCCGGGAGCTGGGTAGAAACTATTTTAATCCGGAGGGCCTCGAGACCACCTGTGGGCTCATTGATGATGACGATCTCGCAGAAGGAGTTCGCGAAACCTTGATCGGTGAACCGGTCCTGGAGTTTCAAGATGAGTTCATGATGGCCGAGATTCGTCGCCTCGGAGGAGGGTTCCCGTTCTGTGAGTTTGTCACTGAATACGGGATGGAGCTTGGTTCCGAGATTTAGACTGCGATTCAACCGAGTTATAGCGCCTTCGTAAGCGCGGTAGTTGTTTGACCGGCAGAGGATCTGTCGATCGTGGAGTGCGAATCCCTCAGTCGTATCCCTATTCGCGCTATGGTGGATACCGTGGAACTCTTTTCCTCAATGACCAATCCTGATAGTCGCTTGTCAGTAGATGGCTGAGGCTATAATGGATATCGGAGACAACGAGGATTTTCATTCAGGGCGAGGGGTTGAAACTTTAGAAAGAAGAGCGATTGAGATCAACGTTTTGGAAGGCGAAATGGGAGAATGAAGTAGCCCTCTATTTTCTTGATTACCATCGTGTAAACTCACTAAAAGGTCACTATGAGTGAGCAGGATCCAACTAATCCTAAGAAGGAAGATTCTCCCAAAGACGAAACCCCACCACCCATGGAGTCGGAGGAGGTCTCTTCCGGCGAAGACGAGGCGCCGGCCGACGACGGAGTGCCTGAGTCCGCGGATGCTCCTGACTCGGGAGATACGGTTGAAGCACCGCCCGAGTTGGCTGCCAGATCTTCCAACGTTCTCGAAAGGGGGACTCTTTCGGCTACAGACGAGAAAACGATGGGAATGCTGGTTCACCTTCTCGGCGGTATTACCTATATCCTCGGGCCGCTTTTGATCTGGTTGATCAAGAAAGACGAGAGCCCCTTTGTCCAAGACCAGGGCAAGGAAGCGATAAATTTCCAGATTACGGTGATCATCGCTTTGGCAGTCGCTTCGGCGGCCGGGTTGATTCCCTTTGTCGGAGGGTGCGTGGCCCCGCTTCTCTGGCCCGTTGTCGTCGTTGGGAACCTGATTTTAGCGATTCTTGGTGGACTTGAGGCCAACAAGGGTATCATCTATCGATACCCGTTCTGCTTGCGACTGATCACGTGATTAGTGCGGCTGACGGGAGTGATATCGGGTGTCCCGATGAAGGGTGCCCGGACCAACCTGCCTTTCAATTCCGCACCCGTCTCCTTTCTCAACCATGTTCGTCAAGGAGGGCCTTCTGGCCCTGAACCCGCCCCAACGTGCTGCTGCTGAGCAAATCTATGGCCCCGTCCTGATTCTCGCAGGAGCCGGGACCGGCAAGACTCGTGTCGTGACGACCCGAATTGCCCATATGCTCTACAACGATATCCCGGGCGGGCAGATTCTTGCCGTGACATTCACGAACAAGGCGGCTAACGAGATGCTTGAGCGCGTTGGCGATATGGTGGAAAAGGGCATGGCGGAGGACGTGACGTTTTCTACCTTTCACAGTTTGTGCGTTCGCATCCTGCGAAGCTGTATCGAGCGCCTTGGCTATAAGAAGTCTTTCTCAATCTACACACAAAGTGACCAGATTGGGCTGCTCAAACGCATCATCGTGCGCAAAATCGGCAAAGACGAGAGCATGGACGCCAAGATGGCAAACATGCTGATCAGCCAGGCTAAGAATATGGGGCGACCGGTCAGCGACAATGAGGACTCGGTCATCAGTGAAATCTACCGGACCTATCAGGCGGAACTGAAGCAACTCAACGCGGTCGACTTTGATGACTTACTGATCCTTGCAGTGAAGGGGCTGGAGGAAAATCCGGACATCCAGCGAGCATGGCAGCAGAAATTTCGCTTCATCATGGTGGATGAATTTCAGGATACAAATCACCTCCAAATGGATCTCCTGCGCCTCCTCGTTGGGCCAGAGCAGAATATCTGCGTGGTGGGTGACGATGACCAGAGTATTTACGGTTGGCGAGGGGCGGAGATTTCCAACATTCTCGACTTTGAGCGTTTTTTCAAAAACCCAAAGATCGTCAAGCTTGAGGAAAATTATCGCTCCACCAACCGTATCCTTCGTCTTGCAAACGGGGTCATTCGCCACAACATCGATCGCCGTGAGAAGGCGCTATGGAGCAGCCTGGGGGAAGGTGAAAAAATTCGTCTCGTCGCAATGCCTGACGCTGAAACCGAAGCGGAATGGGTTATTGGTGAAATCCTTGAATGCCATCGTATTAATCGGCATCGCTACGAAGACATTGCCATTCTGTTTCGCATGAACTCGCAATCGCGCCTGATGGAGGAAGCGCTGCGGGAAGCGGAGATTCCCTACAAGCTGATTGGCGGTCAATCATTCTTCGAGCGTCGCGAAATTAAGGACGTGTTGGCTTATTTGTATCTTTTCCTCAACCACGACGACGATGTCAGTCTCCTGAGGGTTATCGCCACTCCGGCGCGAGGGATCGGGCAGGGAACTATTGCCCTTGCAACCCAGTTCAGCATTGATCACAAGATGAGTGTTTGGGAAACGCTCAATGACTTTCAATTCCTCTCCACGCTGACTTCGCGGGCTCAAAAAGCGATCGTGAATTTCACTGACTTCATCAACAAGTATGCTGATGTCGCTAATACCGATTCGGCCAATTACGCGGCGATGACGGAGGAATTGCTCAAGGAGATCAACTACGACGAGTTCCTCAAGAAAAACTGCAAGTCACAGGAGGAGGTTGATAATCGCTGCCGCAACGTCTCGGAGTTGATCGAGAGTATCCACACCCACGTATCCAAGTCCAAGCGGGGGTTGCGTGGATTCCTCGACAGTGTGGCGCTGATGCAGGACAAGGAGGAGGCTGAAGAAGGCGAGCAGGGCGTGTCCCTGATAACGATGCATGCGTCAAAAGGGCTCGAGTTCCCGGTTTGTTTCATGATCGGTCTCGAGGACGGAATCATGCCGCACTCCAGGTCAGTGGATGAAGGCAACCGTGACGAGGAACGCCGCCTCTTTTATGTCGCTATTACCCGGGCAAAGCAGGATTTGACAATCTCCTGGTGTCACAGCCGTCGACGTTACGGCGATAAGCTGCCTTGTCAGCCGAGTTCATTTTTTAGGGAACTCGCTGAGGAGGAGATTATCGAGACCGATCATAAGACGATTGAAGCGACTCCGGCGGATAACGATTTTGCCTCGGATTATTTCGAGCAGATGAAAGAAATGCTCTCGTCGTAGGGATTTGCATTTTTCGAGACTCTGTTCAAATTTCCTGAGGTGTCCGAGGTGAATTACAAGCGGGGTAACGAAACCCTGATCAAGGTGCTCGATGGAGCATCCAACAAACTGCGTTCGCTGCTGGAGAAGCAGGGGCGGTTGGATCATGGAGCCTTGCGCGTTGCTGTGATTGGCGGCGGTTGTTCCGGGCTTCAGTATAAAATGGATCTCGTCGATGGTCCGGCGAACCGCGACATCATGGTCGAGTCCAACGAGGTGCGCGTGGTGATTGATCCCAAGAGCGCCCTGTTTGTGACCGGGTCCGAACTCGATTTTAGCGACGATCTGCAACAGGGCGGCTTCAAGGTGACGAACCCGAATGCTGTGGTGACTTGTTCCTGTGGCGAGAGCTTTGCGGCCTAGGTGCTGCCTTAAAGCTTAAATCTTTAAAGCTGCATTCCGAAGCGCTTCAGGACGACTGTGGTGAGGAAAAACAGTGCCATCGTGATGAAGCAGCAGAGTCCGAGGTTGGCCCAGAACGACAATCCCTTTCTCAGGAGCCACGGAAAGATAAGAAACATTGGCAGGCTGGGTAGAACGAACCAGAAGACGCCGGTGGAGTGTGCCGCCAGTTTTTCGACCTGTTTCTCGGGATTGTCTTTCAAGCTGAACCAAATCCAGGTGAAAGTAATTAGGCTTACGAGCGGTAGCGCAGCAATCATGCTGCCAAGCAAGGGACGGCTGCGGGTGATGACGATCTCATTGACGAGATAGATTAGCCCGGCGGAAACAATCAGCTTAATAACGGTCAGCATGGCAGGGTATTGTGGCTACATGTTGTGGAGTTGTCATGAGTTATTCAAACTCAATCGGGCGGGGGGGGGGAAGCACGACCCGATTATCGGGGACTTCCACTTCCGGAGTGGCGATGATCGCCGGGCGAGCCACAGGAATTCCGTTGCCGTCGACAGGCATGGCCCGTATGGCACCGCCTTCGGCCCCGGCGTCTGCTTCCGGTTCCTCTTTCTCAGGTTCAACTGCGACACGGGCACGGATAACCGGTGAGATGGATTTATAAGGATCCTCCGTTCCAATGATGGTCGGCCCGATCGGGAGAACCGGCTCTGCACTGGCGGCTACCACAATCTGCGGGCGGATGAGTCCGTCGCTGGTGCGCTGTGGCACTGTCAGGTTGTGTCGCTTTCCGCCGTGGAGGACACAAACTGTTTCGATGTTGGTGCCGGGACGGAGAAACTCGATGTAGGTCGTGCGAACCTGCGAGGTGATGCCGTTTGCTTTGGTCACCAGTTCGTAGCAGCGATCCGAAGCCAGCTGTCCGGACTTAAGACAGATTTCGACCTGCTCCGCATCTGCCGGCGGCAGGAAAGGCCTTGGCTCAAACTCCTTGGCTGCTTCATTCATCACCTGTGTCCAGACCGGGAGCACAGTATCAGAACTAAAGGCCCCGGGGTAGATCGTGCTGGTAGAATCAAAGCCGGCCCAGACAATGCAGGTGACCTCTGAGGTATAGCCGACAAACCAGTTATCAGTGAAGTCGTATTCCGTCCCTGTCTTGCCGGCGACTGGAAACTCGTCGAGGCCATATTCGTCCCGTGCCTTCTTCGCCGTGCCATAGGCAAAGGAGTCGTTGAGGATGCTGTTTATCTGGTAGGCGGTGTAGCGGTCAATCACCTGGCCTTCCCTCATAGAAACCTGTGGGGTGTAGATCAGGTTACCGGTGGAGTCCTCGATGTTTGAGATGATGAAAGACTTCTCTGCGAGGCGTCCATTGTTCGGGAAGATCGTATAGGCGAGGCAAAGCTCGTCGAGCGAGCTAGGGTTCCGTCCGAGAAAGGTGGCGTTGAACTTCTGCAGATCACCTTCGAAGCGCATACCGGCTCTGCTGGCGAGATTGACGACCTTGGCGTTGCCGACTTTCTGACCGAGGCGCACACTGGCCGAGTTCTTGGACTTGGCGAGGGCCCGACGGGCTGTGATGCGGTTTTCGTAGGTGTTCTCGAAAGACTCGGGTCCCCATTCGCCAAGGATACCAGTGGTGCCCCCAATCATGACTTTCCGGGCATCCATCGGGGTGTCGTCAATGAGAGTGCCGGGGAAGTAGCCGCCTTCAAATGCGGTGGCGTAGACGAAAGGCTTGAAAGCGGTTCCGGTGGGACGTCGACCCTGGGTAGTCCGGTCAAACATGGAGTCGTTGAAATCGCGACCACCGACGGAAGCGATGATGGCTCCGGTGCGATTATCCAGCATGAGCAGAGCGCCCTGAAGGTAGGTCGGAGCTGGGAAAGTCTGGTCGGGTGTGGCTGACTCCCGGAAAGCCGCTTTCTTCGCTTTATATTCTGCTCGGGTAGGATGATCAAATTTGGGGTTCTGCTCGATTTTTTCGAGCTGGACTTTAAGTTGTGATTCGGCCAGGTCCTGGATCTTCGAATCGATCGTTGTGTGGATGTGAAAGCCGCCCTTGGAAACCGCTTCGAAGCCGAGCAGGTCGATCACCTCCTGGCGGACTTTCTCGTAAACATAGGCAGATCTACCGGTGATGTTTCCCTTTGGAATGGTCATCACCTCCGAGTTGATGGCCCGGTCACGAGTGTGGTCGTCGATGTAGCCCTCGGCCGCCATTCGCGTGAGGACGTGGTTTCTCCAACGCTTCGAGGTGTCGGGAAAAGAGCGCGGAGATCGGTGATAGGGGTTTGGAATGGTCGCGGCAAGAGTCGCCCCTTCGACCGAAGTTAAGCGGGAGGGCTCTTTACCGAAATAACCTTCCGCTGCTGAGGCAATACCGTAGTAACCACCACCAAAGTAAATGCGGTTGAGATAAAATTCGAGGATCTCCTGCTTGCTGAACTCCTGCTCGATCCGTTGAGCCAGAAACATTTCTGTCACCTTACGACTGATTGTTCGGTCTTTGAGTTCGAATGTCTGCCGAGCCAACTGCTGGGTAATGGTGGACGCCCCCTGGTTCAAACCTTTCGAGCGAACCCCGTAATAAACTGCTCGGGTCACACCGATTATGTCGACACCCTTGTGTTCGTAGAAGCGGCTGTCCTCCGACGAAAGGAGCGCGTTGATGAAATTGTTTGAGACCTGATCCAACGTTACGGGCCGTCGGTTCTGCACGAAGATCCTCCCTAGCTCGAGTCCGTTGCGATCGAAGATCCGGCTGGCAACCTCGATATTTTTCAGATCGTTGAGGTCGAATGACTGCGCCAGTTCGTATCGCGGTTTGGCGTAGAAGAAAGCTCCGATGCCTCCAATGATGGCAACGACAATAAAGAGAACGAAAAAGAAGCCGAAAAACTTCGCCCAGAAGATGAACCTCCGCACGCGCCTGGTCCGATACTTCGGCCGATCATCAACTGGAGCGAGAGGAACCGGAGTTTCGTTCGGCTTGTCGCCGTTTCCTATGGTTTCAAAGTCGTCTGACACGGAAGATTTTTGTCAAAGGGGTGAGTGGCAGCTAGGGTGTAACCGCATGTGTGAGGACACGCCGCCAGAGCCCAAATCCCAAGATACCCGTCTTTTAAAGCAAGTCTTTCAAAGAATTCAGGAAAATCTGACAAAATCCATCCCGTTTTCGGAGTACATGGAGATGGCTTTATATGCGCCGGAATTGGGCTACTACGCCTTTCCGGAGGCCCGTTCCATTGGGCGGAGGGGCGATTTCTACACCAGTGTGTCGGTGGGCGATACCTTCGGGTTTCTCCTGGGCCAGCGGCTCATATTGGAGTGGGAGGTTTCATTTGGTAAAACGGACCCATTCGTGGTGGTGGAGCAGGGAGCTCATGATGGACAATTGGCCTGCGATATCCTCGACGGCCTAAGAATAGCCGGATCGCCGCTTTTCGAGGCTATCGAATACCGAATCGTGGATCCGCGCGAAGAGACTCGGCGATGGCTCGCAGAACGTTTTGAATCGGAAGGCTTGGCTAGAAAAGTTCAATTGGTCGCTTCGTTGGAGCAGGCCCGGGCGGGGCAGGGAATTTTCCTGTCCAATGAACTTCAGGATGCTTTTCCAGTGCGTCGGATTCGTTTTGAGAATGGAGAATGGAAAGAATGGCAGGTTGGAATTGAGGGTGATGAACTGAGTTGGGTCCTGCGGGCATTGCCGGATGAACTCGAACCGTACGCTGCTGCCATTGGCTCGGGAATTAAGGAGGGTTACACGACGGAGGTCTGTCCAGCAGCTTTAGCCTGGATGTCGAAGGCGGCCAGGCTTTTTGAGAAAGGGCTTTGGTGGGTAATCGATTACGGGTATGGATCAGACGATTACTACGCCCCTCACCGGACGGACGGAACGCTTCGCTGCTATCGCAATCATCGCGCGACGGAAAATCCTTTCGAGGCTCCGGGAGATCTTGATATCACGGCGCATGTGAACTTCACTGATCTCCGCAAAGCGGCGGAAGCGGCCGGATTAAAGGAACGGCTATTTACGGATCAGCACCACTTTCTCATTGAGGCGGCAAAACCATGGTTGCTCTCGATGGAAGGAAAGCCTCCCGGTCCGGAAGTTGCTCGTCGGATGCGACAGTTTCAAACCCTGACACACCCGTCTATCATGGGGCAGCAGTTCAAGGTAGCGGAATATAGTTGCGGGATTTGAACGATCTTCAGGAATCACCGGAGGCTTCGATCTTTTCCAGGATGGAGGGGATCAGTTCCGGGTCGTTCTTGAGGCCTTCAAAGTAGGACGGGTAGACCGGCTCCCATCCTGTGGCCTTGAGCGCGGCGCAGCTGACGATCTTGCTGGTAAGCCCGCGAGGGCCGGCCTTGGCGGGAGCTTCGGGTGGCAGAGGGAGGTCGAGCCCTTCGGCAAGCCCTTCGTAGCACTGGCGTTGCGTCATGATGGTGCCGTCAACGACATTAAAAGTACGTCTGGCATAAGCTGAGGCGCCGCCAGTAAGGAGGTGGAGAATCGCTCCTACGATATCTTCGCGATGTATCTGGTTGATATAACGTGGCGGCCAGTCGGGTTCGACCGTGGCGGTATCTTCGAGAATGCGTTGCAGATAGATCGAACGGCCGGGGCCGTAGATGCCGGCGAGGCGCAGGGCAATACCGCCGGTTGCAAGAGCGATAGTTTCGGCCTCGAGAAGCAATTGGCCGGTGTCGCGATTGGGCTTGGTTTCCGACTCTTCGGTAACGGTGGATCCGTCGTCCTGACCGTAGACCCCGGTGCTGCTGGTGAAAAGAATAGGAACGCCGGGAAAAGCAGCCTTCAGGTTTTTCATGCCTTCGACGTAAACAGCGCGATAGGCGTCGACGCCGCCGCCGCGTCCTGAAGCGGCGCAGTGGACGATAAATGCGGGAGCCGGGTTCAATTCTTTGGCGACCGTGGCGACTGATTCAGCGTTGCTGATATCAGCGCTCACAACCGGGTAGTCAGTTTCGCTGCTGGATCCGCTACGATTAAGTGCGGTGACGGGAGCCTCTTCTTCGTGCAGGGCCTGAGCGAGAGCACTACCCACATAGCCGTGGCCTGCAATGAGCACGGAGGGAAGATTCATGAGTGGTAGAGTTCGAAAACCCGCGACTGGCCGCAGGCCCACTGGCGGAATTTGGAGCAGTGTTCGGAAGGTTGATAAGCGCTGCCTCCAGCCCAGGGAGAGAAAGCGGGAAGTATCCAGCGGGAATGATGGGGCAGGCTTTCCATCGCCAGCGTGGGAAGACGCAGCGAGGTGCCGGTGCCGTCAGAAAAGCGAATCGATGGATGACGGTGCCCGGCGATTTCCACCAGCCCGGGTTCGCCTTGAGATTCTTCCTCGAAATAGTACTCGTGGCCGTGGTGGAAGAAAAACGAACCCGACCGGAAGAAGGGAACGAGGTCAAAGTGGCGGCGAATGCGACCGCGATCGTGATTGCCTTCGATCAGGACCAGGTCAGGTCCGAGCGCAGCCACGCGGGAGAGCCAGGAGAGGGCTTCGTCGGGGGCAGCAGCGCTATCGACAATATCTCCGGTGAAAATCAGGGTTTTCGGCGCGAGATCGCTGACGAGTTCCTCGAGTCGTGCCTCGATGGATTGCATGCCCCAGAGCGGCCAGAGGCCGCCAGCAGCCCGGCGGCTGACTTCGTAGCCAAAGTGAATGTCGGAAACGGCGAGCCAACCCTCATTCACATGGAACAGGCCAAGCCGGCCGTCGAGAAAGACGTCAGGTGCGACTTCAGCCCGGCCTGAAGCCGGTTCCGCGAGAGGCGGAACTTCGGTTGATTTTTCGGCGGGGTCGATCATCCTTGCGTGCTGATTTTAATTATAATCTGAGCTAGTCTTATGTCAGAGCAAAACGAGCCCACGCAAGCTGAAGATTTTGGAGAACTGCTGAAAGTGCGTCGAGAGAAACTCGAAAAACTTCGCGAGCAGGGAATTGATCCATTCGGCAAGGGATACGAAACTACCCGCGCTCCGGGTGAACTTCGTGAAAATTTCGAAGAGGATAAGTCGGTTCGCGTCGCCGGCCGGATCACCGCCCTGCGCGATATGGGAAAGAGTAACTTTCTCGATATCTCCGACATCAATGGTCGGATCCAAGTTTTCGTAAACCAAAAAGCCATCGGCGAAGAAAACTGGGGCGCCTACAAGCAGCTCGATATTGGTGACTGGATTGGTGTGGAAGGCGAAACTTTCACCACCAAGGTCGGCGAGCCTTCAGTCAAAGCTTTCAATTTGACCGTGCTTTCCAAGTCCCTGCGCCCCATGCCAGACAAGTGGCACGGCGTAGTTGACCCGCAGATCAAGTATCGCCAGCGTTACCTGGACCTCATCGCGAACAAGCAATCCCGTGAGGTGTTCAAGAAGCGCTGTGCCATGGTGGCTGAAATTCGTCGCTACCTTGGTGACAAAGGTTTCCTCGAAGTGGAGACGCCGATGCTCCAGGATGTGCCGGGCGGGGCCGCTGCCCAGCCCTTTGAGACGCGTCACAATGCGCTGAGCATGGACATGTATTTGCGCATTGCGCCTGAGCTTTACCTGAAGCGCCTACTTGTCGGTGGCTTCGACAAGGTGTTTGAGCTAAACCGAAGTTTTCGAAACGAAGGCATCAGCCGCCGCCATAATCCCGAGTTCACCATGCTGGAAGCCTACTGGGCCTACGCTGATTTTGAGCAAATGGCTGACATGGTCGAAGACCTAATCTGCACGCTTGCTGAAAAATACTGCGGCGGGCTCCAGATTGAGCACAAGGATGCTGAAGGAAAGGTGACCAAAACGATTAATCTGAGCCGTCCTTGGCGCCGCGCTCCCTACAAGGAGCTCGTTGCGGAAGTGGCCGGTGCCGACTGGTGGGACCTTGATGCTGCGAGACGTCGCGCCCGCTGCGAAGAACTAGGCGTGGAGATTTCTCCCGAAATGGAAGACTACGAAGTTTCCCAGCAGGTCTTTGAGAAGCTGGTTGAGGAGAAATCGATCGACCCGATCTTCGTGACCCACGTTTCGAAGGAACTTGTCCCGTTGGCCAAGACCAACACGAGCGACGATTCCGTCGTCGACGTCTACGAACTGATCATCAACGGGGCAGAGATTTCCCCTGGTTACTCCGAGCTCAACGACCCTGATGTTCAGCGCACGCGACTCGAAGAGCAGGCCGGTGAAGAGATTCAGAAGATCGATGAAGACTTCCTACTTGCGCTTGAATATGGCATGCCTCCGGCAGGTGGCATTGGAATCGGCATCGACCGCCTCATGATGATGCTGACCGGCGCTGACACGATTCGGGATGTGGTTCTCTTCCCTCAATTGAAGCGGAAAGAGTAAGTTGCGAAAGTGCCGGGGTTAGCTGTAGGGCTAGTTAGACCAGCGGAGCCGTACGAACAAAGGGCGGAATCGGGCAGCCGATCGCATCTGAAATGGCCCGAATCAGTTCGGCCTCGCTGGAGGAAACTCCACCGTCCATGAGGACACTGCGAGTGCAGGCCTCGATGAGTTGACGTTTGATTATCGGGTTAGAATGCTCGAATTGCTTGAGTGAAGCCTCAATCGCCTCGAGGCCGCACTCTTCACCAGATTTGTGGGCAACGCTGAATCCGGTGGCTTCCTTGAGTGCAGCAGCGGCTGCCTGAAAGGCCGCATCAGCCTGTTCTGGCTTATTCGGATGACCAAGGGCCGCGAGGGTCGAGAGCAGGACGCCAGCATCATCGGTGAGGCGGCGAAAGTTATTGTATTTGATCCGTGGCGGACGCCGGCGACCGAAGGAAGTATCGAGGTGGCGCGTCACCACCTGCAGCAAGGCAAACTCAAACAAGTCGACTTGCCGGTCACTCGTGATGAGTTCGTGTGCCAACTTGCGGAAGTGATCATATTCGCCCGCGGAGAGGTGGCGCAGGGAGGGGATGGCGAGATCGGTAAGGCTCAGCTTGAGAGTGGAATGAATTTCCACCACTTCGTCTGCGAGCTCGCTGATGATATCGACTCTTTTCTGATCGAAAGACTTTCTCAAAAGATTCAGTTCAGCCGTGCGTGTTTTTTGATCCTTGGCCAGCAGCAGGGAAAAAACGATGGTCTGCGCCCCGGCAGAATTGCGGCAGAGGTTCTGCAGGCGTTCCGGAATCGCAGCGTGGACGGTATTGCCAAGGTCCACCTGCTCTGGGTGAAGAGAGCGGAAACTCTCGAGAGCTTCCGCTTCAGTTAGCCGGGTTGTCGTACCGATACCCTGGCTGAAGCCACTGACGGCTTCAGTCTTCGATTTCCGTGAATCGGATTCAACGATGGGCGGTAGGTCGACGCTATCGTATTTGCCCTCCCAATACGGCAGCAGGCGTTTAATTCGCTCATTGAGCGGCGGGTGGGTAGCGAGCAGTTCAGAGTTCAGAGCGTTGCTGAAGAACAGGTGACTCGCGTCCTTTGCCATGGGATGGGTAATCGTTGAGGCCTCGGTGAGTCCGCCGATCTTTTTGAGAGCGCCGGCAAGGCCGCCAGGATTCCGGGTGAACTGAACGGCGGAGGCATCTGCAAGAAATTCCCGTTGCCGTGAGATAGATGCCTTGATGAGACGCGCAAAAAAGCTGCCGACAAAACCAATCAGCATGAGCCCGAGGCCGGCGATCAGCATGACGATTCCGATGTTGCCTCCCCCCCGGCGGGAAGAGTGGCTTGTGTAGAAGGTGCTGCGCATGAGGATCTCGCCCATAAGAGCGAGAAAGAGAATGCCGAAAAGCATGCCCATGAGGCGGATGTTGAGCCGCATATCCCCATTCAGGATGTGGGAGAACTCGTGAGCGATGACGCCCTGCAATTCGTCCCGGTTGAGCTGTATCATGCACCCACGTGTAACACCGATGGCAGCGTCGCTGGCGGTGCTGCCTGCTGCGAAAGCATTGATGGAGGACTCGCGATCCATCACGTAAACGGCGGGGACGGGAACGCCCGAGGCAATCGCCATTTCTTCAATCACGTTGAGCAATCGCCGTTCGTGAAAGTCCGTCGTATTAGCATCGATTTCGCGACCACCCAGCTCCCTGGCCACGGCTCCGCCGCCTCCGGAAAGCTGCAGTGATTTGAAGGTTGAAGCGAGGAAAACGATGAGGCAGGTAACCCCCGCTGTGGCGGCAAGAACTCCGGGCCGTATGAAATTTCCGCCTTCGTTCTCCCCGGTGAAAATCAGAATGCCGATAACGAGAGTGTAGGTGGCACCGATGATGCCCAGTAGGGCGAGGATAAAATAGAAAATGAGCAGGCCGGTTTTCCGGCGGGCCTGCTCCTGATGTTCGAAGAAATCCATTCAGGGGAGGTTGCTCCCGGTGTCGCAGTAGCGTTGCTTCTCTTTTTGCTTAGAATTCGACTTTGACTGCCTCACGCTCAGAGTCGTCGGATACCTCAAACATGGTTGCGGGAACGAAATTGAAGATGTTAGCCACAAAATTGGATGGGAACATCTCCAGCTTGTTGTTGAAATGCATCACTGCGTCGTTGTAGGCCTGTCGGGCGAAGGCAACTTTAGATTCGGTGGAAGTCAGTTCTTCCTGCAATTGAAGCATGTTCTCGTTGCTGCGCAGGTCTGGGTAAGCTTCGGAGAGGGCAAAGAGGCGGCCAAGAACTCCGCCCAGTCCAGACTCCGCGTTGGAGAGTTCTGACATGGCTGCAGCGCTGCCCGGGTCGGCGACGGCATGTTCACGCGCAGAGGTGGCTGCGTTGCGGGCCTGGATGACGGCTTCGAGCGTTTCCCGCTCGTGCTTCATATAGCCCTTGGCTGTCTCAACGAGATTAGGGATGAGATCGTAGCGGCGCTTCAATTGAACATCGATCTGAGCAAACGCGTTTTTGTAGCGGTTCCGGTGGCTGACGAGACTGTTGTAGATCCCGATGGCAATCAGGACCGGGACGAGAACGATCCCGAGAAAAACGAGGACAAGAAACAGGGTGGTAAACATAACAGTGAAGATTTTGTTAAATCGATTTGGCGCTTAGCCGTGGGAAAGAATGAGGTTACCGAACAATCAAATCGATTATAAATCGAATCCGTTTTTGGAAGGGTGTAAAATTTCTGCCGCGAAAAGTAGGAACTCGTCTACGAGAGAGCTTGTTTTATTCGAATTTTATAGTAATTTATAATAATTAGATATTTCTCACCGCTATGTCCGGATCATTCCTTTCCCTTTACCTGGTTGGAAGCATTCAATCGGCGTTGAATCAACCGGTCTTTCCGGGAAAGATCGTTATGTGGCTGCTATTTATGCTTTCGATAGTCAGTTGGGTCATGATTATTTCAAAAGGGTTCAATCTGCGCAGGATGCGCAGAAGAGACCTTTGGTTCGGTAAAAAGCTCAGAGCTTCTCGAGAAGCTCTGAAAGTTTTTGAGGATGGCTTGGAAATCGATGAATCAGGCCACTTTGAGATGTACGTTTCAGGGGCTGAGGAGACGGTCTTCCAGTTGCTCGGATTCCGGGAGCGGCGTGAGGGTCTCGTTGAAATGGTGAGACAGGCCGCGCCACTGAATGAAACGCAGTCCCGTTCCCTCCGCTACGCTTTTAGTAACGGTTTTCGTGAGGCGCAGATTCGGTTGGGAAAAGGTATGATGGGGTTTCGCTTTATTGGCGTCGCTTCCATTTTGTTAGGGTTGATTGGATTTGTCTGGACCCTAATGTCTGGATTGGAAGGGGCACGCGGGGCAAGTGAGGTTTTGCCGATTCTGGCCAGTTCGCTTGGATTTGTCATGGTAGCACTATCGGTTGCGACACCTGCGATTTTAGCTCGGAGTGCGTTTGCCATGATTATTCGAGCTCGAAAGCAGGAGTTGAGGCGCGTTCATGACGGTCTGGTTAAACTCTTCGAAGCAAAATTCTGCGCGTGTTCGGCGGATGCAGAAGAGAGTTCCTATGATGAAGGGGCCCATCATAGCGATGAAGATGAGTCTTTGAGAACGTTTGGAAAGAAGCAATATCACTCCATCCGTGAGCGACTCTGAGCGGGCCTTCCAAACCTTTCGACCTAGATGAAATCCAGATTAATCCCATTGCTCGACAGGCTGTTGCCCGGGCCCATTAGTTGATTACTCACCTATGAAGATTGCGTTTCAGACGGTTGTTCTTCTGGTCTTTGTCACGCTTATCCATGCAGCAGTGATTAGCTCCATGGTTCCACTGGAGAGTTCCGTGAAGGGCTTCCTCGCTAAGATCAATGCTGAGGAACTGGTGGAGAGTGTCATACCTAGGATCCTGGATGTCGAGCCGGAAGTCGGAACAGCGCCCAGAGGTCCGAAGATCCCCAAGACTATTCCCGGTTTTCCGGGACAGGAAATGGAAACAGTTCGAGCATTACCTCTCCAGGATCTGAGAGAAGCCGAATTCGTCGAAGCCACCCGAACAACAGCATGGCAGCTTCCGCCGGCGCGGGAAACGGCGTTAGAATCTCAAGGTCATTCCGTTAGAGTTGAAGGGGCTGGAATGGCCGAGTTAATTCAGCCGGAGACGGAAGAAGCCGTGGCAAAAAAGGCCGAAAAGAGTGCCCCTCCCAAACCTCTTGCCAATGATCGCGGTGTTCGCAAGATTCGTCCGCTGGGTTGATTGTGAAACACTTCGACACCACCGTCGAAATTGTCTCCTTCCTTTGATTGCCCGCCGTGTATTGGCAGACTAGTCTCGTTGTTATCTGTGCTATGAACGTGCCCAACCAGCTCACGGTCGCCCGACTGATCCTTACCTTTGTCTTTGTGGCGCTGTTGTCCCTCGAGGGGGTCCCTTTTGCAAAGACGGGTGCATTGCTTGTTTTTTCCCTCGCTGCAATCACAGATTTCCTCGACGGTTACTTGGCGCGGAAAAACAACCTAGTCACCAATTTTGGCAAGTTGATGGACCCGCTTGCTGACAAGGTATTGATGTGTGCCGGCTTCGTCCTGTTGACTCGCCTTGAGCTGATCCCTGCCTGGATGGTAGTGGTGATCCTGGCTCGTGAATTCATGGTCACTGGTCTTCGACTGCTCGCTTCTGCCGAAGGGGTGGTTCTCGCCGCGGAAAACCTCGGCAAGTACAAAACGACCATTCAGATCGTGACGATCATCTACTTTCTCCTCTACCTCGCCTCTGAAGAAGCCTGGTTGCGGTTTCTTCACCCTATGTTCGATGCTTTCTACCTCGGTCCGGAATACCTTGGTATGGTCCTGAACTGGGGCAGTCTGGTGCTGACGCTTTGGTCCGGCGTCAGCTATGTGTCGAAGAATCGGGCGCTGCTCTCGGATATGTGAAGCGCCCCAAAAAAGCCGTAGCGATTCGCTCCGGCCTTTTATGAGACGGGTTTGTCAGGCTCAGCTGTTGGCCAGCTTATCAGCCTTCGACTGAGCTGACGGGCTCGACGGGATCTTTGTCACCTTCGTCGATGTCTTCCGCTTTGAAGGAGAGATACTTCTCTTTCTTTTTATGGGATACCTTGACAAGTTGGCCGGGGGAGATGTCGCCTCGAAGGAGGTGCTCAGCGAGAGGGTCTTCGATGTGGCGTTCCACGGTCCGACGCATTGGGCGGGCCCCGTAATTTGGGTCGTAGCCTTCCTCGATGAGAAAGTCCTTGGCTTTCTTATCGAGCTTAAGGAGAATATTCTTTTCAGCTAGTCGCTTAAGCACGGTGTCAATTTCGAGGTCCACGATCTTGGCAAGGTCGTCTTTCTCGAGGACGTGGAACACGATTTTTTCATCGAGACGGTTGAGGAATTCCGGCTTAAAAGCTTCCTTGGCGCGGTCGAGAATCTTTTCGCGCATATTGTCGTAGTCTCCGTCTTCACCTTGTCCCATGGAACCAAACCCTACGGTGATCTGGCGCTTGATGACATCGGCACCAACGTTGGAAGTCAGGATGATAATCGTGTTCCGGAAATCGATCTTGCGACCGAGACTGTCAGTGATCATGCCCTCCTCTAGGATTTGGAGGAGCAGATTC
Organism: Verrucomicrobiota bacterium; assembly: GCA_002862135.1. Classification (GTDB taxonomy): domain Bacteria; phylum Verrucomicrobiota; class Verrucomicrobiia; order Verrucomicrobiales; family DEV007; genus Arctic95D-9. The sequence continues at coordinate 30,608 of PKCI01000006.1, read as the reverse complement.
ATCACGTCGGGATGAGCCTTCTCAATTTCGTCGAAGAGAACGACCGAGTAGGGACGGCGTCGCACCGCTTCGGAAAGCTGACCACCCTCCTCGTATCCCACATAACCAGGGGGCGAACCGATCAATCGACTACTGGTAAATTTCTCCATGTATTCGGACATATCGATCTGAATGAGGGCATCTGGATCACCAAACATGAACTCAGCGAGGTTGCGAGCGAGGTAGGTTTTGCCCACACCTGTAGGTCCGAGGAAAACAAATGAGCCAATCGGACGACGCGGATCTTTGAGATCGGCGCGGCTGCGGCGAAGGGCTTTGGAGATAGCGGTAACAGCTTCGTCCTGTCCGATGACACGACCTTTGAGCTCATCTTCCATCTTGAGGAGCTTCTCGGCTTCTTTCTCCTCCATGCGCTGAAGAGGAACGCCGGTCCACTTGGCCACGACGGACATGATGTCATCTTCGTTGACCTCAACAACCTTTTCTTCGTTGCTGGCACGCCATTCTTCAAGGATGTCTTCCATTTCCTGGCGCTTGTTCTTCTCCTTGTCGCGGAGAGCGGCAGCGTTTTCGAAGTCTTGGTCTTTTATCGCCGCCTCCTTCTCAACGACGATTTCCTCGATTTCAGTCTCGAGATCCTTGATCTCCGGTGGGCGGGTCATGGAAGTGATGCGGGCGCGGGCGCCGGCTTCGTCAAGAATATCAATCGCTTTATCAGGAAGAAAACGGCCGGTGAGATAGCGGGCGGAAAGACGCACGCAAGCTTCAATGGCTTCGTTGGTGTAGTCAGCCTTATGGTGAGACTCATACTTGGAACGGAGTCCCTGCAGAATGAGAATCGCATCTTCGACGCTGGGCTCTTCGACTTTCACTTGCTGAAAGCGTCGCTCGAGTGCGGCGTCTTTCTCGATGAACTTCCGATACTCGTTCATAGTCGTGGCGCCGATGCATTGGAGCTCACCCCGGCTCAGGGCGGGCTTGATGATGTTAGACGCGTCCATGGCGCCCTCGGCAGAACCGGCTCCCACGATGGTGTGGAGTTCGTCGATGAAAAGGATCACGTTCTTGGCTCGTTTGATCTCGTCCATGACCGCTTTGATGCGTTCCTCAAACTGGCCTCGGTATTTGGTGCCGGCGACCATGAGAGCGAGGTCGAGAGTGACCACCTTTTTCTCACGAAGCAGCTCCGGCACATTGCCTCCGGCGATTTCCTGGGCGAGGCCCTCGGCAATCGCGGTTTTACCGACACCGGCTTCGCCAATTAGAACCGGATTGTTCTTCGTGCGGCGGCAGAGAATTTGAATGACGCGCTCAATCTCCTGGCTGCGCCCGATCACAGGATCGAGTTCAGCATCTTGAGCGAGCTCGGTGAGATCGCGACCGAATGCCTTGAGCGCAGGTGTTTTCCCTTCCTTGCGGCCGCCACCCATTTCTTCGAATTCACCTTCCTCGTCTTCGAGGTTGTTGCCGGCGAAGTTGGGATCGAGTTCACGGAGGATTTCGTTCCGGGTGCGCTCGATGTCGACATCAAGGTTCTTAAGCACACGGGCAGCGACGCCATCGCCTTCGCGAAGCAGACCAAGGAGAATGTGCTCCGTTCCCACATAGCTGTGGTTTAACGCCTTGGCTTCCTTACCGGCGAGTGCCAGGACCTTCTTGACGCGGGGAGTGTAGGGGATATTACCAACCATTTTGGTTTCGGGTCCGTTGCCTACCTGTTTCTCAACTTCGAGGCGAACTGTCTCCAGGTCGAGGGCCATCTTTTGCAGGACATTAACTGCAACGCCTTGTCCCAACTTGATAAGGCCGAGCAGGAGGTGCTCTGTCCCAACGTAATTGTGGTTGAAACGATCGGCCTCTTTGCGGGCTAGGGCGAGCACCTGCTGTGCTCTCGGGGTAAAGTTATTCATCGTCTTCGATCTCCCTGTCGTTGAGTATAGTGCTAAAATCAGGAGGCGTCAGCCGATTTAAGCTGGTCCTTATGATATCGGCACGCAAAATATCACGTTCTTCAGGAGTTAAGTTACGCTTGGCGGAAATTTGTAGATGGGCTGGCTGAATTTCGGTCAGCAGAACGTTGATGGTTTCTCTCTCTTCCTCGGGAACAAATTTGAGGTCGCACCCCAGACGAATCATGGAAAGATAGTTAAGCGCTTCTTTTGAGGTGATTATGTGCGCGTGCTTTAGCACAGCATAGGCGCGACCAATCTGATCCTGCATCATTGTAGGACGATCTTCGAGGATTTTCATCCGGGCATTCTTCTCATTTTCAATGAGTTGCGTGATAACCCGGTTGAGGTGTTCGATAATTTCCTGCTCGTCGGTGCCAAGCGTGTTTTGGTTCGAAATCTGGAAAAGATTGGCGAGTGCTTCGGTGCCCTCTCCGTAAAGCCCGCGGACAGCCAAGCCGATTTTATTGGCTCCCTGGATGGTCTGGTTGATTTGTTCGCTGAGGACTAGACCAGGCAGATGAAGCATGGCTGAAGAACGCATTCCAGTGCCGAGGTTGGTCGGACAGGCTGTCAGGTAACCATACTGATGATCAAAGGCATAGGGCAGATCGGCTTCAAGGGTCGAGTCGATCTGATCGAGGGAACGATAGGCTGCGAGGAGCTGCAAGCCGGGGCGAATCGCCTGCATCCGAAGGTGGTCCTCCTCGTTGATCATTACGCTGATGGTCTGCTTCCGATTCATCACCGTGCCGCAACCAATACCCTTGGCGGCATGCTCGCGACTGATGAGATGCCTTTCGACGAGGACCTGCTTCTGGATAGCGGAAAGCTTAGTCATTTCCTCCGAGAACGAATCCTTCATCTCGGCAATGGATTCGAGCGGGAGGCGAATCTCCTCCATAACGGTGAGACGGTCCTCCTTGCGAGCCCAGCCGGGAAAGGGATGGCCAGTGAGATTGCGAGCCAGACGCACGCGGCTGGTAATCACAATATCACTCTCCGGACCGGGGGTCCTCATCCATTCAGCTGGGTTTTTCAGGAGGGTGGAAAATCGCATCGACACAATCACAGCTTTCTATTCTAGCAGCACTTGGAGTGCCAGCTTGACCATAAAATGATTCAGGAATCACGAATCTGGGATTCCAGTTGGGAGATGGCGTCGCGGAGGCGGGCCGCCTCTTCGTAGTCCTCATCTTCTACTGATTTAGACAGAGCCTTCTTGAGTTCGCTCAATTTGTTGAGTGGACCGGGTTCGGTTTCTTCAGGCGGAGCGGGGGTTGAAACTGATTCAGAGATATCCTGAATATCTTGGAGACCCTGCAGGTCAGGGAGATCGGGAAGGTCAGGAAGATCGGGAAAAGAGGCGGGTGTTTTGCCAACGTGCTGGGTATGTTTGTGCATCGCTTCGAGAAGCCCATCGAGCCCCTCATCAAATACGTGGTAGCAGTCGGCGCAGCCAAAACGGCCGGTTTTCTTAAAATCAGACTGCGTGAAACCGCAGCTGGGGCAGGAGGGTTCTTCGCTGTCCAGGGTGGCAACTTCAGTCTGGGATTGCTCTCCCATTCCCTCGAGCATATCAGCCAAAGCAAAACCTGTCGGATCGGTCACTCCCTTTTCGTCTGCGCATTTTTTGCACAGATTCACTTTCTGGAGCTTCCCATCCGCCACCTGAGAGAAAAACACGGTGGCTTTCTCGGTCTGGCAAAGGTCGCATTTCATGTGGGCCGGAGAAACAGTGACCGGTCTAAGCAGAGCCAACTCAAATCCTCATAAGAGCTTACGATAGTAAAGGCGATTAGTAAATCGGTGTGCCGGTAGTTTCTACGAGATTTCGGTAACCCTCGATGAGCTGCTTAGTCACCGGGCCGGGTTTGCCTTCACCAATTTTGCGCTGGTCGTATTGTGCCACAGGAACTACCTCAGCAGCTGTTCCGGTAAGAAACAGTTCATCTGCGGTGTACATGTCGTAGCGGCTCATCTGAATCTCGCGGAGTTCGAAGCCCGCTTTGATTGCCAGATCAATGACCACCCGGCGGGTGATTCCGTTGAGAGAACCAGAAGCGACAGTCGGCGTGTAAATGATGCCGTCCTTCACCACAAAGATGTTGTCACCGGTGCACTCGGCGACATAGCCCTCGGTGTTGAGCATGACGCCTTCTTCGGCGCCTGCGGCTAGGGCTTCGACTTTGGCCATGACATTGCTGAGGTAATTCAGCGACTTCACCGAGGGGGAGAGGGAGTCATGCGTAGGTCGTCGGGTTGCGCAGGTCGCGAGGATAAGGCCCTGCTCGTATTTCTCCTTGGGATAGAGAGAGATAGTCGAGGCAATCACGATAATGGACACTTTCTCGCAGCGGTACGGGCTCAGTCCAAGACCGCCGGTTCCACGTGTGACCACGAGGCGGACGTAGCCGTCGTGAAGGTCGTTTTGCCGGATCGTTTTTACGACTATGGCGCAGACTTCTTCCTGAGTCGCCGGAATCTCCATGTGTATAGCCTTGGCGGAGTCGAACAGGCGGGAAATGTGCTCTTTGAGACAGGTAACGCGGTCGTTGTAGAAACGAATGCCTTCGAAGACGCCGTCACCGTAGAGTAGGCCGTGGTCGAATACGGAGATCTTTGCGTTGCCTTCGTCGAAGAATTGGCCGTCGATGTAGACTTGGAGAGGTTTTTCGCTCATAGGGAGGATAAAACAGGGACGAAAACTAGCCAGAACCCTAAGGGAAAGCAAGCGATTCGCTCGCTTTGGCGCGACCCTTAATTTATCCGAAGAAACGCTGCACTTTGTGCATCCCGCGCATGAAAGCCTCGACGTCAGCTTCGTTGTTGTAAAACGCGAAGGAGGCACGAGCGGTTGCTGGAACTTCGTAGTAGTCCATCAGTGGTTGGGCGCAGTGGTGACCGACTCGAATAGCAATGCCCTCGGTGTCGAGAATCGTGCCGACGTCCTGGGGGTGGGCGACGTCATAAAGGAACGAAATGATGGACGCTTTGCCCGGGGATTCACCGAAGATGCGGATACCGCCCAATGATTTAAGTTCTTCGGCGGTTTTCTCTGCGAGAGAATGCTCGTGCGCCCTCGCCTCTTCCCAGTCGATTTCTGCCATGTAGCGGAAGGCCTCAGCCAATCCGAGGGTGGCTGAAATGTTCGGAGTGCCGGCTTCGAAGCGTTCGGGGACCTCGCGAAAGGTGGTTCCGGATACCTGTACGCGGTCGATCATGTCACCACCACTCTGGAAGGGCGGGAAAGCGTTGAGGAGATCGCGCGGTCCGGTGAGGACACCGATTCCGTCGGGTCCAAACACTTTGTGACCGGAGAAAACGTAGAAATCGCTTCCCACCTCGCTGAGATCGACCGGACCATGAGGCAGGGCCTGAGCACCGTCGACCAGCGTCAGGACCCCGCGCTCGCGAGCGAAGGTGGTCATTTCGGCGACAGGATTAATAGAGCCGAGCACGTTGGAGACGTGGGTGAAAGAAGCGACACGGGTGCGACTGTTGAAAGCAGCCTTCCAGGCTTCCAGGTCCAGTTCGCCATCTTTGGTTAAACCGACGAAGTGGAGCTTGATATTTTTCCTGTCGGCAATGACTTGCCAGGGCACAAAGTTGGCGTGGTGCTCCATGATAGTGAGCACAACTTCGTCTCCTTCGGAAAGGCGGTCCGAGAGACCGTGGGTAACGAGGTTGATGCCTTCGGTGGCGCCGCGAACAAAGATGAGTTCGTGAGAATCCGGCAGGCCAAGTGCTGCTTTGATTTGGGTCCGCGAATTTTCGTAGGCCTCGGTGGCTTCGCGGCTTAGGTAATGGATTCCGCGGTGGATGTTTGCATTGTCCTCGGCGTAGAATTTTCGCATCGACTCTATGACGCAAGATGGCTTTTGAGCTGTGGCGCCGTTGTCGAGATAGGTGAGCGGCTTCCCATCGATCTCTCGTGAAAGGATCGGGAAATCGGCCCGGATTTGGTCGATGTCGAAGGAGGGCATTGAAAGACTATACGACGCAAAGTGGCGAGAATTGACCTTCTTTCAAGATTGGGTTGTCGAAACGAGCCGTCATGTCGTTGAGGCCCGGGGATGGAACTTTTTTGACACGGGAGGTCAGTACAGTTATCGGAAAGACGTGAGTTGTCGCTGTTTTTCGGCATGTCAGTAAAAATCATCAGCATTTGTGGCCGATCCGATACCGGGGTCAGTCGACCTTTTTTCGGAGAAGGGGATGATGGCCATGCCTATTTCATCAAGCGTGACAATATCTCGCGTGATCAGTTGGTGGTCGAGTATGTCATCAGCCGTCTCGCCGAAGAATGCGGGTTGCCGGTCGCTCCGGTCCAGCTCGTCGAGATACCATCAGAACTGACGCGATATGCCATCATCGAACGTCCCGAGGAGTTTTGCCCAGGTAGGGCCTTTGGCTCCCAGCGAATTCCCTTTGCCGATGAATTGCGGACATCCCACCTTCGTCAAATTGAGGATGAGGTGAAAGTCCGGGTCCTGCTGTTTGACTGGTGGGTCGGAAATTCTGATCGCCAGCTCACTATTCTCGGCGGTGATTCCAACATATTGTGGGATCCGACTCTGCAGTCGATTCACCTGGTGGATCATGACCGCTGCCTCGATCCTGAATTCGACGAGACGGAGTTCAAGAGGGAGCATGTCTTCCGCGATGTGCGGCCCTACATTGAAAGGTCGGTCTTCGAAAAATGGCGCACCAAATTTGAATCGACTATCTACAACCTGGGGCAGATCTGGGATGAGCTGCCCGACGAATGGCTAGAAGACGACTCCGGAATTACCCGCACTTCTATCACCCGCCAGGAGATCGAAGCTCAATTAATGAAACCCGGAATTCCCGCTGACGGAATTCTTCCTGGCTGATTTTTATCATGAACCTCGTCGTCAACTACTCCGCTATCGGATTCCGCCCTTACTGGGAGACGGGCGAGTTCATCAACGTGGGAGTGATAGCCGTCGAAGCGAAGAGCCGATACCTTTCCTACAAGCTTATCTCACCTCAGCGCAGCAAGCGAATCACGGCGTGTTTCCCGGAACTCGATCTTGCGATTTTCCGGAATGGTATTCGACGGCTAGACAGCGAGCTTTCGGCGCTTGCCATCGAAACCAATCTATGGGCTGACGATGCAAAGCAGACCGGAAAGATTCATCCGGAGCAGGGAGATCTCTTTATACAGGAAGGGGATATCGACCTCTTCAAGAAGCTGACGATGCCGCATGCTTCACCATTTTACTATGCGTCACGCGGGACTCGCCTGACGAACAACGCAGAGGAATGCCTTGAGGAGCTTTACCGTCGCTATGTCGAACACTGGAATCTCACCCCGGTGGATCACGAGGAGAAGAAGTTGACCCGGGACCTCAAGCGACTGCTTCACTCTCACCGTTTGGACCGCCTTTACAGAGAGGCCCCCTGGGTGGGCACTGAGGCTTATCACGTGGGCATTCCGCTCGCTTTCACCTCAAAAGGCGATGATATACCCCGAAAAGCGATTAAGCCGCTCAACCTTTCACGTCCGACTCCGACCCGGATCTACACGCACGGCGACGAGTGGATGGCCAAGGTGCGTCGTCTCAAGCGGGTGAAGTGCCTGCCGAAAGAATTTCTTTTCGCCGTGAAGATGCCCGAGGAAAAAGATTCCCAGCGGGCGGCTGATGAAATCTGCGGTGGTCTGCGTCAACTCGGAGTCGAGGTTGTTGACGTTAGGGATGAGGAGGCAATCCTCGAATTCGCCAAGATCGAAGAAGATTCCGATTTTGAGCTGAAGAACTAAAGCGGTTTTCGCTCTACGACTTCCAGTTCGAGCCGCGCAGTGCGCTGCATGCGGATCAATTCGCGAGTGGTCTTCTTTTTGTCGTTGGCCCCGTATTCGACCTCCATTTCGACATTCATGGGTTCGACATCAAGCCGGGTTACGCGGAAGACCGGCTCGATACGACTGCGAATAAAACAATGCAGCGGCACGTCAGTGTGATTGGCATTCCAGAGGATCTGCGAGGGAGGAAAGCCGTCAACCTGGCCGAGAGTGTGAAAAATCTCGCGGACTCGGGATCGGCCGTGTTTTTTTGCCAGTTTGCGGGCGCTGGAGAAATTACGGAGGCGCTCAAGGTAGGAGGTCTTTGGATTTTTGCGGGCTTCCTCCATTTCATCGATTAAATTTCGGGCATGCAGAGCAAGGCAGGCGTGCAGTTCTTCACGGCTAATATCGCCGCGTTCGAACTGGCGGAACAGTTGGGGAGGAGTTGGAACAGTAGCGAAATTCACGGGGCTAAAGATGGACTTTTCATGGAGATGAAATCAAGAGGATACCCAACTAACCTTCAATCATGACAGCCAACAGGGTTGACTGGGGCACGTAACCCTGTTGATTCGGGATAGATGAGTAACGAACCATCGGACTCAAAAGGTTTCGAAACACGCGCGATTCATTCGGGGCGTGATTTCGTTGGCGATACCAGGACGGTGACCCCTCCGGTCTGGCTCACGTCTACATTCGAATACGGTAACCCGAACGGGTTCGACTACACGCGCTCGGGGAATCCCAATTTTCGCCTGCTTGACCGGACCATCGCCAGTCTCGAAGGCGCGGCGCACGCAACCAGCTTCGGCAGTGGTGTTTCGGCGATCACGGCAATTGTTTCGACTCTTAAGAGCGGAGATGTGATTCTTGCCGAGGAAAATATCTATGGCTGCACCTTCCGGCTCTTTGCCCAGGTATTCGCCAAGTTTGGTGTGGAAGTCAGCTATGTGGACTTCACGGATCATTCTTCTCTGGAGAAAGTCGCGGGTCATGCCCCGGCTGTGGTATGGATCGAAAGCCCGACCAATCCGAACCTCAAGATCATCGATATCGCGGCCGTGGCCGATGCAGCTCATGCTGCTGGCGCTGCGCTGGTGGTCGACAACACTTTTGCGAGCAGTTATCTGCAACGCCCGATTGAACTGGGCGCGGACCTGTCGCTCATTTCGCTGACCAAATACACCAACGGTCACTCGGATGCGCTGGTTGGATCAGTCTGCACCAATTCCGATGACTGGCAGGAAAAATTGATCTTCGCTCAGAAGGCGCTTGGTCTTCAGCCATCCCCGATGGACTGCTGGCTGACACTGCGAGGTGCCAAGACCGAGGCGATCCGCATGGAGCGTCATTGCAGCAACGCGCTGGCCTTTGCAACTTTCCTCGAAGACGAGACCAATGCGGTGACGGTGCGGTATCCGTTCCTAGCGTCGCACCCACAGCATGAACTGGCGAAGCGCCAGATGGCGGGAGGCTCCGGGATCGTGACAGTCGACTTCGGGCGTTCTCTCGAAGACACCATGAAGGTGGTAGAGAACCTGACGCTTTTCCCAAAGGCAGAAAGTCTCGGGGGGATTGAATCGCTGGTATGTCATCCGGCTTCGATGACTCACGCGGCAGTTCCTAAGGAGACTCGGGAAGCGGTAGGTATCACCGATTCACTCGTTCGATTCTCCATCGGTATTGAGACCGTTGAAGATCTCATTGGGGATGTGCGCGAGGCGCTTCAGGCGTAGTGTTCGTTTTCGACCGATGTCAGTCAGAGATCCATTCACCGAGCCATTCTGCGAGGCCCAAGACCTGGGCCGCGCGATTCCGGAAAGCGATCACGCAGTTTCCATGTGCCTGCCCCGCTGGGAGCACGTCATTGGCTATGAGGAGGGCGACGAGAGAATTGTCGATGCCTTCGAATGCGGTTACCCACGGTTTATTCCGCATCCATTTGTGGCAGAATTGTTCCTCGCGGCTCAGAAGGAGTTCGCCAAGAAGAATGAAGTTGCAATGGTCTTTCCCTCACTGGCTGCTGCTTGGCGTTGCGCCGATTACGTGAAGCGACGCTGCGGGGCATCGTCCCGGCTTGAGTCGTATGGATGGGAAAACCTCACTGCCGTCCTGTTTAAGGAGGAAGCCTTCGAGGCCGCCTGGAAATACTGGCAGCACAGCGGAGAAATTGTAAGCAGTCGTCTTGCCGAAGCGGCTCTTTCTGATGCTCCCCTTGAGCCCGAGGTCGTAGCAGCAGGGGAGAAAGCATTGAAACGGATGCGGCAACGCATTGCACGCCTTTATGATCAGGTTGGCCCCGAGGATGTCTTTCTTTTTTCTTCGGGAATGGCCGCCATCGCAGCAGTCCACCGTATCTTAGTGGAAGAGAAGCCGGACCAGCCAAGCATCCAGATTGAATTTCCTTATCTCGACTCGCTCAAGGTCCAGCAGCAATTTGCCGGTGCAGGTGCCGTAGATTTTTCTGTGACCGAAACCGGAGGCGTGGCCGAGGTGGCGCAGTGGTTTGAAGATGGAAAGGGAGCGACCGCCGTTTTCACTGAGCTTCCTAGTAATCCCCTGCTGCGAACGGCGGACCTCGAGGGGGTGGCTCCGATTCTGCGTGAGAATGGAGTGCCGCTGGTGGTGGACGACACCGTTGCGACGGCGATCAATACTGATGCCTTTCGCTATGCCGACGTCGTGACGACGAGTTTGACGAAAATGTTTTCCGGGGCGGGAGATGTGGCTGCGGGGGCGGTGGTGATCAAGCCGGGCACGTCGGTCTATGGTCTGCTAAAAGAGCGCCTGCCATCCGAGGAGTCTGCCAGTCCCCATTTCGTAACGGATGCAATCGTTCTGGAGGTGAACTCCCGCCACTTCCGAGAGCGGGTGGAGGCCACCAATGAAAACGCGGCTGAACTCGTCGAATGGTTGTGTCAGCGCCCTGAGATCGAGCGTCTTTGGCATCCTTCCACGGCATGTCGGGAATTTTATGACCAAATTCGACGCCCGGACGGAGGCTATGGAGCCTTGATTTCATTTGTCCTCAAGGGTGGGGAAGCAGCAGCGCAAGCTTTCTATGACGCGCTTAAGGTTTCGAAAGGACCAAGCCTTGGAACAGATTTCAGCCTCGCTTGTCCCTACACGCTGCTGGCTCACTACGGAGAACTGGACTGGGCTGCAGAGCGGGGCGCAACTCGAAACCTGCTCCGAATCTGGGTCGGGCTGGAGGAACCGGATGACTTGAAAGTGCGTTTTGAGCAGGCTTTGGAGGCTGTTGGAGACACTATTTGAGAAACCTGAATGTTTTTTAAATTTCTTGCCTGCATGGTAACTGGAAATTCAGGTTTCGTTCATTCTCAAATTGTTGTCGTGCTTTCGGCCGGCTCCACAGGAATTTCGCCTTAAAATTATGGTGATTAATGAATTTTTAGTTTCAGATAAGTTTTGGGCCAAGAGTCAGAAGATGCGAATTCAGACGGCTTTAGCTTTTCCCGACATTTTCCCGAATTGGGCCGAAGGTCTTGCAATCCCGGGCCTGATGCATTCCTTTTCCGGCGCATTAACCAATAATGAGACTTTTTGATACTATGACCCGCGAGTTGCGGGAGCTTTCCCCCTTAGACGGCGAAACATTTCGATTTTATTGCTGTGGCCCAACAGTTTACGGACCTGCCCATATTGGAAACTTTCGAACCTTTGTGCTCCAGGATGTTTTCCGCAGAACGCTCGAATTGTCTGGATTGAAGGCGTATCATGTTCGCAACCTGACCGACGTGGATGATAAGACGATCCGTGATTCCCAGGCGGCGGGGAAGAAACTCACCGAGTTCACCAGCTTTTGGCGGGATCGTTTTCACGAAGACTGTGAAGCGCTCAACAATTTGGCGCCGCATCTCGAGCCAAGTGCGGTGGAGCACATTCCTCACCAGATCAAGATGATCGAGGAACTGGTGGAGAAGGGGCACGCCTACAGCAGTGAGGACGGTTCCGTTTATTACAAGGTTTCAAGCTTCGATCACTATGGGCGTCTCTCCCGTCTTGATCAGCGTGAGCTTCGTGATGGAGCGTCCGGTGCCGTTACTGACGACGAATACGAGAAAGACAACGTGGCTGATTTTGCCCTTTGGAAAGGCCGTCGTGACGAAGATGGTGACAACTTTTGGGAAAGTCCCTGGGGACAGGGGCGCCCTGGCTGGCACCTGGAGTGTTCAGCGATGTGTCGCGAATACCTTGGTGATACTTTTGATCTCCACTCCGGTGGGGTCGACCTCGTCTTCCCTCACCACGAAAATGAGATCGCCCAGAGCGAAGCCTGCACCGGTTGCAAGATGGCGGAGCACTGGTTTCACCTGACGCACCTGCTCGTCGATGGCGGTAAGATGTCCAAGAGCGCAGGAAACTTTTATACCCTGACTCAACTGTGCGAGGCGGGATTCTCACCGGCGGAACTTCGCTATGTCCTGATATCGGCTCACTATCGCCAGCCTTTGAATTTTGTTGCTAAGGATAAAGACGGTAACGAAAACTTCCCGGCACTAGCCGGCGCGAAGCAGGCACTTCAACGTCTCGCCAAATTCGAACAATCACTTGTCGAACAGGCCGGGGCAGCGGGAGCCCGTGGATTTGAGGCAGCGCTGGAGGTTGAAAATCTCGGCTCCTTTGCTGACTCGCTTGAGGCCCTCAGGGAAGATCTCAATACTCCCGATGCGCTCGGGCGCGTTTTCACGGCGATCAAGGAACTCAAGGCCGCTGATTTAACCCCAAAACAGGCTACCGTCGAATTGGCAGGATTCCGTGTCGTAATGGAAGCGCTTGGAGTGGAGTTACCCAAGGAAGAAACCGGTTGTGCAAATGTTCCCGCTCAAATCACCGAAATGGCTCAAGCCCGCTGGGAGGCCAAACAGTCCAGGGACTGGGGTGAAGCAGACCGGCTTCGAGATGAAATCGCAGCCACTGGCTGGGAAGTGAAAGATACCAAGGAAGGATTTGAGATATGCCCCAAAAGCTGAACCTCCCAATTCGCCCCCGACGCAATCGCAAGAATGCCGCTGTGCGCGGTTTGTCTCGCGAGACGGTCCTGACTCCGCAGGACCTGATTTATCCTCTCTTCATTCACGATGATGAATCCGACGATACTATCGAATCAATGCCGGGCTGCCACCGATGGAGCCTTGCCGGACTGGTCAAAGAAGTGGGTGAAGCTTACGCCGCTGGTGTCAGAGCGGTGGTTTTTTTTCCAAAAATTGAAGAGGACCTAAAGACTTCAGAAGGTAAGGAATGTTTCAATCCGGACGGCATCGTGCCGCGCGCCATCCAGGCGGTGAAAGAGGCTTACCCGGATATGGTTGTCATCACAGATGTGGCGCTAGATCCCTACAATTCGGACGGGCATGACGGCATCGTGGTTGAGGGGGATGATGGTGAACTTAAAATTCTTAACGACGAAACGGTTGAGGTTCTTTGCCGCCAAGCATTGTGTCATGCTGATGCCGGCGCTGATATTGTATCGCCAAGCGATATGATGGACGGACGAGTCGGCGCGATTCGTGCAGCGCTCGACCGTTCCGGGCATGAGGATGTTTCCATTCTCAGTTACACAGCGAAGTATGCGTCCGCTTACTATGGACCCTTCCGTGGTGCCCTCGATTCCGCGCCGAAAGCTGGGGACAAAAAGACCTACCAGATGGACCCGGCCAACAGTCGGGAGGCTCTTCGTGAGGCTGACCTCGACGTGGCCGAAGGGGCAGACATGCTCATGGTGAAACCGGCTGGTCCTTACCTCGATATTGTGCGACTCATTCGTGACGCGGTGGATGTTCCGTTAGCTGCTTACCAGGTCAGCGGGGAATACCTCATGATCAAGTCCGCTGCCAAAGATGGTTGGGTGGATGAGGAGAAAGTGGTGATGGAATCGTTGCTTGGTATCAAGCGTGCGGGTGCGGATATGATCTTGACCTACTTTGCGAAGGATGTGGCTCGCCAGTTGGATCGCTGAAAGACCTCGGAATAGCAATGCCGTTCTGACGCGAACAAGGCATTGGAGCGACTTGATCTGATAGGGTTTTTCCCTTTGTTAGGGAGGGTTATGTCCACCTCAAACCATCTGCTTGTTGCGCCCTTTCGAAAAGGCTGGTTTGTGGGCGCCTGCGTTTTCTTTGGGGTGCCCATACACGGGTGGGCTGTGGAGCATCTCGACGCTGTTCGAATCGAAAGCGAGAACGCCCCGAAGATTGACGGGGATCTTTCGGATGATGTTTGGGCGACTGCTGCCTTGATCCCAAATCTCACCCAAATGTATCCGCTGGAGCAGACGGCTCCTTCGGAGAACACGGAGATTCGCCTCTGCTTCGATGAGCGAAATCTCTTCGTATCGTTTCGTTGTTTCGATCGGTCACCGGACGAGGTTAACGCGTCGATCATGCAGCGCGATCAAAGTGTCCGCGCAGACGACTATGTGTTCATTCTGCTGGATCCCTATCAAACCGGTCGTGACGGCTACTACTTTCGCCTGAATGCCAATGGAGCTAAAGGTGAGGGACGCATCACGAGTTTTCTTTCCCGGCCAAATATGAACTGGGATGCAATTTGGGACGGCGCCGGAAGAAAAACAGAAGAAGGGTGGGCAGTTGAATTCGCGATCCCGTTTCGCAGTGTCTCTTTCGATCCGAATTCGTCCACCTGGGCGGTGAACTTCGGGCGCTGGTTGCCCCGTGCCCAAGAGCGGAATCGTTGGTCCGGGGCTTTTCGAAATCGAAATTCTCATAAGTTGGAAGACGCTGGCAGTCTCAGCGGATTGTCCGATCTTGAGAGCGGTGTGGGAGTTGACCTGAAGCCCTACGTTTTGGGGCGCCATCAAAGTGGTAGCCAGGGCGACGGATACGACTTTGACTACGGGGCCGACCTGTTCTGGCAGATTACGCCGAACCTCACGGCGACGTTGACCTGGAACACTGATTTTGCCGAGGCTGAGGTGGATGACAGGGTCGTCAACTTGACCCGTTTTCCGCTATCCTTTCCTGAGAAGCGTGACTTCTTCCTCGAAGGGCAGGAGTATTTCGAATTCGGTCCGGCCAGTAGCAGCCTGACACCCTTCTACTCACGAACCATCGGCCTGTCCCAGACCCGGGAGAAAGTTGATATACTCGCTGGTGGCAAAGTGACGGGGCGAATTGGTAAGCTTGGCGTCGGTGTGCTTGGTAGCTACCTCAACAACACGCCGTTATTGGAAGAGGACCAGGTCGGAGTGGTAAGGGTGACTCACGATATTGGTGAGGAATCCCGCGTAGGCACGTTTTTCAGTTACGGCGATCCAAGGACGAACAGAGATAATGCCGTAGTCGGTGTCGACTTTGATTTCAAAAACAGTCAACTGGGTGACGGTTATGATCAGATCAATGTGAAGGTTTACGAATTGATGAGCCAGAACGATGCTGGGACGCACGCTCATGCGTTCGGAGCCTGGCTGAATGCCCCTAATGAACCGTTCAGTTATCGGGCCAGCCTGCGTCAGATCGACGAACTTTTCGAACCGGCCCAGGGATTTGTCAAGCGCCCCGGGACGCGCCGTGCCACCGTTGGAGTGCAGTATGAGTTCTATCCGGACGAAATTCCCTGGCTGAGGGAATATTCTCTGGAAACTTCAGCAGTAATCATCACCGACCTCGAAAATCAGACCGAGAGTGCTGAATGGGTGCCTTTGGAGTTTGCGGTGGACTTTGAATCCGGGGATGAATTTCTCATTTTCCCGGAGTGGAATCGAGAGGTTCTGGATAGGCCCTTTGATATCACCAACAACATTACTATTCCTGCAGGCAGTTATGACTTTAGTCGTTTGGTTGTCGAAATCGAGACCAGTAGCCATCGCCCGGTGAGTTTGGAATTGGCTGGCCGGGTTGGGGAGTTTTACGATGGTTACCGCCACGGTTTGAGTTCCGAACTGGAATGGCGGCCGTCAGCCTACTGGGGAATGGACGCCGAAGTGGAATGGGATTTGGTGGATCTGCCGCATGGCGAATTTGATGTGGTCGTCGGGCAGGTCGGATTTCGGGTGACGCCTAACTCTAAGCTATCGTGGAATACCTTGATCCAGTGGGATTCCATGTCCAACAACGTGGGACTTAACAGTCGCCTTCGCTACATCGTGAAGCCCGGTAGTGACATCTATCTCGTGTTTAATCAGCGGTATCTATACACCCTAGAGCGTGACTTTGTAGAACAGGGCACCGAAGCCACCGCAAAGGTTGGGTGGACGTTTCGCTTTTGAGCGAAAGGGGCAAAAGCCTCGACTTCGCGGTAATGCAGCATGACTGCGCGGGATTCGCCGGCGCAGAGGGAAAAGGCCTCGCCGATGTTTAATCTAGTCACGGGGTGCCTCCAGGGAAAAGTTGGGACAGGGTGTCCGTGTGGTGTTCGGGAGTCTGAGCGTGACAAATAGGCGGGCCAGAATGGAAGAACTGTTAGTCGGCAAGATTGGGCGCAAGCCATTTTTCGGCTTCCTCGATCGACATCTTCTTACGGATGGCGTAGTCCTCCAGTTGGTCGTGCCCGATCTTGCCGACATTGAAGTAGCGGGCTTCTTCATTGAAAAAGTAAAGACCGCTGACAGATGATGGCGGGAACATCGCGTAACTGGTGGTCAGCTGCATGTTGACCTTGTTCTCGACGTCGAGGAGATCCCAGAGGATTGCTTTTTCCGTGTGGTCGGGGCAGGCGGGGTAGCCGGCGGCTGGCCGAATACCTCGGTAGCGTTCTTTGATCAGGTCTTCGACGGCAAAGTTCTCCTGCTTGCCGAACCCCATGAAGTCGCGAACGCGTCGGTGGATTAGTTCCGCAAGACCTTCAGCGAAGCGATCTGCCAGCGCCTGGATCATGATTCCAGTGTAGTCGTCGCCCTTTTCCTTGAACGTGGCCGCGTATTCCTCGACCTCGTTACCTGCAGTCACGGCAAAGGCACCCAGGTGATCGTTCAAACCGCTGCCCTTCGGGGCGACAAAATCAGCGAGGCTCTGGAAAGGAGTCCCTTTCTTGATCTTCTCTTTCTGCTGACGCAGGAAATGGAAGGTTGTGAGATGGTCAGTTTTGGCTTCATCAGAGAAGAGCTCGATGTCTTCTCCGTTGGAGTGAGCAGGAAAAATTCCCCAGGTGGCGCGGCAGTGAAGGCGCTCGTTTTCAACCAGGTCCGCGAGGATACGCTGGGCGTCATCGAACAGTTTCCGGGCTTCTTCGCCGTGTTCCTCGTGATCAAAAATCTTGGGGAACACGCCTCGAAGTTCCCACGCATGAAAGAAGGGCGACCAGTCAAAGATATCGACGATATCCTGGAGATTGACGCGCTTTTCGAGGTATTGGCCGATGGCTTCGGGAATGGCGATGTCAGACTTGCTCCAGTCGATCTGGTAGTTTTGCTGTTTGGCCTCTTCGAACGGCACGTAACTGGCCGTAGAACCTTTGCCGGCGTAGGTGTCGCGTTCCTTCTGCTCGCGCTCGCGATGCTTCTTAAGGAAGTCTGCGCGCAGGTTTTCAGAAAGCAGGGAGTTGCAGACGCCGACGACAAGCGAAGCATCGCCCACGTGGACTATGGGCTCGCTGTAGTACTCGCTGATCTTGATCGCGGTGTGGGCGCGTGAGGTGGTTGCTCCTCCGAGGAGAATTGGGATCTTGTAATCTTTCTTCTCGAACTCCTTGGCGTTGTGAATCATTTCGTCGAGAGAAGGCGTGATGAGTCCGCTCATGCCAACAATGTCGGCTCCGTGTTCTACGGCGGCTTCCATGATCTTGTCGCAATCGACCATGACGCCAAGGTCAATGACCTTGTAGCCGTTGCAGCCGAGAACCACACCGACGATGTTTTTGCCAATGTCGTGTACGTCGCCTTTAACGGTGGCGATGACAAAGGTAGGAGCATTGGAGTCATCTTCGTCACCCTTTTCTGCAAGCATGAAGGGCTCGAGGTAGGCGACGGCCTTTTTCATGACACGCGCGCTTTTCACCACCTGGGGGAGGAACATCTTGCCCGCGCCGAAAAGCTCGCCGACCACGCCCATGCCGTCCATGAGAGGACCTTCGATGACGTTGAGTGGTTTACCAAGTTGCTGACGCGCTTCCTCGGTGTCTTCTTCGATGAAGTCCGTGATGCCTTTGACCAGAGCATGGGTCATGCGCTCGCCGATTGACCCCTTCCGCCAGCTGAGATCGGGACCGGAATTCTTGTCCTTGGACGTAGCTCCCTTACTCTTGAGTTCTTCTGCGTATTCGATGAGAGCCTCGGTCGCTCCCTCGTGTTTGTTGAGGAGCACGTCCTCAACCAGCTTGAGAAGTTTGGATTCGACTTCATCGTAAACCTCGAGCATGCCTGGGTTTACAATGCCCATATCCATGCCCGCTTTTCCAGCATGATAGAGGAATGCGGCGTGCATCGCTTCGCGAACCACGTTGTTGCCCCGAAAAGAGAACGAAATGTTGGAGACCCCGCCGCTGACCTTCGCGCCGGGAAGATTCTCTTTGATCCATCGGGTTGCCTCGATGAAGTCGACAGCATAGTTGTTATGCTCATCCATTCCCGTTGCGACGGTCAGAATGTTGGGATCGAAAATAATGTCTTCGGGATTGAAGCCCACTTCGTCGACGAGGATGCGGTAAGCGCGCTCGCAGATGCGGATCTTCTTCTCGTAGTTGTCCGCCTGGCCGTCTTCATCAAAAGCCATGACCACGACGGCAGCGCCGTATTTCATGATTTTGCGGGCGTATTCTTTAAAGCTCTCCTCGCCTTCCTTGAGGGAAATGGAATTCACAATGCCCTTGCCCTGAAGACACTGGAGACCGGCTTCGATGATCTCCCACTTGGAGGAGTCGACCATGATAGGCACAGCGGCGACGTCCGGTTCGGCAGCGAGCAGGTTGAGGAAGCGCGTCATGGTGGGGACGCCTTCGATCATCCCCTCGTCCATGCAGATGTCGATGACGGGGGCTCCGTTTTCAACCTGCTGGCGAGCGATAGCGACGGCGTCTTCCAACTGGCCAGCTTTGACCATCTTGAGGAATCGCGGAGAACCAGCCACATTGGTTCGCTCACCGACCATGAGGAAGTTCTTGTCTCTCGTGTGGTTGTAGGTTTCGGATCCGCTGAGGCGCATCGCGTCCGGCAGTCCCGGAACCTCCCGGGGGGCAAAGCGTTCCGCGACCTTGGAGATGGCAGCGATATGTTCAGGAGTGTTTCCGCAACAACCACCGATGAGATTGACCAGCCCGTTTTCGGCGAAGCTGCCGAGGAACTGCTCCATATCCTTGGGTTTGAGGTCGAAACCGGTTGGTGCGAGAGGGTTGGGGAGGCCTGCGTTCGGATAAACTGAAACGTGAGTTTCGGCCACCTTGGAAAGCTCGACGAGGTGGGGTTCGATCAGGTCCGGACCAAGCGAGCAATTGAGGCCAACAGCGAGAGGATTGACGTGGGCAACGGCATTCCACATCGCCTCCACTTTCTGGGCTGAAATCATGGTCTCGCCCCCGCGTCCAACCGCGGCTGAAACGATGATGGGTAGTTCGATGTCATCCTCGTCGTAGACTTCACGAAGTGCGACCAGTGCCGCTTTGGCATTGAGGGAATCGAAGATGGTTTCCACCATCATGATGTCGGTGCCGCCGGCAGCGAGGGCCCGAATCTGGTGTTTGTAAGCATCGCGGACCTGGTCAAAAGTCACCACCCTGAAGCCGGGGTCCTCAGCGTCGGGTGAGTTGGTCAGAGAAACTGTCATTGGCCCAATCGCGCCGGCGACGTAGCGCTTGCGTCCAGTGTCGGAGCCAATGTTGTCGCACCACTGGCGGGCCAGTTTGGCAGACTCGTAGTTAATCTCCCAGGCGAGATCCTTGAGAAACTCGTTGTCGCAAACTTCCCTGGCAAAGAATTCAGGGTCCTTCCTGCCGAGGCCCTTCTCACGAGGATCCTCCACGAAGAACTCCGACTGAGCCAGGGTGGTTCCGGAGAAGGTGTTGGTTTCAACGATGTCTGACCCGGCCTCGAGGAAACGCTTGTGAATATCGCCGATGACCTTGGGTTGGGTCAGGGAAAGAATGTCGCCGTTATTAAGCAGATCTTTCTCATTTTTGGCGAACTGCTCACCACGGGCATCCGACTCTTCGAGACCATAGCCGCGAATCGTCGTCCCCATGGCGCCGTCGAGCATGAGAATGCGCTTGCTGAGTTCAGATCGAAGTTCTGTGGTGAGGTCGGTGGGCATGGCCTTTGATGAAACAGCTGTAAGCCTATCAGTCATCGAGTTTGGATGGCAGGCCTGATATAGGTTGTCGCTCTTTCCAAGGGGTTGGGGTTACTTGATATCCTCGACTGGGTTGGATGAGCCGCTGAGGTAAATGCGTGCTCCGACGAATGCCCCTAAACCGGGAGCTTCGTAGCCGTCCGAGTAGTCGTATTGCTCATCGAAAGCATTTTCGAAACGCCCGTAGAGTTCGAAATTATCGTTCAATTTAAAATTCCCGAAGATGCGGGCAACTGTGTAGCCGCCAAGATCGATTTGGTCGGGAAACGTACCGCGATCGTCTCGATCATAAGCACCATTGATTTCGGCACCGATCTGCCAACGATCTGCCGAGTATACCGCTCCTGCGGCTACAGTATGACGAGGGCGACGAATTAGTCGATTTCCGGCTGTGTCAGCGAACAGGTAGGTTCCATTCACGACGTTGGCATCGAGGTAAGTGTAGTTGGTGTAGAGTTCCAACTTGTCAGTGGCGAAGACGCGGAATTCGGCTTCGAAACCGCTCGATTCCGTATCGACCTGTCCGGCTCCGAAAGTGAGAGGATCGTTGTCGACCAGATGATCGATATCGTTGTTAAAATAGGTGAGACTAATCTCGCCATTTTCATTACAGATGCTTTGAGCAAGGCCGAATTCATAGGTGAAGCTCTCTTCGGGCACGAGATCGGAAGGGGTGGTCAAGGTGTCAGTGAAAATCAAGTCCTGACCGTTCGGCGCCTTATATCCGGTTCCGACCTTTCCGAAAATTGTGGTTCCGGTCTGCTCGGCAAGATAGCTCAACTGGGCTGTATAAGTGCCCTTACTTTTGTAGGAGCCGTGGTCATCATACCGTCCCGAGGTGAGAAGATGAAAGTTTGCAGGAAGAGCAATATCCGCCTGAGCGAAAATGCTGGTAAAAGCATACTCGAGTTCGGCGGCGGGAAGAGACGTTGTTAAGAGCGGAATCCTTTCGAAGCGATATTGGTAATGTCCCCCGCCCAGGGTGAGAGTCACATCGCTGGTAGGACGATAGTTGAACTGTGTCTCCCACTCGTGCCCTTCCTGTTCGAGCCGACTATCGATATTGCCAAAGAATCCTGGGGATTCCAGATCAGAGAGACTGTTCACCGTGTAGCTGTAGAACGTCGAAAAGTCCCAATCATCACGAATGATCGATACTCGGGGTGAAAAGAGGCCTGATTGGTTTGTGTTGGTTTGATCGGCGGGAAAAGAAAGTGTTGGAACGCCGGCGACTGAACGCTGTCCAGGGACTTCGAGAAAGGCACTCTGGATCGAGCCGAGAACATCTAGGTAAATCCCATCGCTTAACTCGTAAGCGAAATTTCCTCGTAGAGTCCTATTGTCATAGTCGGAACTGGCGACGCGATCATTGCTTGTATCCACGAAGCTGGCGTCAAGAGAGACTCCGAGTCGTCCCTCGCGGATGGCCACTTTTCCCCCACTGCGGAAGGTATCGAACGAGCCACCCTCGAAATAGCTGGAAACAGTATTCGATTCAATGAAGCGAGCATCCGTAGTGCGAAGGCCAATGGCGCCGGCGATAGCGTCGGAGCCGTAAAGCGAGCTCGCAGGACCCCGGGAAAATTGAAGTGACTCGAGGTTGGACACATCGAGAAATTCCACCTGATAGAGACCGGCAAGACCTCGCGGAAGCCGTCTTCCGTTAAGCAACACAACCGTGTGATCACTTTCCATACCTCGCACAAAGACCGAGGTTTGACCGCCCTCGCCACCGAGGGTAGTGACACTAACGCCGGCGGACTGGCGGAAAACCGATGCGATATCGTAGCGCTGGTAGGTTCGGACTTCGGCGCCCGAGATTGTATCGACGGATGGCAACAAGTAGCTCCCATCCCCGTTGGGCTCTGTTGTCTTGGTGGCAACGGATGGAGTCGCTTCCTGCTGGATTTGCTCCTCGTAGATGATGACAGATCTCGCTCCGGTAATTGTCGTGATGTCTAAGGTGACAGTGTCATCCACAATGGTGCTGAAGACTTCATTCTGAGCCACCGCGGCGGTGGCTGAGAGTAGGAAAACCGTGGCTGGTAAAAATACACGCATCAACAAATCAAGATTAATAGATGTGTAGTTAAGCCTTTTCGCGAAAATTCGCAAATGGATTTTCCTAAAATTGTTCGCGAAGTGCTCGGTTGGGTCTCCTTTTGAGACAACCGTTATGACAAAAGTGGATGTTGCGTCCCGAAAACAATTCGGTATGGTCAATCCAAGCATCAGGAGTGGCTTGGATAAATTCGGGCCCGGCAACCTGGTTTGGAGAAGCCAAGGTGCCTTGGATGCTGTGACAGAGAAAAGTTACAGCGACCGATGTGCGAATGTCTGACATTCGAACAGAATTTCTCCGGGGAGAATGACCTCCTCAATCCTGATGCGGTAACTGAACATCACAGAAACTGCATCATGACTTATCTAGATCTACTGAACGAATCCGGGGGAGCTGCCTCAGTGACTTCCTCCGGGAAATTGGCAACACGCTCAAATCCGGAAAACCTGAATCACCATCTTTGGAACAACCGGGGGACTTGGTGGGCGCATTTCACGGTCCACCGTGACGACTACACCGCTGAGCGGGTTCGGGTGTCACTGCGGACACGCGATGTCGAAGAAGCCCGTCGCCGGCGCGACGAGGTGCTCAATTCTATCGCAAACTGATTGAACGATGAGTGCCCGTGTTCCCCGAGCTGTTGTGGACAGCACGGAAGTCGCTGCTGTGCCTGAAAACTTCGAACAATGGCCGGCGACGATGCGCCGTCGGTTCGAAGCCCATGTCCTGAACGGAAAAGAAGACGATCGGAAGATCAGTTCGCTGGATCGAGTTCCGCTCGTTCTGACACCACCCGCGGTAAGGCTTCGCTGATCAGGTTCAGCTTCTGAATACAAATGGAGGCGTCCCGGATGAACAGGCTCGGGTAGTCGTGGATCGCTTGGAGCGCATCTTCAGTTGCCGCGTGGTAGCGGCGAAGTTCGAGCGGTAGATTCTGTCTGACCAGGGCAGCCAACGGGCGTTGATAAATTCATATCCGTATGAGCTGTCGAACTTTCCGTCACGGGCGGGGCCGGTAAAACGAGATTGATAGGTATAGCTCAACAGTAAAATATGCTTTTGCAAATGCCGTCCGGAAGGCCCCACGGAATCCCCGAGGAATGGGCGGCTCCGGTAACCTAACGCGACACGTTTTACACTTGCTTTCTGCAACAAATTAATCACAATGTAAATACATTCCGTTCACAGGCTTATGAGTGCAGTCGAGACCGAAGAATCAGGAGGATTACAGTTTTCTATCCTCAAAAGGGGAGCGCGAGATCCGGAAGGACCGTTTTCCGAGGGAGACCTCCTTTCGATGATGAACGATGGGACGCTTTCGGTAGCCGATCTTGTTTATTATGAGGGAATGGGAGAGTGGAAGCCGATTGGCGAGGTATTCGAAGTGCACGAGCAGATCAGCCACTTCGTTGACGATGGTCAGGACACGGAAAAGGTAGCGCTGGCTTTCCGCGAAGTCGGCAACGTAGTTGGTAACTCGGAGAACATTTATTACGTGGCAGTCCAGGCGAAGGCCGGTCTGCTAAGTAAGACCATGCAGTGCGTGATCATTACGGATAAGCACGTCTTCATTATGCAGGAGAAGCGGGTCGGTTTCGAACTTGAAGCGCATTTGTGGAAAGACATCACCAACACCTTGATGCGCGACGAGGGTAAAGGGCTCGGAACGTATTCCATTCTGCTTGGGGCTGAGAAGCGCGTCGATGTGCTTCACCTGCCGCTGAAGCAGGTCCAGCGCCTCTTCCAGCTTTCCCAAGAAATGAAGCAGGATAGCCTGAATTAACGGGCCGTTTCAATTCTCAGTGGCCGAGATACTTTGCCATAGATCGGAGCATCGCCGCGGCAAGGTCCGGCGATGTTTTCATGACTCGGTGGAGTTCTCCGTGAGGAATACAGAAGGTTGAGCAGTCATCGGCAGTCTGAACGGTGGCGGTCGCCGGGGTCAGGGAAACTGCGCTGATTTCCCCGAAGACTTCGCCGGAGGTGTCGATGGTTTTGACAATCTGTTCATTTACGACGATCTCGAGCGTTCCGGAGAGCAGCATCCAGATTGATTCCCCAGTTGCTCCCTGATGGAGCAGTGCGGTCCCGGCTTCGATAGACCGAATCTCTCCGACATCGACCAGGTTATCGATAGCATCGGCCGGAGCGGCACCGAAGGCTTCGTTTTTCTTGAGTAAAGTGATCAGTTGATCGCGCTCCATGAAAGAGGATTTGTAATAGTGTCAGACTATTGTATAGCACTTCTAAGAGCAGAGGTTCAAGTGGTGATAGCTACGAATCAAGTCGTCATTGAGGGTCGCGAATTGCGTGAAAAGGGATACCTTGCTACCCTCATTTTTTCAGCCCCATGTTGAATGATCCAGCAAAGGAATCTGAAGCGGAAGCCATCGAAGTCCGCTGCTACTTCGTCCGTGAGCGCAACGCATTGCTAGTGCGTGGCGAGTTTTCGCCGATTTACACGGACTATTACCTGCATCTCATGCAGCACCAGATCCGCTACGAAGAGGATCAGGATCTCCTGTTAAAGGATTCGATGGCGGCGCTGGTTCTGCACCTGGCGACCCGGCCCTGGAACGAAGCAGTGGCCTGGACCCTGAGTTGGCAGGACCCGCCGATGAACCTTTTTGTGACGGGAAGCAACCGCCAGGGAAATATTACGGGGCGCATCTACACCGAAGATATCGCCAAGCGTGATAACAACATGTTCTTTGCTCAGATCACTGCCGATGGGGAGCCTTCCCGTCAAAGTATGGTTGAAGTCACCGACCCGAATATTTACCGGATCGGTGAAGAGTATTACCAGCAAAGCGAGCAGCGACGTGGACGATACTTTCACTATTCCGAGGAGGACGTCGTACTGGTGACAGCCCAGCCGGCCTGTGACCTAGAGTGGCTTGAAAGTCTTGATGACGAAAAGATTCGCGATCTCGACCAATACGAGGAGCTGAGTCTGCTCGAGAAGCGGGCCTATCGCTTTGATTGCGGTTGCAGCCAGGAGAAAATCTTCCCCGTGATTGCCAACATGAGCGAGGGTTCAATCGATTCGATCTTCGGTGACAACGAAGTTATCCCCGCGGGCTGTCCGCGTTGTGGCGCCAAGTATGTGATCACCCGCGAAGCACTTGAGGCCTTCAAAAAGAATCAGCAGGATGAAAGCGAATAGGAAACCTAATCCAAAGCGACGCGAGCAGGAGTTGGCCTGGATTGGGGATACGATTCTCGATTTGTATGCCCGGACCTGGATTCTAGAGAATCACGGAACCGTCTGTGGCGAAATGTTGCGCTGCATGACCTCCAACCAGTTCCTCGCCTGCTTCGGCAATCCAACTTCGGTGGAGGCTCACATTGGTAATCTTTACCGGGAAAAAGGTATGGATGCTGCTTTCGGGTGGATCGAAGCCGAGTTGATGCCTCTCTTCGAAAAACAGCGAAAGAATCGGCGTTGAGTCTCGTATTATCAACAAGACTCAGGGATTTACAGCCGATCAGAGCGCCCGTATCATACTATCGCCTAACAACTGCCGACCTGTTAGTAATATTGATTATATGAATCGCGATACAGACTGTGCCGGAAGTTCGGCGCGAGGTTTTATTCTCATGTTGGCCAACCTCGCGGTAGGGATCTTTTTCACTTCTTGTGAGACGACTTCGACGGGATCTGGTGGATCTTCCGGCAAGCTTCCGTCTGCGGCATACAGCGGTGCTTCGGTGCAGGCGCGAAATGCTCAAATCGCCCAGGAGCTGCCTGGTGACTACTACATCGGGCGCCGCTGGTGGGTCGATGGCACCCGCTTCTGGGGATACCTCAGAAAACCCGGACAGCCGTGGACGGATTCCAAGCTGGTCATCATGAATGAGAGATCCTCCCGTCAGCCGGACCGTTTCCCTGAGGAAGGTGTCGGACAAGTTCATGGATACGATCACAACTTCGAATACCGCATCTGGGGAAATTACACCGGGCAAACCGTTTACGATCCGAACTCAAACTTTATGATTCCTGAGTTTCGAATCACCCGCCACGAACTGATTACGGAGCGCCCGGGTTTCCTTTTTTTTCCGGGAGAATCCTACAACCCACGCAAACTTCCACCGAAGCATCCGCCACTCCAGTATTGAGTAGAGCGGCAGATCATTAAAAGAAGAGGGTAAATCGCACGACCTTCGGGCGTGCCCAACCACTGAATTGTATCCTGTTGTGAGCGAGGTTTCAGTACTTGTAGTCGAAGATGAGCCGACCATCGCGGAGACTATTCTCTACGCGCTTGAGATTGAAGGCTACCGGGTTACCCACGCCGAGACAGGGGGTGCCGCACTGGAGATTTTTGCAGATGATCAGCCCGCGTTTGTGATCCTCGATGTGGGGCTACCGGATATTACCGGTTTTGAAGTTTGTCGCGAGCTCAGGAAGAGCTCAGATGTGCCGATTCTCTTTCTTACTGCGCGTGACGGGGAGATTGATCGAGTAGTCGGGTTGGAAATCGGAGCGGATGACTACGTGGTGAAACCTTTCAGCCCGAGGGAACTGACGGCGCGAGTGAATGCAATCCTGCGGCGTAATAAACGCGGGATTGATTCCGGTTCGAGTGGGGCCGGAGACGGCGAGATTTCCGTGGGCAGATTTACCCTCTACCTTGATCGCTACCAGGGAAGCCTCGATGGTGTTGAGCTCAACCTGTCACGATATGAGTTCGGTATGTTGAAAGTCTTTCTCGAGCATCCCGGACGCGTGTTTTCAAGGGATCAGTTGATGGGGTTGGTCTGGGACGAACCGGATGCGGCTCTCGACCGGACAGTCGACGCCCACATCAAGACCCTTCGCAAGAAGCTGCACGCTGTTGACGCAGATTTTGATCCAATCAATACCCATCGTGGGCTGGGCTATGCCCTGCTGTTGCCGAGGTCATGAGGATCACGCTTCTCATTGTGGCTGGGTTTATTGTATTCGCCGGAGGCGGATTTCTCTTTCTGATGAAGAGTATCAGCAGTGATGTGGAGCAACAGTATTCGCAGGCGTCAGAAGAACCGTTGGTGGATTTTGCCCATCTCTTTGCGAGCTTGTTAGAGGAGAATGTGAAGGAAGGAAGAATTGATGTCGCCGATTTTCGGGAAGGAGTTAAAAATGCCTACCGTCGCGAATTTCTTGCCAGAATCTATCAACTGGAAAAGCGGCAGATCTATACCGGAATTTATGTCACGGACGGGGACGGGATTGTCATTTTTGATTCAGAAAACGGGCTCCGGGAAGGGGAGGACTATTCGGAATATAATGATGTCTATCTTGCCCGGCAGGGGAAATACGGGGTAAGGGCTACACGGGCCAATCCGAACGATTCTGAATCCACAGTGTTTTATATCGCGGCGCCGGTTTATCACGATGAGGAGATGATCGGCACTCTGACTGTCTCGCGACCTGAGACGGCGATGGTGCCCTTTGCGCAGGAGTCACGTCGATCCATAATCCGCTCGGGTTGGATTACTGCACTGGTGGTGTTCGTTCTCGTGACCTTGTGGGCCTACCTCGTCCTTTATCCGATACGCCATCTCACCCTTGATGCTCAGCGCATCGCTCAGGGAAAGCAGGACCGTGTCGAAGAACGGGGTTTAGCAGAATTGCATGCCCTCAGTCTTGCGCTGGAGAACATGCGTCGTGAGCTGGAGGGAAAACATTATGTCGAAAACTACGTGCAAGCACTGACTCACGAGTTGAAGAGCCCGCTTGCTGCGATACGTGGAGCTGCGGAATTGATCGACGAATCGATGCCTGAAGAGAAGCGTCGCAAGTTTCTCGACAATATTCTCGTCGAAACAACGCGCAGTGAGGACATGGTGCGTCGTCTCGTCCAACTGGCAGTTGTGGAAGGGCAGCAGGAACTTGAAAAGAAGGAGGCGGTGGATCTCGGGGCGCTGGTAAGGGAGGAAATTTTTGGTCTCGCCTCGATCATCGAAAACCGCTCCCTCGAGATTCGCGAGCAGGGCCTTTCAGGCGGCAAGGTGATCCAGGGCGAACCGCTGATGCTTCGCATTGCGGTTCGGAATTTACTCAGTAACGCCTTTGATTTTTCCGCGGAACGCGGTGTCGTTGAGATATCTCTGGTGTCCAGCGATCTCATTGAACTTTGCGTGCGAGATCACGGAGTGGGCCTCCCGGATTATGCCGTGGATCGTGTCTTCGAGCGTTTCTATTCCCTCAAGAACGAAGCGACGGGGCGCAAGGGGTCCGGAATCGGATTGAGTTTCGTCAAGGCCACCATGGAGTTGCACGGTGGCACGGCTTCTCTTCGCGACGGAGAGTGCGGAGGCGCCGTTGCGACACTGGTCTTTCCCTCATAAAAGAAGCAGGCAGGTCGAACGAATCAACCTGCCTGCAGCAAAGATTGATGGCGCTTGAAGGTATCAGGCATTGTAGGCCGAGATCGAAGCGATCTTGTAGGCCTGGGTAGTGCCTTCCGCCGAGGTGAATTCGACCTGATCGCCAACGGCTTTATCGAGAATCTGGGCGCCACGGTCAGAGAGGTAGGCCAAGATGCCTTTGTCCGGGTCGGAATCCCACGCACCGAGAACGGTGTAGGTAATGGACTCGTCGCCGTTGGTGGACTCAAGGTTGACCACGGTTCCGATGGATACTTTCGAAGTGTCGGAGTTCGAGAAGTCGGTAGGCTGAGCGAGCTTGAGATCGCGCTCCCAGTCTCCCTGGCGCTTCATCAGAACGCGCTGATATTCCTTGGCAGATTTATATTCGAAGTTTTCACGGAGGTCACCGTAAGAGCGGGCAATCTTGATATCCTCGCGGTTCTGCGGGATTTCCTCCTTGACCAGCTTGTCGTAGGCTTCCTTGCGCTTGGCGAGGCTCTCTTCGGAAACGATGAGCACATCGTCTTCCTTCTTGTCGCCCCCACTTAAAAGGTCCTGAACCTCGGGATGCAGTTTAATGACGCGGGCGACAAGTGACTTGCGGGTTAGCTCGTCGAAGGAAGCTGAGTTGATGAGACGGCTGGAGAAGTTGCGGATGATGTTGATGTTTGCGCCTTCAATCAGATCGGGGATGAGCTCTCGGTCATCAGCGACTAGGTCACGAAGACGGTTGGCGGCCCGAACAGCACCTTCTTCGTTGAGCTGATCGGCCTCCAGAGAACTCATCACGGAAAGGCTGAGGCTCGGACCGAAAATAGATTCGGCAAGGCCCTTGCGCTCGCGGCAGATCCAAGCGAGGCCGTCGGAAGAGAGCGTGCGCTGCTGAAGGCTGTTTTCCATGTATGAAATGAGCTGCTTCTTTTTCTCGGAAGCATTGAGAACGTTGGCCATCTCGGCGATGGAACGAAGGTTGCAGTCAGGAACGAGGCCGAGCATCTTGTCGGTCCACTCTTCTTCGCCGAAAGCTTCCGGGAAACTCTTGAGGATCTGGCGCAGGCGGGTGAGGGAGAGTTCTTCGAACAGCTCAGCAAGACCTTCTTCGTTCCCGGCAAGAATCTCCGCGACCGTGATCTGGCCCTCGGGAGCTCCATAACCCTTGAGCTTGCTCTGGAGTTCCTCGCGAATGAGGATGAGCTCAACGGCAGGAACGAACTGAATCTTCACCCCCTTTCGGGCAATTTCGCTGATTTCGCTGACCAAGGCTTCAAGCTTGTCCTGGTTGTCCTTGAAAGCGCCAATGTCCTTGATTATGGCTTCGACGGCCTTCACCTTGGCGCGTAAGTCGCGGGCGTTGTTGAAATCCTGAATGAGTCCTTCCGAGGGGTCAAAATCCTCTTCACGAAGCTCGAGAGGGTCCGTCCGCTTTGCCGGCACGACAAACTGGACGTCGTCGCGAAGCTTCTTTTTAGTGCTCTCCCACCAGCTCTTGTATTTGCCCTCGGGGACGATTTTGCCCTTCACCAGCTCTTCGAGCTGATCGAGGTAAAGCTTGTCGCCACTGCTGCTGAGAGCCAGCTTGACCAGGGCTACTGAGTCGATGGTTGCGAGTTTCTGGAGCTCTTCGGGTGAGGAAAGACGCTTCCCGAGAAATGACTCCTCAGCAATCGGGGTTAGGGACATGCCGGCGAACTTCATGCCCATCTCGTGGCCGGGCTTATCCTCGAAGTCAACGACCACTTTGACGTTGAGGCGGTCCCACTCCGCAATTTTTCCAGCACCCCAGCTCTTATGCTGGCAGAATGTAGCGGGTGGGAGGAGGTCGAGTTGCTCCGCTGTGGCGGGCTCAATCTTGCCTCTGGAGACTAGCTTTTCGAGATCGGGATGCATTGACGCTCAACATAGGAAGAAGAAGCCACGAGCCAAGGGAAATTTTTTTTTTTTGGTTGCCTTTACCTTTACCCCTGCCTACTCTGACTGCGAATATGAAGAAATTTATCGCTGTTTTGATGCTCATGTCAGTCGGTTCCCTACTGGTCGCCGATATCCACGAGCCGCCGAAGGCGAAATACACGAAAAACCGCAAATGGTCTCGTGGTTGGTCGAACATTGTCTACAGTTGGACTGAGGTTCCAGCAACGATGATCCGTTACGGTGAGCGCCACACGGTGCAGTCC
>PKCI01000218.1 GCA_002862135.1 Verrucomicrobiota bacterium | reverse complement strand
TTCATCGGTGGTAACGAGTAAAAGAGCCTTCCCGGTTTGTGGCTCTTAAGCTGTCGATCGAGAATCAGGTCCATCACCCCGGCAATTCCAGCGAGGCCAAAAGCGCCATAAGCGAGCAGGGACATCGCCGCGTGCATTTCCAGCCACGGATCCAGCGTATCCGGCGGACGCGCGCCCGGATCGTTGATCAGCAAGCTGATGATGGCGATGGATTGGAAGACAAAGACGAGCGGCATGCTGAACACGCCGAGCAAAGAGAGTCGAAAAGCACGCCCCAGAGCGAGGTAGAGAATGACGATGCTCCAACTGATGAAAACGAAAACTTCGGCCCCGTTGGTGATTGGGCAGCGAAGGTGCAAATCCCCCCGCTCCTTGAGAAAGAGACACTGAAAAAACAGGCCGGCAACAGCGAGCCCGACGTTGAGTTTCCCCGTCCCGTGTTTGCCCGTTCTTAACGCTATCACAGCGAGCACGAAGCCGCCGAGAAAGATCACAGTCGCCAGTATCAGGTAAATCTTGTCCATCAGATAGCTCGGCAGAGCAAACCTCCGCCAATCAGGGTCCGAAACGTAGCGTTGCGGGCCCTCATTGCAAGAGCGGGCCTAGTACCGGCTTTCGCCTCAAAATCGCCCGTAAGATCCCGAAAATTTTACAGTTCATTCTTCTGGGTGACTTCGATAAAATTGAGAATCACCTAAGTTTCATTCAATACAATCCCAATTCAGGATCAACTTTGATTCATTCCTACTTCAATGGCAGAGGATCAGAACGCCCCGGAATGGATCAGAGGTCTCTGGCAACAAGAACCCCAATTTCTTCAAGTGATTCCTTCTGCGCTCCGGTTCGCTCAAAAAAGTCGTCCCATTCCCCGCCATGCGGCTCAGGGTCGACCGGCTAATCCAGAAAATGGAGATCATCGTAGCGACGATCTTTATTAGCCCATCCTGGCGGTTATGAAACAACTTCCGCCTTGGACATCAATTCCTTGAGCCTGTCGAGATCCGTTGCGCTCGTCTTTGCCACAAATCCACGAGCATGAGCAAAGTGAACATCGGGCTCACCATCAATTCGGGTAAAGTCGAGGCGCGAGCTGTCCTCATGGCGCGAGAGGCCGAAACCGGATCCGCGGCGATCGGGATAGATCAAGCCGTCAACCTTCCTGCCGGTCGATTCTATGTAGCGGATCAAGCCGGATGAAGGATCATCCGGCATCGGCTCGCAGCGGGGCATGAAGAGAACCGACAAAGAATCATTCCCTTCCCCAATCTCAATAAACTCGGCGTTTTCCGCGACGAAGTCGACGCGCTCACGCAGGGTCTTGAGGAACATCACCAGATCTTCACCGATCATGCGCATCATTTCCCAGATCGCGTCTCCCCGCTGCCACTCGTTTTTCTGAGCGAATCGACGGAGAAGCGTGATATCGATCGGAGAATTGAGCTGATTCATCACTGCCCGATCCACCCCCAACCACTTGGCTGTTGCGAAAGGCCCGCGTGTATCGAACCACTCAGCGGGTTCCAGCCATTCGCAAAACTGGCGGGCATCATCATAGAGCCCCAGGTCCTTCAACACTAATGACAAGGCACAAATCGGCTTGTGATCGCGGGGAAACTGGTGGTGATCAAAATTGCTTCGGGACGGTTCGTGCTCGCCGCCAACATCGACCACCGCAATCTCTTCATTGTTCAAATCATCCTCAGTCGGTTCACGGCGGTAGACCGGAACTTCGTGTTGAGCAATAAGCAGGCAACAGGCCAACAGGTCATCTTTATGAGCGCTGCCAGGATGAGTGACGATGGATTTCATACAGGATTCAGTTTCCTGCCGGAGAGGTGTCCTGCAGGAGAGTCTCCATTTCGGCCAGTATGGTCTCCGGTTCAACCTGTAACATGCAGCGATAGTCCACCGGACACTCCCGGAGGAAACATGGGCTGCAATCCACCTTGTGACGAATGACGCGGTGGACGGTTCCAACCGGAGCCGTGAAGGCCGGCTCAGTGGAGCCAAAAATTGCGACTGTAGGCACTCCCAGAGCCGCGGCGAGATGCATTGTGCCAGTGTCGTTGGTCGCGACAAAGTGACAGGTCTTCAGTTCGTCGACAAGGTCTGCCATGGAAGTCTTACCGGCCCGGTTCTTACGAGGCTCGTCGAGAAGTCCTGCCAGCTCATCGCCGATCCCTTCTTCAGCCGGGCTGCCGAACACAGAAATTCGAAAAGTCGCTTCCGGGTGATTCCCGCGCAGTGTTTGAAGCGCCTTGGCGTAGCGATCAATCGGGTATCGCTTTGCGTTGCCATACTCGGCACCCGGACAAACCCCGATGTGTAGTTCGGTAAGACCCGAGTCTATCGGTGCCGGAGCCGGGGGAATCGCGAGCAGGTCATCGAGATCAGAAATATCTGCCCCCATTGCCTCGGCGAGATGCAAATAGCGGTGAACGTGATGCACCTTGTCATCCCTCGCTTCAGATTCGCGGACTGCGTTTTTAAGCAACAACCCCCGCCCGTAGCGCTTGTAACCGGTCAGCTTGTTGACGCCACCGAGTCGCAGCTCAAGCGCGGAGCGAAATGAGTTGGGAAGCAGCAAACCTTCATCAAATCTTCCGTGCTCCCGAATGATGCGACCCACCTCGCGAGGCTTGAGCCCTTTCTTGAATGGGATGACCTCATCAATCTCGGCGCGGGTTGCCCACATCGCAGTAAGATTGTCACGGCAGCACACCGTGATCTCGGTATCAGGACGGCGTTGCTTCAACGCACGCACGGCAGGCAATGACATGCAGGCATCGCCTAGGGGATTCGGGGATCGAACGATCACGCGGTGGCGGCCGTTGGCTTCCGTCAATTGCGAGGGAGCACTCATGCCGGGGTTACCGCCTCAGAATCGCGACATGGTAAAAGCGGGCATCAGCGGCGCTGAACGCCCGCATCACGAACATTACTGAGCGCCTTCGCCTTTGGCACCTTCCTTGACTTTGACTTTGGCTTTGCCCTTCCCTTTGGAAGCCTCTTCACCTTTGGGAGCTTCTTCAGCTTTGGACTGCTCCTCCGTCTTCTCCTCAGTGGCAGGCTTCTCTTCGGTAGTCTCTGCCGGAGCGGACTCTGCTTCATTCGCCTTGTCGTCGAGCAGAGAGCCCGCGGGCGCTTGGTCGAGATTCACAGGTGCCGGCGCAGTAGTATCGAGTGCAGGCAGGTTGGAAAGCTCAGGCGGAAGACCGGGCAGCTGGGGCTCACGATCCTTCACTTCTTCGAGAACGTCGCTTGCTGCAGTCGCCTGGAACTGGCGGGTCTTCACCATTGCCAGACCAATTGCGGAAATGAAAAAGATGATTCCGAGCCAGGTCGTGATCTTCTGGAGAATATCCGTGGTGTGGGCGCCGAGAGCTGAATCGAGCGTGCTACCACCGAAGGCGGCACCTAAGCCCTCCTGTTTGGGACGCTGAAGCAACACCACCAGCACCATCAGAATACTGACGGCGATGATGATCACGGTTAACAAAATCGAGAGAATTGCCATGGGGCGGCGAATATGCGACACAGGTAATGGCTTGTAAAGGGCGAGAATTACCTCTCTCGAGCCCCCCATTTTTCCCCATTTCATGAGTTCGCGCCCCAAAAACGGCCCACCAGAGGCCCCTGAAATAGAAGGATCGGTGCATTCTATCGTTTTTCATAACGAAGAAAACGGCTACACCATCATGCAGGTGGAAACGGCAAAAAACGGCACGGTGACAGTGCTGGGGAGCCTTCCGGCGGTCATTGAGGGAGAACAAATCCGGGCCCGGGGCGACTGGAAAGACGACCGCCGTTTCGGACGGCAGTTCCAGGCACAGCACATTCTCGCCATCGCACCCAACTCCACGGATGGTATTCGCCGCTTTCTCGCCAGCGGACTGATCGACGGGATTGGCAAGACCTACGCCAAACGAATCGTCGAGAAATTCGGCACCGAAACCTTCCGGGTCATTGAGGAGGAATCGAAAAAACTCGAGGAAGTCAGCGGCATCGGTCAAGCCCGACGCGTCCGCATCAAGGACTCGTGGAAACGGCAGAAGTCCGTTCGCGACATCATGATTTTCCTTCACGAACACGGCCTCTCCACGGCCCGCGCACTTCGCCTCTTCAAAACCTACGGGGAGGAAGCCACCAATGTGCTTCGCGCCGACCCCTACCGCCTCGCAAGAGAGATCCCCGGAGTCGGATTCAAGACTGCGGACCAGATCGCCCGCCAAATGGGCCAGGCTGATGATTCAACGCAACGAATCTCCGCCGGCTTGCTCTACGTCCTCGAGCAGGCCGCCCGCCAGGGCCACTGCGCACTCCCCCGCAACAAGCTGGTCGAGGAAGCAGTCAACATTCTCGAAACCACCATGGAGGCCGTCGACCGGGCCCTCGGAGAGCTCGTCCTCGGGGCGAGGATTATTATCGAAGACACCGACGGCGAGCCACTGGTCTTCACCACCGAACTTCACACTGCCGAAACAGAAGTGGCCGAGCGCCTTCACCAGTTGATGGCGCGAGAGGTCACCCTTCCCGAAGTCCAGCCCGAACAAGCCATTGCCTGGTTTGAACGCCATCACCAGCTTCAGCTCAGCGAGGAACAGGCCGAAACTGTGATCCAGGCAACCCGGCATCGCTTCTCCGTCATTACCGGTGGTCCCGGCGTCGGGAAAACCACTATCCTCAATGCGATCCTCGAAATCCTCGTGACCAAGAAGGTCGAGCCCGTCCTCTGCGCCCCCACCGGCCGCGCCGCCAAGCGGCTCCACGAATCGACCGGTCGCGAAGCGCTTACCATTCACCGCGCCCTCGAATACCAGCCCGAAATCGGTTTCACCCGCAACGAGGACAAGCCGCTCGTAGGTGATTTCTTTGTCATCGACGAAGCCTCCATGGTCGATGTCGAGCTCATGGCAAAGCTGCTCGATGCCATCCCCGAGGACGGACATGTCCTCCTCGTAGGCGATGTGGACCAACTTCCCTCCGTCGGTCCGGGCAGCGTCCTGCGGGATATCCTCGACAGCGGAGTCGCCCCCGTGGCCCGACTGACTCGCATCTACCGTCAAAGCGAAACCAGTCGTATCGTCGAAGCGGCCCATGATGTGAATGAGGGAACGATTCCCCCCCTTGAAAACACCGCCGATGCCGATTTCTTTTTCATCGAACGTGGCAACCCCGATGCCATTCGCGAAACACTGCGTCACCTCGTGAAAGAGCGCATTCCGAAGGGCTTCAACCTCGATTCCCGAAATGACATCCAAGTGCTCACTCCAATGAATCGTCAGTCACTTGGCACCGCCGAACTGAACTCGCTGCTCCAGGAGACCCTCAATCCGCCTGCCGAGCTTAAATTCGAGATCGAACGCTTCGGTTCCACCTTCCGCGCCGGCGACAAGGTGATCCAGACCCGGAATAACTACGAAAAGGAAGTCTTCAACGGAGATATCGGCCATATCGCCGAGATCACCAAGGAGCCTTCTCACGTGGTTGTCACCTTCGACGGCAATCAGCGGGTGAATTACGAGCCCGGCGAACTTGACGAGTTGCAGCTCGCCTATGCCATCACGATTCATAAATCCCAGGGCAGCGAGTTTCCGGCAGTGGTGATTCCGTTGGCAGGTCAGCAGTTCGTGCTTTTACAGCGCAACCTGCTCTACACCGGAATCACCCGAGGACGAAAACTGGTGATTCTGGTTGGAGAAAAAAGAGCCCTCGAGATGGCTGTGAGAAATGAAAAGAGTTCGCGACGGTTTACGGGACTGGCAGACAGGCTGGCCTCTTTTTCCTTTTCTTAATTCTTTTCTTTTTCCGTTAGAGCCCACCTGGAGAAAAAGGAGCAGAATAAAGAAAAAGAGGTCTTTCAAACAAGGTTGAGTCCCGCAACTAACCCTGCTAGCTTCGCGGCATGAGCTTTAATCGTCGCCGATTCATCACTACCACGACTGCAGCACTCTCAACAGGGGGCCTTCTATCCGCCTGCGGAGACAGCCCGTCAGGTTCAGAAGAAATCTCAGCTCCAGCACCTGTGGGTTCCGATTTCAAAATCTCGCTGGCTCAATGGTCTCTTCACGTTGCCCTCAAAGCCAAGGAACTCGACAACCTTGATTTCCCCAAATACACCAAGGACACCTTTGGCATTGATGCTGTCGAGTTTGTGAACTCTTTCCTAAGCGAGCCTCACGATACGCTCGGCATTCAGCCTAAGGGAGGGGCCAGTGGTGCTTACATGCAGGATCTTAAGAAACGCTGCGACGATAACGGTGTTAACCCGATTCTCATCATGTGCGACCGCGTCGGCAGGCTGGGTGATCCTGATGCTGTCAAGCGCACTGCCGCCATCGAGGGGCACTACGCCTGGCTCGACGCCGCCAATTTTCTCGGCTGTCACAGCATCCGCGTGAACGCCGCCTCCGACGGCAAAATCAACCCGGAGAAGCAGGCTGACCTTTGCGTTGATGGCCTCAAGCGACTTTCCGAACACGCCGCTCCCATGGGACTCAACGTGATCGTCGAGAATCACGGTGGACTTTCCTCCAATGGCGGCTGGCTCGCTAACGTGCTCAGCACGGTCGACATGGGAAACTGCGGCTCCCTTCCCGACTACGGCAATTTCTACGTCGCCAAGAATCGCGGCAATGCGGAAAAATATGCCGCCGACAAGGCTCCCTATGAAGGCGATCCTGCCTATAGCGAAGACAGCGTTGGCCTCGGCTACGACCGCTACAAAGGAGTCGAGGAACTGATGCCCTTTGCCAAAGGCGTTTCCGCCAAGGCTCATGACTTCGACGAGAACGGCAACGAGATTCACACCAACTTCGAACGCATGATGCAAATCGTCCGCGACGCGGGCTACAAAGGTTACATCGGCATCGAATATGAAGGCAAAAAACTCGGTGAAGTCGACGGCATCAAGGCGACAAAAGCGCTTCTTGATAGGGTCATTGCCGCGGTGTGATTTGAACGACCGCATATGGCGAGTCAATCCACAACTCCGCGCCTCGGGCTGAATTTCCCGGCCCCGGCGCGGCTGGCAGGCGAGCTCCGGCACCTTCGCGGGTTCGTTTACCTGGACTCATCTTCATCCGGAGAGGACACCGACTCGGACGCCTACTCGCGCTTTTCCCTGATCACGGCCCTGCCGGAGGAAGTCATCACCGGTAACCTCTTCGACGAATCCGACCGCTGTGCCCTCGAGGCGGCCTACCAAGAGAACAGCTCCTCATCGAACTCGACACCGGACCTCGGATTCCCCGGTGCCGGCCTTTACGGCTACGTCACTTACGAAGGCGAATTCACCTTCGGTCTTTATCGCAACTGCCTGGTCTACGAGCACCACAATCAAAACTGGATCGAAGTCGGAGACCTCTCCAGCCATCGGCAACCACCCGCTTCGTTCCCCGCCTTTCCCGACATCGAGTTTATAGGCGAAATCCAGCGTGAACAATTCTGCAACATGGTGGCGACAGCGCAGGAATACATCGCTGCGGGGGATATCTACCAGGTCAACCTTTCCCACCGCTTCTCAGCTCACGTTGGCGACCATTTTGAAGCACTCGATCTCTACCATCGGCTTCGCGAACGCTCCCCCGCTCCCTACGCCGCCTTTCTCGATCTCGGCGAACGCAAAATCATTTCCTCGTCTCCCGAGCAGTTTCTCAGCATGAGCGGGCGCACCATCCAGACGCGCCCCATCAAGGGTACCCGCCCCCGTTTCCGCGACCGCGAACAGGATGAAAAGTCCGCCTACGATCTCATCACCTCGACCAAGGAGATCGCCGAACTGATCATGATCACCGACCTTGAGCGCAATGACCTGGGTCAGATCTGCGAGTTTGGAACCGTTACTGCGACCGAACTGCTCAAGCTTGAACGCTTCGCCCAGGTGTTTCACCTCGTCTCCACCGTGGAAGGCACCCTGCGTCCCGACATCAGTCCCGTAGAGGCCCTGCATGCCTGCTTCCCGGGTGGCAGTATTACCGGAGCTCCCAAGAAGCGTTCCCGCGAAATCATCGATGAACTCGAACCCTCTCCGCGCGGAGTCTATACCGGCGCTATCGGCTGCTTCGGATTCAACGGCGAGAGTCGTTTCAACATCGCCATCCGCACAGCGGTTAAGGAGGGAGATCAACTGCACTTCCACGTCGGCGCCGGAATTGTGGCCGACTCCGTAAAAGAGAAAGAGTGGGAGGAAACCCTGCACAAAGCGGCAGGAATTTTTCAGGCGACTCAGTAGTCCTGATAATTCGTCACCCCACTATATCCGGCCGGTTTCGGCGAGTGCGCTCCTCAGCTTTTTCATGGCGCCATCCATCGATCGCTGCGTGATTCCCAGACAACAGCACTTTTGGAACCTCCATTCCCCGAAAATCCGGTGGCCGGGTGTAGTGGGGCGCTTCAATCCGGGTTCCATCGCCGGCAAAGGACTCCTCCTGGGCGGACCTTTCATCCCCGAGAACACCGGGAATCAGTCGAATGACCGCATCAGCCAACACTGCTGCCGCAATGGTTCCATTGGTAAGCACATAATCGCCGATAGAGATCTCTTCATCCACGAGTGCATCAACGACGCGGTGATCCACGCCCTCGTAATGCCCGCAAAGAATGATCAGGTGGGACAGTCCGGCGAACCGCTCTGCTGTCGCCTGCCTGAATGGCTGCCCTTGGGGTGTCATCAGGAGCACCTTGGACTCTTCAGTTTTCAACTCCTCAACGGCGGCAAAGAACGGCTCCGGCTTCATCACCATTCCCGGTCCACCACCGTAGGGAATGTCATCGACCTTGTTGTGCTTGTCCGTGGTCCAGTCGCGAAGATTGTGAAAGTTGATTTCAACTGTACCAGAGTCGATAGCGCGCCCCATGATACTGGAACGCAGTGGCGCTTCAGCAATTTCCGGAAAGATGGTGACGATATCGATTTTCATCGAGCAAGGCGCTGCCACTTTAGGCCTAATTGCGAAATCTTGCCAGCGGAGACCACCCGTTCCCAGATTCTGTCGCCAGCAGCACCCTCGTCTCCTTGAAGTCACCGTAGCGACCTTCCGATTCGATGCGAATTACCGTGCTGTCGAGGGAGATGAGATCCGCAATCTCCGCATATTCGTTTTCGGACAGGCCGAGCAAAGCCTGCACCTCGCCCATATCAATGAACTGGTAGTCGTCAATCGTGCCGCGAATACCGTCATCTCCATTTCGAACCGCGACAAAGTTCAGCGCCGAATCCTGCGTCGTTCCGGTAACGGCCACGATGGCTTCCCATTCCGCTGCATTGAGATCCAGCAAGCCGTCGCTGTGAATCGTGAAGTAGTTACGCCACATCGGCTGGAAACGGGCCACTTCGTCCATACCTTGCACGAACAGCATTTGCTCCAGTGAGGTAAAGGGCAGGTTCGCCGGAAACTCGGGACGATCCAGGCTCGAGTAGAAGGCATTCTCAGCCCCGTTCGAGAGCACCTCATTGTCGTCATCGATCCAGTCGGCCAACGACTCCGTCGCAATACTGGCTGTTGCAGCGTCCATGCCCCAGAGAACAAACAACTCGACAAGAGCAACCCGCCATCGCTCATCAGTCAAACGGTTGACCGGAATCCGGCCACCCTCACTGGTAATCAACACACGTATTTCCTGCTCGGGTCCGAATCCCTGCCGTAAGGCCACATCTCCGGGTTCAATGTCAGGGTGCATAGCGAGAGCAAAACCACTCTCCGCAAGCAACCCCGCCTTGTAGCGAACGCGGCCAAGATCGCTCTCTTCCCAACCCGGCTGGCACGTCTCCCACAACGTGCCGATGATCAGCACCAGCGCCATGACGGTGACTAGGACCAGCAAAAGGGCCATGCCTCTCTCTCGAGAGCGCTGAACGAAGGAAAGTCTCATTGACCGCCCCCTCCGGTTCCGCCGCCACCACCTTGACCACTACCACCTCCGCCTCCCGGACCACCGGGTCCACGCCCTCCGCCTCCCGGACCACCGGGTCCACGCCCTCCGGTAACGCCCGGACCTCCCGGACTCCTAGGTCCTCCAGCTCCGGGACCACGATCACCGGCGCGCACTCCACCGGGCCATCGCACTCCGGGCCCGCCGGGTCGAGCGGCACCACCACCCCCACCCGAGGACGAAGTCGTCGAAGTCTGAGTCGAGGAATTACTTCCCGGAGTCGTTTGGGTTTCTCCTTCTGGGTTCACGAGACGATTCGGCACTTCGAAAACAAAACGCTGAGGGTTGGAGCCCGGCGCATCAATCAGGGCAAACTCGAGCAAAGGGGGCAAGACCTCTTCATCTGTCCACTCGTCAATCCACTCCTGCTGATCTTCATCCCAGTAACGCCACGTTGCTGCTGAAATCCCGGAAAGAAGTGGTAACCAGTAACGCCCCTGCTCATCAGCAACCAGATCCTCGCTGCCACCGGAACGAATCGCCATGCCACTGCCGTCAGTATCTTCGGGAAAAAAATCATTCCTGCTCAAAGCCAACTCGTAGGTAGGTATCCCTTCGAAACTGTTCTCCGGCCGCATCGCGATGTAGGCTTCCTCTGCGCTGCCAATCATTTCGCCGAAAACAAAAGCCGTGGGGGTATTTTCAAGGAGCATCTCGTGATTACCCGACTCCGAAGACTCTGCCGGGTCCATAGTGATGGTGGCGTCGGGTGGCAAACCTTCAATCGATTCACGAAGCAGCATGACAAAGCGATTCACTTCCTCGTCTCTCCGATCTAAGTAACGAAGCTCCGCTGCTGTATCTCCGGCCTGCCATAGAACCGAAAGCACTGCGGTTGCAATCATGCTCAGAATCGCCATGGCAATAACGATTTCAAACAGCGAAAACGCTGCTCTCGAAGTATCGCCTCTGACAGTTCTCCTCATCGTCGTTCCGGCTGGTAAATGATGATCCTCGCGGTTTCGGTCTGCGGTTCGCCACTATCCATGAATACCGCCTCCGCCGTGAGCATGTAGAGATCACTCAGCGCATTCCCCTCGCCGTTGTCCACTTCCATCTCCCCGACGAAAGTCCGGTAGGTAATGTCGGTCACTTCATCGAGGCGCTCGCTGTTCATGCTGCTCACCGGCATCACCTTAGTTTCGGCGAGCAACGAAGTGAGCTGATGCTGGATCATGCGATCGCGCGCCAATTCAGCGGAGGTCTCGTTGATACTTTGAAGAACGCCAACTAGGCCAGTGACAGTGAGGGCAAACAGAGCCACAGCCAGCACGACGTCCAGCAAAGCGTAACCACGACTGTTTCCGTTCACGATCATTCCACCCACGAACGCTCCCGCTTCACATCAGCCGTCAGCGGATGAAATTCAATTTCAAAGAAAGCGCCCTCCGATTGCACCTGAATCTTGAGCGGCTCGCACATTCCTGAAGGCTGAAACACCCAGCGTCGAAATTCTCCGCTGTTCATATCGATCCAGTCCGTGTCGTCCCAGAAGCGGAGCTTATATTCGACGCCACTCTCGAGGTCATACTCTTTCAAAAAACGAATCCCCTCTTCAACCTGCTCCCGTTGCAGATCCACTTCCTGTGGCCCGGACATATCGATACCGCGGGCTTGAGACGCCTCGATAATCGCATCCCTCTGGTCGAGTTGATCGAGCTTCATCTTCAGTTCATCGAATTCCTCGCGACCGCCGTAAGGGTGGTAAAATCTCGATGCTTTGAAGCCTTCATTGTCGAACAGAACCTGGTAGGGACGCTGCTCAGACATGGCGCGCAACCGAACTTCGCGAGCCATCGAATAGAGCTGATTGACCGGCGCGCGCGCAACGCGGGCACGCTGTGCGCTGTCGATGGCAGGCACAGCGATTCCGGTGAGAATCGACAGCACTGAAATCGCGATGATGAGCTCGACCAGCGTCATGCCGCGAGCCCCGTTCGCCGGTCGGGTCTGTTGACGGGAAATCGCCTTACCAATTCCCGACATCGTCGTCGCTTTCCACGCCGTCTTCGCCGAGGGAAAAGATGTCATACTTCTTGGAACTCTGCTGTGCGGGGAAACGATATTGATAGGGAATTCCCCAGGGATCGAGCATTTCCTCTTCGAGATACTGCCTCCACCGCTCCGGCTGAGGATCGCCGGAGGGACGCTCTACCAAGGCCATGAGCCCCTGCTCGTGGGCGGGGGGCTTGAAGTAGTTGTTACGCTCGTAGGCCTTCAGCGCAATATCGAGCGCTTTGAGGTCGGAATCGATCCGCTGATACTTGGCATCGTCAATGAAACCTACCACCAGGTAGATTCCGGAACCAGCGAGGACCGCGATGATCGTGATCACAATCACTAGCTCCACCAGGGTAAAACCCGGTGCCTTCCGTTTACGTTTGTCAGGACTCAGTCTCATACAATTTTCTTTGGGATAAATTTTTCTAGCGACCGCGGATTCCGGCCATCGATCCGAAGATGGTATTAATCATGCAATAGGCGACGACCCCTACGATCATCGCAACAAAAACAAGCATGACGGTCGGGACCAGTGTCGTCAATCGCGAGATACGAACGTCGAGGTCTTCATCATACTTGGCCGCAGCCTTGGAGAATGCTTTACCCAGCTCACCCGTTTGCTCACCGATCGCCACGCGATCTACGAGAGCTTCGGGAAAGGCTTCGGTGGTTTCCATCGCTTTCGCCAGGCTGGTGCCTTCCCCAACATCCAACACCACATTCTCGAGGTGGTTGCGGATATAGAGATTCGGAGTTCCACGGGTAATAAGCTTCAAACTGTTGAGAAGAGGAACTCCATTGTTCACCAAATTCGAAAGCGTGTGGCAGAACTGGGCGTAAAAGCGTCCCAGGATCACCGGCCCGAACGCCGGCATTCGCATCTTGTAGCCATCCCACCAGGCGTGCC
Source organism: Verrucomicrobiota bacterium (assembly GCA_002862135.1). Taxonomy (GTDB): domain Bacteria; phylum Verrucomicrobiota; class Verrucomicrobiia; order Verrucomicrobiales; family DEV007; genus Arctic95D-9. The sequence continues at coordinate 44,232 of PKCI01000218.1, read as the reverse complement.
CCTTTTCCGTTCCGATGTAAACACGGAACGACGTGGCTGAAATCACAATGATTCCGAGAATCACCCACCACCACTTCGACATGAAATCGGTGAACATGATGAGCAGTTCGGTGATCATGGGAAGGTCCTGCCCCGTTTTCTCCATCATTTCGCTGAGCGAGGGCATCAGGACCGTTGAGAAGACAAAAAGCAGGATCACGCAGGCCAGCAACACGGTCAGCGGATAAATCATCGCCCCGGCCGTGCGGCGCTGCAGGTTGAAGAGCTGTTTCAAGTTCACCACCAGACGTCGCAGGATCTCCGGCAGCGATCCGCTTGCCTCACCCGCGGCCACGAGGCTGCGATAGAGCTCATCAAAAGAGGGAGAAGATTTCGCAAGCGCTTTAGAGAACCTAGTCCCTTCACGAATCTCGTCCCGGAGCACACCGGCCGCCGCTCGAATGGAGACGTTGGTCTGGCGTTCGTGCAGGATCTTGAGGGCTCGCTCCAGTTGCATTCCAGCGTCGAGCAGATCGGCCAACTCTTCGGTAAAAAGCACCAGTTCCGGGCGCTTCAGCTTGGTAGGCCCGTGTTTATCCTCACTGCCGCCGATGGCAAAGCTTCGCTTTTTCTTCTCCGCCTTTCCGTCGGCCTGGGCATTGACTCGAATCGGAGTGAGCGTCTTTGACTCGAGCTCGCGATACACGTCCGACTTATTACGCACGACGATGCTGCCGGAAACCTGCTTTCCGGCGGTGTCGATGGCAGTGTAGGAAAAGGACGGCATCGGTGGAATCAAACTTCAAACACCATGAAATGTCAGCCGTTTCCTGTCTTTTTCACAAAAAATTCGATCCCGAAAAACGCCACCTCTCGAGGGCGCAAAGCGGATTCGCAAAAGCCTGAGCACCACTAGGTCCCGCAGAAAGTAGACTGAACCACTTCAGAGGGATTCGGAGCCAGTTCGTATTCGACAGATTGCGACTGTTCTAAGAACGGATTTTGCAGCACGGCATTGATGCTCCGAAAGGGCTTATAATCCCCTTGGTAGGCCGCTGCAATGACTTCCTCCACCCGGTGGTTCCGGGGAATAAAGACCGGATTGATCCGCCTCATAAGGGCAACTGCGTTTGCCCTCTCATCTTCAGGAATTCGCTCTCGCCAACTCTTCATCCAGGAAACGATGGCTCCGGAATCGGAAAAGAGGCTCTCCACCAATTCATCGTCACCACTCTCCAGGGCACCACTGAGGTGTCGGAAGACGAGCGTAAAATCAGCTCGCCCGGCTGCCATCGCCGACAGCAACTGTTGAACCAGTTCCCAGTCGTTTTCGGAATTGCTCTCAATTCCTATCTTCTCCGCATACCGCGCCCTTAGCGCTTCACCGTGAATTTCCGGATATCGGTCGAGGGCGCCCTCCGCTAATTCGATAGCCTTCTCCTGGTCATTATCAATCAGCGGAATCAAAGTCTCTGCGAAACGAACCAGGTTCCAGTGCCCGATCGGTCCCTGTTGGGCATACGCGTAGCGCCCGTTTTGGTCGATCGAACTGAACACTTTGGCAGGATGATAGGCATCCATGAAAGCGCAGGGACCATAGTCGATCGTCTCGCCTGAGATACTAATGTTGTCAGTATTCATGACACCATGAATGAATCCCAGCTGCATCCAGTGAGCAATGAGCTTGGCCTGCTTTTCAATCACGCCGGCGAGCAGAGCGAGATACGGATTGTCTGCCTCCCTGGTCTCAGGATAGTGGCGACCGATCGCGTAGTCCGCCAGGGCCCCGACATTACCCCAGTCTCCCCGGGCGGCAAAAAATTGAAAGGTTCCAATCCGGATATGGGACTGGGCCACGCGGGTAAAGACTCCTCCGGGGAGCATGCTTTCTCTCGCGACCCTGTCTCCCGTTGCAACAGCAGCAAGCGCCCGCGTGGTCGGAACCCCGAGCGCAGCCATCGCTTCCGACAAGACATACTCGCGGATGACAGGTCCCAGCGCAGAAAGCCCATCGCCACGCCGCGAAAACGGGGTCGGCCCGGAACCTTTTAATTGAATATCACGCCTGACTCCGTCCTGACCGACCACTTCTCCGAGTAACAGAGCCCGCCCGTCACCAAGCTGCGGTGAGAACCCGCCGAACTGGTGCCCGGCATAAGCCAATGCGATAGGGTCAGCCCCTTCTGGAATCCGGTTACCCGAGAAATACTCCAGCCCTTCCGGGGAATCTAGGCCATCCACGTCCAAACCTAACTTCCCGGCAAGGTCCCGGTTGAACTGAATCATGACAGGAGAACCGGCCGGACGCGGGTCCACCCTCTGAAAAAAAAGGTCCGGCAGTTTCGCGTAGGTGTTGTCGAAGGGAAAGGGGGGCATTGGAACAAGTTGTATAGCCTTTCATGCTTTTCAGGCCCAGCATCATCGTTGAATACGCCCGAAGGTAACTGGCAAGTTTACTCGTTAGCACCATTAACCCCATCATTTCCGTTTCTACCACTGGCTGAAATCAGGAGCTGCCTCAACCGGCACGAAATCAATGAAGCCCTTGATGTGGTTTACCCGGAGAAGTTGCACAGAGACCGTTCGCCCCGCTGCAAGGGTTGGCGCGTTGCAGCGACTCTTAAACTGCTTGTGGATGCGGTCGAAAAAATACTCATCGCGGGGCGAGAGATCTTCCTTTCGGATCAGCCCCTTGATCATGAGATCATTCAATTCGACGAAGGCACCGATCGGGCGCACCTCCAACACAGTGGCATCAAAAACCGCGTCAGGATCTTCGCGACAGGTGCTTTCGAGATACTCGATCATCTTGAGACGTTGCGTCTCCATTTCCGCTTCGGCAGCGACGCGTTCGGTCCTGGAGATACGGTAGGAGATGTCCCCCATTTCCGCCGCTGTCGGCGTGCGTCCCGGTAGATCGGGCGCCGTGGCTTCTCCCCGTTTCGACAGAATCCGCCGCAACACCCGGTGAACCACCAGGTCGGCGTATCGACGTATCGGACTGGTGAAGTGAGTGTAGTTCGTCTTAGCCAATCCGTAGTGCCCCATTGGTTCGGCACGATAGTCCGCCCGTCGCAGGCTTCTCAGCAATGCCACCTTGATGCTGTGTTCTTCAACATTTCCCTTAACGCTCTGAAGAAGCTTCTGAAGCTCCGGACGATGGGTCATATCCCCTATCCGATGCCCAAAACTGCGGGCAAGATCGGCGAATTCCTCCAACTTTCCCGGATCGGGATCTTCGTGAACCCGATAGATTGAGGGGGCCGGAGCGTTCCTCGTTTCATAGGCCACAGCCTCGTTAGCGGCGAGCATGAATTCCTCGATCAACTGGTGACTCTCATCGTAAACACTGCGCTTCACCCCGATGGCACGGCCCCCTTCGTCCAACACCACCCGGACCTCGGCGAAGTCGAGATCGAGAGCTCCGTTTTGATATCTTCGCTCGCGAAGCAGTGATCCCAGTTCCCAGGCCCGCTTGAGACGAATGGTCAGTTGTTTCTGCTTCTCATCCTCAATCGCCTCGACCTCTTCATCCGTCAGCATCATCTGCTCGTACGCCTGCTCATAAGTGTAGCGATGGTGACTTCGAATCACGGCGGAAACAAAACGGGTTTTTGTCATTTTGCCGCACGAGTCGAAATCCATCACCGCGGCATGAGTGAGTCTCTCAACGTAAGGCTTTAGACTGCAGACCCCGTTGCTCAATTTCTCCGGTAGCATCGGGATGACGCGATCGGCCAGGTAGACACTATTCCCGCGCTTCCGCGCTTCCTTGTCCAAGACGGAGTCGGGTTTCACATAGTGCGACACATCGGCAATATGAACAGCCAGTTCCCAGCGACCGTCCGGTTTCTCCGTCACGCAGATGGCGTCGTCAAAATCCCTGGCATCCTCCGGGTCGATCGTGAATACCTCGCGCTCACGCCAGTCCTCGCGTCGCGCAATTTCTTCCTCTGATACGACCTCGTCGATCAAGTCGGCTTCGGCGAGGACGGTCTCAGGAAATTCGAGCGGCAGTCCATATCGGTGAATGATTTTAAGAATATCGACTCCGGGAGCGTCCTCACGACCTAACACCTTCACCATTTCTGCCGTGGGAGGCTGATACACATCACTCCATTCCGTAAACGAAGCCACGACGATGTCGCCCGGTTTTGCCTCAGGTAAAATACTCATAAGCCGGAACGAGGCCGGCAGGCGACCGTCTTGCGGGGCGACAGAAGCGCGGGCTCCCTTGCCATGGTAAATACCCACAATGGGCCGCTCACTGCGTTCCACGACTTCCACCACACGGGCCTGAATATACTCCGTGTCGTCATTCATCCGGGCACGATGCTTCGGCGAATGCTTGTGCCATTTCGGCGGCGCGCCCCGCTCAATCTTCACATCGACCGTATCTCCGTCGAGGGCCGTCGAAGTGAAACGGCCCGGAACAAAAACGCGCGGGCGTTCCATGTCCCGGAAGATAGGGCTGCTCGCCGGATCCTCGGGCACAAAGAACGCGCTTCGACGCTTGCGATCGTTTGACATCCGAAGTTGGCCCCGAATCAAATCGCCGCCACTATTCCGGTCAGGAACCCGATAGCGGGCCTTCTTGCCACGCACCAATTCCCCCTTGGCTTCCAATTCGACCAGGGCCGCCCGAAATTCAGCCCGCTCCTCGGATGGCACACCAAGATCCCGGGCCATTTCGGATTTGTTTAGCGGCTGGTAGTCCGGCTTCTTCACTCGGGCTCGGATTGTCTCGATAAAATTCTTCTTCAAACCGTGGTCAAAAAATCTACCAAATTAGCTGGACGCGCCGATTGGCCATGTGTTTACATTGTATTGTCAATAATTGAAGCGAGAATTCAGAAAAAAGAACTCGTCACCATGGTGTCAACCCGCTAAACATGCCCGCAAACATGAGAAAATCACTCAGAAAACCAAATCGAAAACGTTACACGGGCTTCACGCTGCTGGAGTTGCTTGTTGTGATCGCCATCATAGGAATTCTCGCTGGCCTGATGTATCCAGCCGCTACTGGCGTGATGCGCAAAGCCGAATCTACCCGTGCATCCAATACCGCCTACAACCTGAAGGCAGCTATTTCCTCTTACTTCACCGAATATCGTAAGTATCCCGTCAAAGGAGATCGCGAAGAAACCGAGGAACTGCGTTCCGACAATGAACTCATGGATGTTCTTCTTGGATCTGACAAGGAAGCCGAGAGCGGCGGCTTAAACCCCCGACGCATTGCTTTCTACTCCGGTAAGCAGGGTAAGCGGGGAGAAGGTGGCAAGTATAAGAGCGGGATCAGCATGAGTGAAGACGGCGGCGGTGAGCTCTGGGATCCGTGGTTCGATTACTACTACCTTCGTCTCGACCTCGACTACAACAACCGCGTCGAGAAGCCCGAATGGGACAACAAAACCGAATCTCAGTATATTCCGGAATCCATCCTGATCTGGAGTTCCGGTAAGTCAGGGGACGAAGAAGACACCTCCGACAACATCACGACTTGGTAAGGTTTTCCCCTGAACAAAACAATTCAAAACAGAGCACGTCCCCGCCGGACGTGCTTTTTGTTTTTCAGACAGTGAGTTATCCTACTCCACGATAAAGAAGGGATTGAGCAGGTTCTCCTTATTGTAAACCAGATCACCACCGGTTTCGTGATTGATCACACGGCGTCCAGACTCCAGCGCAACAGCGTGAGCAGCCCCGGTATCCCACTCCATGGTCGGTCCGAGACGCGGATAAACATCGGCACCGCCCTCCGCAACCAAGCAGAGTTTCAACGAACTGCCGGCTGAAAGGAATTCCACCTCTTTGCCCTCCGCCTTGAGGGCATCGACAAAAGCCTGCACCTCATCGGTCAGATGGGAGCGGCTCGCCACTACAGTGACAGAGTCCTTCGCAGAGTAGTGCTCGCCTCCTTCAAGTTTGAAGGCTTCACCCCCTCCCGTGATCTTCCAGGCTCCCTGCCCCTCCTGAGCCCAGTAAAGATGATCCCCCACTGGTTGGTAGACGACGCCGAGAATCGGCATCTGCTCTTTTACCAGGGCAATATTTACCGTGAACTCTCCATTACGCTTGATGAATTCCTTAGTTCCGTCGAGCGGATCAACGAGCCAGAATTGGTCCCAGTGCTTTCGCTCGGAATACTCAACCGCCTTGTTCTCCTCTGAGATCACCGGAATATCCGGATAGAGGCGATTCAGAGCTTCAACAATCACATCATTAGAACGCTGATCAGCTTCCGTCAGCGGTGATGTATCCTCTTTGACATCAACAGAAAACTCCGTGCCATAAACGGCCAGGACTTCGTCGCCGGCACGTTTCGCGATATCCTTAACGTCTTCGATCTTAACGGTCTCGATCATGGGGGGCCAACCAAGCGTTTGTCGGCAGGAAATCAACCGCCGATCTGCTATAAGCCTCTCAACTGGTCGGCGGTCCACTTCACAGCCTGCTCGGCATCCGTATCATCGGGATTGGCCTGAACGTAGGATTCCCATTCCGCCTTGGCTAATTCGAGATGTTGTTTGGCTTCGGCCTTGTTGCCTGCTTTAAGACAGGCAAATCCGGCAAGGCCGCGGGCCCGGGCGAGAGCCCTGCGATATGAGGCAACTGAGTTGTCGCGCTCCGAAATTTTCTCAAGAACATTGATCGCCTCGCCTAGGGGCTGACGAGACTCGTCAAACTGACCACCGTCCCCCAGCAGTTCCGCTAGGTGCGCCAGTCTCAATGAGTAGGAATAGAGCACATCGGGAGGCGTCTTAAGCCCGTTCTCCCGGACAATCGGTTGCAGGATCGAAATGGCTTCCTGTTCAAATTCGATCGCGTTGGAGAGACGTCCCCCATCCCGCTGATCGCGAGCCAGCACACCATAGACATCGGCCAGGGTCTTCTGGTAAGACGGCTCGAAAGGATTGTGCACCACCACCCGGCCAAGAATGTCGACAGCCCCTTTCAGTTTGTCCATGTCTCGGGAGAGAAGACCAACCCGGGCGAGGTTGTTGCCAAGACCCAGCTGGTACTCGTCCACGGCCGCATTGAGCTTCACCGCCTGAGCATAGAGATCGGCAGATTGTTGATAGGCTTCTGTGGCCAGTTCAGTCTCGCCTTTTGCCTCCATAATCCGCCCGGCGAGTGAAAACGAATAGGCCAGAGCCCCAATGACACGATCGTTTTCGGGATCCGATTCCTGGAACTTCAACAACTGAACCCCGACCGACCGCGTCGCGTCGAGGGCAGCATCGCGGCGTCCGATAGCATATTCGCACTCGACGACGGAAAGCGAGTTTTCATGAATGCTGACCCCGGCCTCGGTCGACAAATTAGAATCCATCGACCTTGCCTCCGTCCAATAACGGGAAGATTCAGAGAAGTGATGGCGGGCGATTGCATACTTTCCGTCGTTGTAGGAAAGCTGGCCGAGAGCCCGCTTCGCGACCGCGAGGTTTTTCATGAACTGCACGCTCCCGGTTCGACTGTCTTCTAGCAAGGCGACGTAGCGCCTCTCCGCTTCTCCGAAGACTACCAATGCCTTTCCAAACTCACCCATCTCGCGATAAATGCGACCAAGGTAGAAGAAAGCGTTAGCAGTCGATATCATAAAATCCGGAGCATCTCCGTAGACTTCGATCAGATTCTCGTAGTGTTTCCGCCCTGAGATGAGGGCATCGGCACGCTTCTCGCGAAAATCGGGAACGTCAGTATCGCGGTTGTCCAAGACGATTCGGAAGAACTCGTCTCCATTTTCCTGTGTCTGACGGACAATCTGCCTGGCTAGCTTTGCTTCACCGAGAAGTCGGCTATGGCTGTTTTCTACTTCATTGAGTTCAGACTGCAAGTGCTCAGAGCTTTCACGGTTTTTGGCCAGCTCCCTCAAGTACGCCTCAGCCTTTTCATCGACGCTGGCCTGAAGCTCAGAGGTCTTGATCGTTGCCTCTGCTTGGACCGACTTCAGTTCCTGATAGTTTTTAATCGCCAAAATACTCAACGGAATAACGCACAGTACCGCAACAACCGCCGTCATCTGCCATATCGACGCTGGACGATCGCGTAACACTCCCTCAACGACGGGCTCCAGCGCTGGCACAGTTGATGCTGCCTTCTCGGGAGGCGCAATTATAGCCCGTTCAGCTGGTGTCGGCTCGGATGCCAGTACCACCGGCTTCGAAGCGGCGTCCTTATCTGCTTTGTCGCCGATTCGGCAAATGGCGTCGTTTACCTCAACCATGGAATCAGGCCGATCCTCAACATCAAACTCGAGGCAGGACTCAATAATCGAACGCAAAGCGATGCCGCGTTCGTCAGAAGCCCCTTCCGGCCACTCAACCGGCTTTTCTTTTTCGAGCTGATTTAGAAAATGTTCCGAAGCAGGGGTCAGCCCGCCATAGGAAATTGCCGCTGCCGCATTGAAAGCTTTCTGGTGCTTGGCACACTGTTGCTGCAGGCGCTCCAGGCGCGGAAGGTGCCCGGTCAGGATCTGGAAGGCGATGACGCCAAAAGCGTAGACATCCCACTTGAATCCGAGTCCATTGGAGAGGTCTCTGTTACCCAGTTGTTCCGGGCTGACATAAAACATGAGATCACCGGCTTCGAGATACTGCAGCCTCCCCAGAAAGGCCTGCCCAAAGTCTCCAATGAGGATATCTTGAAACCCTCCCGAATCCCCGGTCACGAAAATGCTCGCGGGTCGAAGGCCTCCGTGAAACACACCTTCACAGTGAGAGTTTGAAAGGCTCCTGGCAAGATCACCAACCACTTCAACGGCCTGATCGCCCTGAAAGAACTGCCGCAGTCGCTTCAACGAAGCGACCTGCCAGCGCTTATCCTTGCTCTTCCATCCGAAAAACGGAGTCGCAACTGCCGTCAGTGAATCAGGACCCTCGATCCCATAGTCGAATACCTGCACAGTCCCCTGGATCGCAAATTCCCGATCACTGAATATCTTGAGGTAGTGTTTCAAAAACGACTCATTAGTCGCCTGGGATTTGAGAACCTTCACCACCCTGCGCTCGCCGCTTTCGTGCGACGCCATAAAAGACCAGCCGTAGGGATCCTCCCCAAGGAGATCTTCATACTGATACCCAGGTAATTCCGGCAGCTGCATCTTCGCCCTTTAAACGGATTCCAGCACCAATCCTTATGAGAAATTTGCCCTGGCGATTCTCTCCCACTCGTCATCGATCCCGGTAGCTGTAATCGTAGGCTCCCCGGCTCGATGAAACCAATAGGCTGAATTCCCAAAATCACCCTCGATAGCGTGAAGCAATCCGTGAATCCATGAGCCCATCTTGGAGGGAATATCCTGGGCAATATCGTGGGCGGCATCCCACTGTCCCGCCTTGGTTAACCAAAGCGCCCTCAACTCCGGACTGATGTCTTCCGGGGCTGATTCGTCGCTATTTACGGAGTTGAGAAAGTCTTCCAACGTCATTCGGTAATAGTTTAAGTCTCCTTGATAGCTTCGGCAAGACGGGTTTTGTGAGACTTTCTCAGAAAATCCACCCTCAGTCGTGGTTCCTCGCCCGCTTCGAAACATCCCCGGGAATCGGCACCGCAGAAATCAACTTTTGTGTGTAGTCGGTTTGAGGATTTTTGATCAACTCAATCGTCTCTCCGGCCTCCTCTACTTTACCTTGACGCATCACTACAGTACGGTCGCAAATCCGCTTCACGACGCTCAAATCGTGGGAAATGAACAGGTAGGAAAGGCCAAACTTTTCACGAAGTTCCATCAGCAGATCAATGACCTGCGCCTGAATTGTAACATCGAGAGCAGATACCGCTTCATCACAAACGACGAACTTCGGTTTCATTGCTACAGCGCGTGCAACGCAAATCCGCTGACGCTGCCCGCCGGAAAACTCGTGGGGATAACGATTAATCACCTCCGCTGGCAATCCTACTTCCTCCAACCAGTGCGCCGCCACATCAGGAGCATCCCCTTCGAGCAGTCCATGCTCGATAAGCCCTTCCGTCAGAATCTCCTGGACCGTCAGTCGTGGATTCAGTGATGAAAACGGATCCTGAAAAATCATCTGGAGATCCTTGCGCATGTGACGCATCCCGTGATAGCCGCGCCCGCGAATCTCTTCACCTTCAAATCGGATAGAACCGGAACGAGTCTCCTCCAGTCCGAGGATGGATCTCCCCAAGGTGGTCTTTCCGCTACCTGATTCCCCGACCAGTCCGAGACACTCGCCAAAATAGACATCGACACTCACATCCTCAACGGCCTTGACCCAGTCCACGGTCCTGGCAAACACACCTCGCTTCACCGGAAACCAGGTCCTTAAACTCTTCACTTCAATCAGGGGCTGATCATTATCAGGATCGAACGAAGACTTCAGAGGTTCATCCGTCAACCTGGGCACCGCACTGAGCAATTCACGCGTGTAGGGATCCTTCGGAGATTCGAAGATGGGCTCCACCTCGCCCCGCTCTACGATTTCGCCGTCCTTCATCACGAGAACACGATCGGCGAGCTCCCAGATGACCCCCATGTCATGGGTGATAAAGAGAATCGAAGTGTCATCCGCCTTCATCCCGAGGATCAAGTCGAAGATCTGAGCCTGCAGAGTCACATCAAGCGCCGTAGTGGGCTCGTCGGCAATGATCAGCTTCGGTTTGAGGATTAGCGCCATCGCAATCATGACGCGCTGACGCATCCCTCCGGAAAACTGGAACGGGAACGCCTTGGCCCGCTCTTCCGGATCCGGGATACCCACCTTATCAAGCCATTCAACAGCGCGGTCCCAAGCATCCTTGCGTGAGACGTCAGGCTCATGCACCAGAACCGCTTCGGCGAGTTGCCTTCCCACAGGATGGAGAGGCGAAAGAGCCGTCATCGGCTCCTGAAAAATCACGCTGATGTCTTTCCCTCGAACTTTGCGCAGTTCGTCGATGGGCAATCCAAGCAAGTTCTTTTCCCCAAAAATAATCTCCCCGCTCTCTACCTGCCCGGGAGGACAGGGAACCAGCCTGAGTGAGGACATCGCACCTACTGATTTTCCGCTTCCGGACTCTCCTACCAATCCAACAATTTCACCCGGCTGAATTTCAAACGAAATTCCTTTCACCGCCTCGACCATCTTTCCCTCCACATGGAAAGAAATCGCAAGATTGTTCACGCTGAGTAATGGATCAGGCATAGTTACTGAAGCTTCGACTCGGTTCGCGGATCAAAGGCAGCCCGAACGCCTTCACCAATAAAAATTCCCAGCAGGCTCACGATGAAGAGAGCGATCGCAGGATAGAAAATCAGCCACCAAGCATAGGGCTGGACCTGGCCCTGATCCAGAAGATTACCCCAACTCGGTGTTCCTGGCGGCAAACCAAAGCCTAGGTAGTCTAATGATGTGAGGGTGAAAATGGCTCCCACCAAGGCGAAGGGAAAAAAGGTGATCACCGGCACCAGCGCGTTTGGAAGAATGTGCCTGAACATGATCTTCCATCGTCCGATTGCCATAACCCGGGCCGCCTCGACAAACGGCTGTTTCCTCAGGCGCAGGAACTCGGCTCTCATGTAATAGGAAATCGCGATCCAACTGAAACCACAGTAGACAGCACCGAGAAGACCAAAGCTCCTTCCATAGACCGAGCTGAGAAAAATCATGATAAAAAGGAAGGGCATTGCTTCCCAAATTTCGGTCAATCTCTGCCCGAACATATCGATCTTGCCGCCGAAGTAGCCCTGCACAGCCCCAAGGAGAATCCCGATCAGGTAGGTGACGATGGTCAGACTGATGCCAAATATCAAAGCCGAGCGCGTCGCATATAAAATCCGCACTCCCACGTCTCGCCCACTGTTGTCCAGGCCCAACCAGTGCCCTTTGACGGGACGGAACGGGAACTCCACTGTTTCGCTTTCAAACTTCACTCTGATTTTTCCGTCAGAACTGTTCACTGCTAGATCCTCCTGAGGCACAATCAAAGCTTCTTGGGCTCTTGCCAGAACGGCTGCCCTTGCCTCATCTCCCAGTCTTCCCCATGCTGATGGAGCCTCTCCCTCCCATTCCATTTCCGGAGTGATTACCCCCTTTTGTTCTTCGCTGGCAACAGCAAGACGCTCCATCGAAATGCGCACCAGCTTGGGAGCGCTACTTCGGGGACGATGGGGCGAGAGCGAAAATACAATTCCCTGATCATTCGTCACCAGGACTTCGGGTGTTTCCACATTCTTAAAACGCTTGGCAACTGCTGCGTTAATCGCCTCCGGAACCTCGACCGGCCCGGTAGCCAGCGGCACTCGTCTCAACTCAAACTCAGAGGCTTTCCCGTAAAAGCCGGCTGCACCGCGACTGCGCTGTATGTTCAATTGCGAATCCACCTCGACCGTGGCCAACTGATCAGCCGGTGAAAAGCTCAGAGTCAGGGTTGGATCAATTTCAATCTGGCTCGCCTCAAGGGACTCCTCAGGACCATTTCGAATGGTTGGCCAGAACATCCAGTTGTCCGCATTATCTTCGAAAAGCGGCCGCCTCTCCAACTGCTTGTAACGCGGCCGGGTATTCACCCCGTTGCCCATGAAAGCGTCTTCGGGGTAGAACTTAAATACGGGGAAAAACCACTGCCCGTTCGCTCTGGCAATAAGAGGCTTATCGTTGGCGATAAAGTTAGAAAGAAGGCTGATGATAAAGATGGCTAACAGAAAAGTCAGCGACCACCTGGCTCGCTTGATCTTACCGAATCGACGTAGTCGCCGTCTTGTGTTCGGATCGAGAATATGAAGCAGCCAGTCCCTCATTTCTCACCTCCAAAGCTAATTCGAGGATCGACAAGCACGTAGCAGAAATCGGAAAGGATTCGACCGATCAGCCCGAGGATGGAAGTGAGCGCCAGCACTCCCATGAAAACCATGTAGTCGCGGCCGACCACAGCATCGAGTGTCAGCAAACCGATCCCGCTAATTGAAAACACCCGTTCGATCAGCATCGAACCGGCAAACATAATCGTGAGAATACCGCTGATGCCTGTCACAATCGGTATCAGCGCGTTGCGCAACGCGTGCCCCCAGACCGCGCGGCGCATCGAACCACCCTTGGCCAACACCGTCCTGACATAGTCCTGAGCAATCTGGTCAAGCAACGAATTCTTCATCAGGATCGTAAGAACCGCAAAGTTACCGATCACATAGCAAAGCACCGGCAGAAACATATGCTCGGCCTGGTCTTTTACTTTGCCCCACGAAGAAAGTTCGTCCCAGTTCTCAGACCGGAATCCACCAATCGGCAAGATATCCCAGAAAGTGTCCGATGTTCCGCAAAAGAGGGTTTTTAGAACCATCCCGAAGGCAAACGCGGGAATGGCGTAAAGCACTAGAACCACCACCGAAGAGGCAACATCAAATCCACTGCCGTTCCTCAGAGCTTTGGCAATGCCGAGCGGAATACAGATCAGGTAGGTGAGAACAAAACCCGAAATCCCAAAGGTGAGCGAAATTGGAAACCGTTCCTCGATCAGCTCCCAGACGGTTTTGTTGTTATACTTGTAAGAGTAAGACTTCATGCCCATCGCATCTGGGACCAGCCAGGTCCAGTATCGCTCGAGGAAAGGCTTGTCGAAACCAAACTCCTTCTCAATCGCCTTGCGCTGGTCTTCGGAGATACTGACACCGCCGGTAGCTCCACCGCCCGCTTCGCCACCACCAAATCCGCGAATCGCCGCCAGTTGCTGCTCTACCGGACCGCCGGGAATAAACTGTGTCAGTCCAAATACAAGGAACGTGATCCCCAGGAAGGTGGGAATCACGAGAAGCAGTCTTCGGATAAAGTAGCTGAGGCGTTCCATCTAGCAGGACCGGGAATGGTCGATCTAGCTTACAACTTACTGCAGAGGGGTCGGCAGCAGCGAATGCGCCACACCGGGTTGGAACACCTCGTCAAAAATCACTTCTCGCGGAGGCGGTGGCAACTCCGAACCACTTTCACGGGCAGCCTCCAAATCCTCCGCCATAAATTCGTCATTCCACCAGTAGTCCACTGCTGCCCACTCTTCGTCGAACTTGCCGAGAACATGGTCAGGCATTCCGAACTTGTTCCAATAAAGCAGACGAGTGTGATCGAGGTGCCAGAGGAGCACATAAGGGGTTTCTTCAAAAAGAATCTGGTCAATCTCTCGAATGATATTATGACGAACCTCCACATCAAACTCTCCGCGGGCCATCTCGATCAGCGCGTCGACTCGGTCGTTTTTAAAGCCAGTAATATTGTTGCTTGATTTCAGCTCTGCCGTACTGGAATGCCACATCGTCTCGGGGTCCTTGAAGGGTACTGCTCCCCAAGGGGCCCACGTAATTTCGAAATTGAATTCGTCCATGTCACGGGCCCATCCAGCCCAGTCTTTCTGGTCGATCTTCAACTCAATGCCCACATCATTTAGGGCTTCCTCAAAAATCAGGAGAAACTTCACGGTGCTAGGATCACGAATCAGGAAAGTAATGACGAAAGGCTTCCCATCCTTTTCGAGCTTTCCGCTGTCCTTGTTCACTTCCCAGCCGGCTTCAGAAAGAAGGCCTCGGGCTTTTTCGACATCAAAAGGAATCAGCTCATTGGGATTCTGGTGGTCACCGCCCCACAGATCCTCCCAGTAGGAGCGGGACAACGGATACTGATTGAACATAATTGTTTCGTTCATGCGCTTGCGGTCCATGAGATAAGCGAGGGCCTGGCGCACTTTCTTATCATCATAGGGTGCCCGGCGCATGTTCATCGCCATCCCCTGGAATCCCACTGGCTGACGATTGAAAACGGACTGTTTAACTATCCAGTTCTTCTTGAATCGCTCGGCCTCAGTCTCCTTGATCCAACGACTCGAAGTATAAACTGCAAAGAGGTCAAACTCCCCTTTCTTGAACGCTTCGAAAGCGATGTCCCGCTGAGCATAGAACCGGTATTCGATGGTATCAAAATTTAATTGCCCTTCACCTACGGCATCCCCGGCGCGCCAGTAGTCACCACGTTTTTCAAGGCGCGCAAAATGCTGCTCTTTTACCTCTCCTAGGCTGTAGGGCCCGGAAACAATCGGAAATTCAAAGTTCACCTTATTGAAGTCCTGACTTTCCCACCAATGCTTGGGCATGATGTAAAACATCGAGCAGGCCAATTGGTTCTTCCAGTGAACTTCATCGGCAGTAATACGAACGGTTTTTTCATCCAGCGCTTCGATCTCGATCAAACGCTTCATCGAAGCCTGAAGCGGCCCGGTAAGATGCTCGGGATTTTTGACCGCATTAAAGCTCCAGGCGACGTCCTCCGCGGTGATCGGCTCCCCGTCACTCCAGTGAGCGCGAGGATCGATGTGAAATGTGAATTGCTTCTTGTCTTCGGAAACTTCCCATCGATTAGCAATCCCAGGCCCAAAGGTAAGAGTCACATCATCAATGGTGAGCAATTGCTCGAACATGAGACGAAAAATCTCGCGGGAAAAAACGTTGTTTTCGATTTGGTAATTAAAACTTTTCGGAAACTGCGAGGCATACATCGAAATCTCTCCACCCGGTTCAGCAAACTCTGAAGCAAGCGGAGATGGAACATCCTGCCAGTCGGCGCCGGGGAATTCCTCAGCATGCGATAAAGATAGAAACAGAGCTGCGGGAAGAACGGAGTGGAGAAGTTTCTGAATCATCATTTCGGGTGTTTACGACCTCTGAGCCCGGCTGAATAGGCACCAGTATAGAAATCGGTCAATTCGAAGGTGAAATCAACGGCGGAAATTCGTCTTTCAAACGGAAACATTCTTTCGTTCCCGTGACGCTTTCGCCGATGCCCAATGATTTAAGTTTTGACAGTCGATCCCTGCCTCCAGCTGGTATCTTCGGGCCGAATCAGTAGGTTTCCAACGTTGACGGATCTGGCTCTTCTGGCCATTTTTTCCAAAATGAACGAAACATTGATCGAAAAGCTGAACTGGCGCTACGCCACCAAAGTCTTTAATCCGGAAAAGAGGATCTCCGAAGCTGATTGGAAAACTCTCGAAGAAGCGCTCATTTTGACCCCTTCTTCCTACGGACTTCAGCCTTGGAGATTTATCGTCATTCAGGATCAGAAACTCAAATCTTCTTTGGTTCCCGCCTCATACAAGCAGCAGCAGGTAGCGGACTGTTCCCACCTGCTTGTTTTTGCAGTTCGGACCGAAATGACCGAAAGCGACGTGGACAAGCTGATTGCGGCAACCGCCACCGCCCGCGGCGTTGAGGTGGAATCGCTTGCCTTCTACAAAAATATGATGATCGGCGACATCATCGAAGGACCACGCTCTGAAGACTGTATTGGCTGGGCCAAGCTCCAAAGCTATATCGCACTGGGGAACTTCATGACCTCAGCTGCCCTGCTCGGGATCGACTGCTGCCCCATGGAAGGATTCGTTCCAGCGATGTATGACGAAGCACTCGGTCTTGCTGAGAAAGGACTTACGACTGCCGTTGTTTGCCCGGCAGGCTATCGTGCCAAGGATGACAAGTATGCGTCCTCACCGAAGGTTCGCTATTCGGCTGAGGAGCTGTTCGATCACATTGGGTGATAATTCCTAAAGATACGCGCGTAGCATCTTCAGGCTTCGTTCAGTTCCTGACAAAACATTATCTCTGCCTTCAAATTCGACGGAGAGATATCCACGGAAGTTTGCCTGTTTGAGAATGGCGGCGACTCTACTGTAGTCGAGATCAAGGGAATACCACGTGCCCCCCCCGTAGTAAGTCTTCGCCTGGACGAGGACGCAGTGTGGAGCGAGCGCCTCCATTTGCTCGTATTTCTGCTCGAGGAAATTGCCGGTATCCAGCGTGGCCTTCAGCCACGGAGAGTTTACAGCCTCAATCACGCGAATCACCCCGGCAGCCGTCCTCCCGAGGCCCCAGTGATTCTCTAATCCCATCACGACTCCTCGTTTTTCCGCCTCCCCTGCCAGTTTTCCATAGGCGTCAATAACCCACTGGAATCCGTTTTCATCACTATAGCCTTCAAGCGGGGGTTCGATCCCCTTGTTCGCCATCAGGTCGTCGAAGGACTTTGATGTCCCCCAAGTGCCAGTATTAACTCTAATCGTCGGGATACCCAGCTGATAAGCCTGCTCGAGGCAGTCCGTCGTATGGTCGATATTCTTTTCTCGTTTGGCTTTGTCAGGAGACAGAAATCCCTGGTGGGTTGAATAACCCATCAAGTCGAGGCCGAGACTGAAAGCGTGCGACTTGATCACGTTCAGCGCCGACGAGGAAACATCCACCAGTTGGCGCTGCAGGATCTCAAGCCCGTCAAATCCGATCCTCGCAGCATGATCCAAGCAAACCGTGAGCGGGCGATACTCCTCGTTCCGAAATCTCCAGAATGAATAGCTGGAGACTCCAATCCGGCTCCGGCTCGCGCCTCCTCTTTCCGATTCAGAATCCTGACCGATCGCGGGAACGATCGCAGCGCATGACAGTCCAGCGGATTGAGAAAGAAAGCGGCGACGGTTCATCGCCTTCAGCATAAAGAGCCGATGAAGCGGGGACAAGCCGCAAAGCTGTCCCAGCCACGCAGCGGAAAATCACTTCTTCTCTCTATTAGCGAGCTCCTGCTCGCGCAGAGACAGAAATTCGTTAGAAATCGTGATTGCCTCGGCTTTGTCGTCGCTGTCGTAAGCCCAGAAGTCCTGCAGAATGCCCTCGAGATCAGGAAAGTCCTCGCCGGTATCACCTATCCTAGTGCGGAGCGCTGCAAGCCGCTCTTTAAGATCGGCCACCGTGTCAACGTAGGCAGGATCATCGTAAACATTCACATTCTCAGCAGGATCTTTCGCAAGGTCGTAGAGCTCCCATGCCGGTGGGGTTCGATAGCTGCCGTCGTATTTCGCGCCGTAATAGAAGATCAATTTGTGTTTCTTGGTCCGAATACCGACATGCCCCGGATTGTCGTGGTGAGCCATATGCATCCAATAGCGATAATAGGCTTCTTTCTTCCAATCTTCCGACTCATTTCCGGTCTCACAGATCTCTTTAAAGCTCTCGCCCTGCATATACTTAGGAGTCTCGATTCCGGCAAAGGCAAGCATGGTCGGAGCGTAGTCCACATTCTCCACGATAGCGTCAGTGCGGCTGCCTGCCTTGATCGTCTTTGGATAGCGAATCAGAAAAGGCATACGCATCGACTCTTCGTACATCCAGCGCTTGTCCTGATAATCGTGCTCCCCGAGCATGAAGCCCTGGTCGCCGGTGTAGATTATTACGGTGTTGTCCATTTCGCCGGTCTCTTCTAAATAGGCGAAGAGCTTTGCAAGGTTGTCGTCGATGCCTTTGACGCAACGGAGGTAGGTCTTCAGGTAGGCATTGTAGGACATCCGCTTGATCTCTTCCTCAGTGTTATCGGCAGGGACGTAGTTTTGCGGAAAGTCCTTCGGAAATCGCGGTGGAAGATCGACGGCATAGGAACGTCTCGGATTACGATTTCCGATCGAAGTGCCAATGTGAGGCACCAATTCATCATTATAGCCGCGTGTAGCGATAGAGCCGAACTTCGGCTGATTCTCTAGCCAGAGATTATCGGGCTCCGGGATGTCCACGTCGGCAAGATACTCGTCATAACGTGCAGCGTGCTCAAAGTAGTCATGAGGCGCCTTGTAGTGATGCATCAGGAAGAACGGTTTGTCTCCATCGCGACCGTCCTTGAGCCAATCCAGTGTGATCTTAGTAATGGCATCAGAGGAGTGGTAGCCGTTATAGGTAATCACATCCTTGGGCCACCCCTTCTCGCCCCGTATGCGGAACTCCGGGTTGTGGTATTTCCCCTGCCCCGGAAGGACGGTGTAAAACTCAAAAGCACCCGGTTCTTCTTTCAGATGCCACTTACCAACCATAGCAGTCTGGTAACCGGCCTTCTTCATTTCGATCGCGAGATACTGGCGTTCTGATTCGATCTTTCCGCCAAGGTCATAGGCCCCATTCGTGTGAGGATACTGGCCGGTAATGACACAGGCCCGGCTGGGAGCACAGATCGAGTTGGTGCAGAAAGCATTTTCAAAAAGCATTCCTTCCTTGGCGAGACGATCAAGCGTCGGAGTGGGATCAAGCGCTGCGAGACGACCGCCATAAGCTCCGATGGCGTGGGCGGCGTGATCGTCTGACATGATGAAGAGAATATTAGGACGCTTCTCTTCAGCGCTGACCAGGCAGGACAACAGCAATCCGATAAGGATAAGGGAAGTTTTTTTCATGATTCGAAACATTCCCCAACATGCGCGAAGATTTCCTCTTCGTCTTGTGACAAGCCGACATTATTTGGTATTTTTCAGCCAAATGTCTGATTTATTCAAAAATGCACCGGCACTACTGAGGCATCCCGTTTGTCTCGCAATGACGCGGATATTTGAGCATCTCCCCGAGGCTTACTTTTTCGTCAAGGATGCCGACAGCCGTTTCCTCCACGGGAACCGCGCACTCCTCAATCGACTCGGTCTGAAGAAGGTGTCCGAATTTGCCGGAACTACCGACTTCGACCGCTACCCGGACCCGGTCGCAGAGCAGTTGGTCGCCGGTGACCGGGCTATTATGATCAACAAAAAACCCATGATTGATCACCCAGAGGTACTCTACGACCACAACGGCAAGCTCGAGTGGCACGCCAGCTCAAAGTATCCCATTCTCGACGAAAACAGCTCCCCGCTTGGTGTCGTTGGCATCACTCGTCCTTTCGCCTCGTGGGAGTCCCCTCGCACCGCCCATCACTCAGCCGGCCGGGCCATTGAATTTATCAGCGACAATCCAACTATCCCTTTGCGGGTGGCTGAGCTGGCACGTGAGTTCGGTATTTCTGAGCGCCAACTGCATCGACAGTTTATCGACTACGTAAAAATTAGCCCTCGGGACTTTATCCTTCGCACTCGCATCAACGCCGCAGCTGTCGAGCTGCGAAAAGGAAGCGAACCGATTGCTTCACTTGCAGAAAAATACCGATTCTGCGATCAAAGTGCTTTCACCCGCCAGTTTCGGAGAATCCTGGGAACAACACCGGCTCGCTATCGCGTGTGCCCTCGAATCGGCTCGCCTACCTCATGAACAAATCAGCCATCGTCGAATCCCTCCGCCAGCAGCTAAAGGCCCAGTATGAACGCGCCATCAAAGCACTTGAGGGGGCCCATGAAGCTGCCACGGGTGAAGACACCAAGGCGGAGAGCAAATACGACACGCGCGGTCTCGAAGCCTCCTACCTTGCTGCGGGGCAGGCGGAACAAGCCGACAAATTGAAGGCAGCCATTACCTCGCTCGACACCTTTGAATTTCCAGACCTTGATCTGGACGATCCCATCGCCCCCGGTGCCCTCGTCGAAGCCGACTTCGACGGCAAGTCTGTCTTCTACCTGCTCGCTCCCGCGGGCGGCGGTCTCACTTGCAAAACGGAGGAAGGAAATACTGTAACTGTGCTCGGTCCGGCTGCGCCGCTAAAAGAGCATCTCCTCGGAAAAACCACAGGAGATATTCTCGAAGATCCTCCGTTGATGATTCTGGATGTAATGTGAAGGTCAGTTCAACCCAAGGTCATCCGGCTCGTCAGCGATGAGCTTATGCCACGGGCTGAGGTCGCGAAGCAGCAACTTCCAGAGACCATCCACTTTGGAGAGGTCGATTACCTCCGGCTCAGGCTTGTGGGTGATCCAAGAGTTGCTCTCCATTTCGTCCTCAAGCTGCCCTTCGGACCACCCCGAGTAGCCAACGAATGCACGGATGTGAAACCCTTCCATCTGGTGCATCACCGCTTCTGCAGCCGATAGGTGAGTGTTATATTGAAGCTCCTCCCCCGCCTCTGACCATCCGAAAGCAGAAAAGGTAAGGTGCTCGCGATTGACTGGCCCTCCCAGAAAAACGGGAACTTTGGATAGCTTTTCATGATGCGCATCGGAGAGAATTTCCTCGGTGAGCAGTTCCCCCACCGTCCTACCTAGTGGGCGGTTCAAAATATAGCCGAAAGCGCCCTTATCCATGCTGTGTTCGGTCAGAAGCAGAACACTCTGGAAAAAAGTTGGCTCCTTCAAACTCGGATCCGCAAGGATTAAGCTACCCTTGTAGGATTCGTTCAGGTTGTCGGATACGGAATCGAATTCTGAATCTTCTGACGCCATAGGCAATAGCCGGTGTCGATAACACAAAAAGACTTTCAAATAGATTTTCTCCGTTGGCAACTCCGAAGCACCGGTGTTCACTTCAAGCATGCACGATCTCGTAGAAAAACTCCGCCGGGGGTCTGAACTCAGCGCAGGCGATATTCGTCTCGCGACCGAATCCATTCTTGACGATTCTATCGAACACGAATCCAAAGCCGACTTCCTTGAAGCTCTCTCGGAAAAAGGTGAGACTGCTGCCGAAATTGCCGGCTTTGCCTCTGAATTTCTCACCCGTGCCATCGAACCTTCACTCGACCGCGACACAATCGACAAACCGCTTATCGATGTCTGCGGCACCGGAGGAGACAAACTGGACCTGTTTAATGTTTCCACGACGAGTGTCTTTATCCTGGCTGCCTGCGACGTTGCCGTGGTTAAGCACGGCAACCGCGGCATTACCTCCAAGAGCGGTGGCGCCGATGTGCTTGAAGCTCTCGGCATCCGCATCGACCTGCCAGCCGAAGACTTTGGGCGATGCGTCGCTGAAGTAGGAGCCGGTTTTCTTTTTGCCCCTCTCTACCACCCGGCTTTCAAGGCAGTCGTCCCGGTTCGCCAACTGCTGGCTCAGCGGGGAAAACGCACCATCTTCAATCTGCTTGGCCCCCTTCTCAATCCGTCGCGGCCAGACTACCAGCTAATTGGAGTTTTTGATCCGAACGTCGGAGCCATCTATGCCGATATCCTTTCACGACTTGGAAGAAAAAATGCCTGGGCCGCTCATGGCAATGCCGGAAAGGCAGGCGGAATGGATGAGCTTTCGACCATCGGCGAAACTCAGATCTGGACGACCGCCGGGGAAGCTTCTACCATTGATCCCCTCGAACTTGGTCTGCCCGCGCCTGACCTCAATGAACTACGGGGAGGCAAAGCTGGTGAAAATGCAGAAATCCTCAGAGGCATCCTCGACGGAAGCTTGACCGGCCCGAAGCGTGAGCTGGTGACTCTCAACAGTGCCGCCGGCCTCGTCATCTGCGGAAGAGCTTCCAGCGTGCCTGAGGGACTCACCTTAGCCAACGACGCGATCGACAGTGGACGGGCTCTCGAAGTCCTCCACCGGTGGCAGAACTTCAGCTAGTCCTGACAGGGCGCGAATTTGACTGAAGCTCGGATTGATCCAAAGTAAACTGGCTGGGAATGTCGAAACGAGCTGTCATCTGGATCATAGCTAGCCTGTTTTTGACCGGCCTGGTTCTGGTCAACTTCGAGCGCATCCTGCCACTAATCTCTTTCCGAAATCCGGTCTTCACTGAGGTTATTCCTTCCAAACGCCCACCCCGCCTCGACCGGCAACTGATTGAGCGATATACCGGGATGAAGGTGGACGAAGTCATCTCCGCCCTTCTCCCAGCACGGACCGCCAATCCTGAAACAGTGCCGACTCCTCTTCCTCCCTCACAGGTGGAACTCCTGCTCGGCAGCCTACCCGATGCACCTTTCCCTTTCCCGGAAACCGCCGCCCCCTCCGACGAAAAATGGCTCCGCGAATTCGTCACCACCATACAAAACAACTCAACCGGCACCCCGTCGCCGGATGAGATCTGGCAATTCAACCTCGCCCTCTCTGCCCTCGACATCGACGTCACTCAAATCCCCGAGAGCCTGCGTCGCAACACCTCCCCGCCACCCGAATCCGACACTTTCGACGTTCGATTAGCGAACAAAGAAACCGCGATGAAAGCGCCCTACTGCACCGGGGACTTCAATGGTGACGGGACCATCGAGTTCGTTTCCGACGGTGGTGCCAAAGCATTTCATCTAGACGATTCGGGGAATCTCACCGAGATCCAATGGCCTGCCTTCGCTCATCCGGGAAACGGACTCTACCCGGCTGACTACGATGCCGATGGAGATCTCGATCTACTCGTTACCCGAAAGGACGGCCTCCCTAACACGCTCCTGAAAAACCGGGGCAATGGTCGGTTCGATGATGTTACCTCTGATCTCGGACTGTTGTCATTCAATACCACCAACTTCGCTGCCTGGCTGGACTTCAACGGCGATGGGCTCCTTGACCTTCTAGTCGGCAGTGAGGACCACCCTCTCGAACTTTACCGTCAAAACAATCTCGCGACTTTCGAACCAGTCGCCTGGGACCTGAAACTCTGGGTTCCCCGAGGGACTCGACAAATTGAAGTGGTCGATATCAATGAAGACCTCGTTCCAGACTATTATCTGAGCATTGAAGGCCTCGCCAACAGATTGTACGTCGGACAACCCTCGGCCAATGCCGAAGAATGGCGTTTCAATGATATCGCTCCCGGCATCGGTCTTACAGATTCTAGCGCAGCGGCGCCCGGTCATTTTTTTGATTTCGATAACGATGGTCTCCTCGACTTCATCACCGTTGCGGGCGGCAGACTGCAGCTGCTCCATAACCAAGGCAAAGGCCAGATGACCAATGTCACCGAAGAACTCGAACTTCCCGAAGCGCCCGCTACCTCAATCGGGTCATTTGATGTCGACAATGATGGCTACGAAGACCTTCTCATTGGCACACCGAACCTGGAAACGAATCGCGTTCTTTGGAATCGGGAAGGGACCAATTTTCGCGACATCACAATCACCAGCCTGGGGAGCTTCCTCGACAGCCCCGTGCGCATTGAGTCCAACGACTACGATGCCAACGGCCATGCCGACCTGCTGTATGAAACCGCATCAGGTAGTGTTCGTTGGCTTTACACGACCGGTCCCGTGGGACGATGGATTCATATCACGCTGGACGGCAGTCCCCTCGAGGGCACACGAATCACTGCGGTGCCCCGCGACAGCGACTGGATTCTTAAACAGATTCCCCGAACCGTTCGGAGCGAATTTTCTTTCACCATCGGACTGGGCGAAGCTAAAACGATCGAAACACTTTCAATTCTCAACCCGGATGGTTCGCAAGCGGCGATACCGTTGAGCGGGCTTCCGCCTAACCAGCGAATCGTAGTCAAAATTCCCTGATCGACCTCGGTGAGTATAGGAATTCAACAAAGTCGACTGACTCTAGTTTTTAATTCAGAAGCCTTGTGAAATCGCTCGTTTCGTAGCATGTTACGTGGCCCCAATTGACGAAGGAGCGCCCGCTGAACTCGTGACCTATGATTGAGCCCGTTCAAAAAGACACTGAATTCGTAAACGATTTCCGCGAGGCAGATAAAGTGACAGGAGCCGTTCACGTCTGGTGGCTCGGTCAAAGCGGCTTCCTCATCAAGTGGAACGGCCAAGGGGTCCTGATTGATCCCTATCTTTCGGACTCCGTTACACGCCCCACCGAGGGAACAGACTCTCCCATTAGAAGGGTCTCAGAGCAGGTCGTCGATCCTCTGGCGCTGGAAGGTGTGGAAACAGTCCTCTGCAGCAGTGCCCAAGCCGACCGCCTTGATCTCGAAACCCTTTTGCCTCTCCGTGCTGCCAATCCCAACATTAAACTTGTAGTTCCCGCAGGCATCGAAGACCAGACTCGCGATCTCCTGGGAAAAGCGGGTCCTAACATCGTTCCGGTTAACGCAGACACTTTTGTGAAAGTTGACTCTTTCGAATTTCACGGCATCGATGCCGCCACGCCGAAAA
Source organism: Verrucomicrobiota bacterium (assembly GCA_002862135.1). Taxonomy (GTDB): domain Bacteria; phylum Verrucomicrobiota; class Verrucomicrobiia; order Verrucomicrobiales; family DEV007; genus Arctic95D-9. The sequence continues at coordinate 19,575 of PKCI01000218.1, read as the reverse complement.
TTCGCCGCGACATAAATGGCAATTCCAAGGACCTAGGCTACGTCATCCTGTTCGGGCCGTTTGCTCTCTACCACAGCGGACAGACTATCTGGCACACCAATCTTGTCAAAGCGGTTCGCCGCTGGCCTATCAATCTTTCTTTCATGCCTATCAATGGTGACGAAAAAACCGCGGACGGCCGCGACAGTCTTAATGGTTTCGAGGCTGCTGCACTGGCCAGAGCGACCAGTTCAAGCCTTGTCATCCCGGCCCACTACGACTTGTTCGATCAGGGCAACGTTTCAACGGATGAGTTCACCTCCTGCTGCGAACGTCTCAGCCAGCGCTACCGGCTTCTCAAACTGGGCCAGCGCATGACGATGGGACCAGTGACCGACCCCAGTTCCGGGCGCGGAGTCAAAAGCGAGCCCTATCGCAAGGAATTCGGGCTGGGCTACTGAATCGACCGCAGTTGCTTGCGGTTTTTTTGATGATTCCCCGCTCGAACGTCTCCCGAGGGTGAATCGCCCGCATCATGGGTGCAGGCCAGGCCTTCACAACTTAAAAAAAAATCAAACTATTTTCTTGCGGAAATACTTGAAATTTCATAAACATTAAGAAATTTCCGTTTTTAGAATGTTTTAATTAATTTTTATTGAACAGATCTGGGAACCGAGGCTCGTAACATGGGCATTAGCAGATTTTCCTTGAGAAATTCTCTTAGAAAGCCGGCCTGACTAACAATGCTTCCCCAATCACAATCTAGTCGAAAGAGAAAAACAGCCGATCTACAGTTCCCGCTGTTGACCTTGAGGGATACATTCTATTTCGCAGACTAACCTATTTAACCCACTCAACTGTCATGGCAAATCTGGAAATGGACGGTGGCATCAAGATCTATCTTCGGGAGATCGGAAAAACACCTCTATTGACGCGAGAAGAAGAGGTCGAACTGGCCGACCGAATTAAGAAGGGCGACAAAGAAGCTCGGGCCCATATGATCAAGGCAAACCTTCGCTTGGTCGTTAAAATTGCCCAGGATTACGCCAACTACGGCCTTCCGCTCCTCGACCTCATCTCTGAAGGTAACATCGGCCTGATGAAGGCTGTCGAGCGTTTTGATCCCAATAAAGGAGGAAAGCTGTCTACCTATGCTGCCTGGTGGATCAAGCAGTCCATCAAGCGCGCGCTGGCGAACCAGAGTAAGACAATTCGTCTGCCCGTCCACATGGTGGACAAAATCTCTAAGATGCGCCGCGTTGCCATGGTGCTGAGCGAGGAACTAGGCCGCGAGCCCACCGACGAGGAACTCGCCGAGGAGATAGGTATCGACCGCGCCAAGCTTTCCCACCTCAAGTCCGCTGCGCTTCGCCCGGCGTCTCTGGATGCTCCAATCAGCGATGACGACAACACCGAATTCGGGGAGATCATCGGTGACGAGAAAGCTCAAACACCCCTCGAGCTCCTCAGCCACAAAAATATGCACATGCAGCTCGACGACCTTCTCGAGGTTCTCGATGAACGTGAGCGAAAGATCATCGATGCCCGCTTCGGCCTTGCCGGCCAGAAGCCGAAGACTCTCGAAGAAGTAGGTCAGGAGTTCGGCGTCACACGTGAGCGTATTCGCCAGCTGCAGAATATTGCTTTGAAGAAGCTGCGCCGCGCGCTCCAGAAGAGAGAGGATCCCGGCCCCCGCCCCCTCCGTAACGGTGGCGAAGCCGAGGATGACGAATTCTTTTCCGACCACGAAGAAACCGCCATGGCCGTCTAGAGCCAAGAGCCGTTCGGTTCGTAGATCCAAGAAAGGCCGCTGTCAATTTCGACGCGGCTATTTTCGTTAAATCAATTCAGGCTCGGAACTAGCCTTCGAACTTCTCCAAAATAAGGGAGGCGTTGTGGCCACCGAATCCGAATGAGTTGGTTAGAGCCCGCTTCACCTCAGCCTTCCGCGCCGTGTGCGGAACGTAGTCGAGGTCGCAACGCTCATCCTGATTATCGAGGTTGATCGTAGGAGGAATAATGCTTTCACCAATCGCCTTGACACAGGCGGCCAGCTCAACGCCTCCGGCTGCACCGAGAAGGTGTCCGGTCATAGATTTGGTCGAACTGACGATTAGTCCGTCCTTGGCATACTCACCAAAGACATGCTTGATCGCCTTAGTTTCGCAGACGTCACCGAGACCAGTCGAAGTCCCGTGAGCATTGACGTAGTCGATCTCCTCAGGCTTGACTCCGGCGTGCTTAATCGCCATCTCCATGCAGCGGCGCGCGCCGTCGCCTTCAGGATGAGGAGAAGTCAGGTGATAAGCGTCTGCAGAAACACCGTATCCAGTTAGCTCGGCGTAGATGCGAGCACCACGCTGGAGAGCATGCTCCATCTCTTCGATCACTATGACACCGGCGCCCTCACCCATCACAAATCCGTCGCGGTCGACATCAAAAGGACGTGAGGCCTTCTCTGGCTCATCGTTGCGCATACTGAGCGCTTTCATATTGCCAAAACCTGCCAGACCCATCGGGCAGATCGTGGACTCGGAACCACCGGCGATAAATGCCTCGGCGTCACCGAATTTAATCATTCGCCAGGCTTCGCCGATGTTGTGATTGGAGGTCGCGCAAGCAGTCACAATGCACATGTTAGGACCACGAAGATCGTATTCCATGGATACCATTCCGCTGGAGATGTTTGCGATCATCATCGGGATGGTGAACGGGGAAACCCGCTTGGGAGACTTTTGGGTCAGATTGATGTGTTGTCCTTCGAGGGTTTCGAGGCCCCCGATACCACTCCCTACCATGCAGCCAAAGCGATCCAGGTCTACCTGCTCCAGATCGATGCCGGAGTCGTCCATGGCCATCACGGCTGCTCCCATGGCAAGCTGGGCAAAACGGTCCGCGCGCCTTGCATCCTTGGGGTTCTTGAAATACTGAGCTGCATCGAAATCCCGCACTTCACCAGCAATCTGGCAGTCAAACTCAGCAAGAGCTTCGTTGGTGATATGGCCGATTCCGCTCTTTCCAGCGATCAGGCTGTTCCAGAAGGTATCGAGATCGTTTCCAATAGGCGAAACCACCCCCATTCCGGTAATGACAACTCTTCGTTCCATGATCTTGTCTATTCGAATTGGCGGCTAAACTCAGCGTGGTTCATACCCATTGCAAGGCGATTTCTCGGGGCAGATCCCGACATTAATCTCGGCACCTCCGGGACAAATTTAATCAAATTTCGATCACTCGTTCCCGTTCGTTCATTGCCCCGCAACGCGGGCACTCAGCCAGATCGTGATCGGAAAGGTCTTCGAAAACGTGGTCGCAGATCCCGCAGATTACGAAATGCTTGCGGCGGCGGTTCTCGCGGCCTTTTCGGAAAATCTCGGCAGCCACCCACGCGAAGAACAGGGCGCACATGATGACCACCAGATAAACGGCGATCATTCCATCAAGAGTGACTCGAAACATGTTTCTTACGTTCTATAGGACGTTCCCTAACCTGCCCCCTAATTCTTTGAAGATCAACCCCTGGCCCAGACATCCATCCAACCCTCCGAGGCAATTTCAGAGGGTAGAAATCTTAGGGTCGATTCGATCACTTCGATTAGCTTCCTGCGGTTTTCCTGTTCGAGTTCGGCTTCAATCTTAATCACTCTGACATCTCCATTAGGCAAAACCCGGAGCCTGGCACGAAAGGCAGGGACAGCTTCAGCTCTCTCCAGGTAATCTTCAAAAATAGACCAGGGAGCCACACGGCTTTCGCCCAGGCTGTCATCAAAACTCGCGAGTGTCTCCCCCTTTTTGTTCGTTTCGGGCAAGGCTATCACCTTCGCTTCTCTAAGCGACAGTGACCAAGGATAATCCGGTGGAATCGGCTCAACTTTTATGCTTTGGAATGAGGGCAGGAACCGGACCTCGTAATCCTGTAAGCGGACCCTGACATCGCTCTGCTCCGAAGGCGCCTTAAGATAGACGGTTCGGTCTGTGAGGCGCTGGAACAGTGAGCGAACTTCCGGATTCGACTCGTCCAGAATAGAGATGGATTGCATGGTCGGATCCACACGAGTCGGAGCTGGATACACTACCTGGAAGAGATAAAACCCTGCACCATGGATCATGAACGAAAACATGGTGAACGCGGTCAGGTAGAGCCAACCAAGGCGGTCCTTGGACCACGAAAAGATAAAAAACTCGTCCGCTGATTTCTTATGTTGCATACCCCTCATCTTTCGCAAAATGAATCACGGAGTGTATTGCTGAGTCGCCTGCGAAAGATTAAAACCGTATCCCAGGATGATACTGGATATCTCCATCACGACCCCATAGTCGATTGTTTCGTCGCTCAAAAGAATGACATCATCCGAACGCTTGATCGCTTCCTCAAGAACCCCGGGTAACTTTTCCAGAGTTGTTCTCTGGTCGTTGAAGTAGAAGTCGCCCGAACGCCCTGGGATCAAGGTCACGATATGAGCATCTTCGGCAGGTGGAAGAACCGAACCCGACTTCGGCAGAGTCACTCCGATTCCGGACTTCAAGACAAAGCTAGAGCCGAACAGAAAGAAGATGATCAGGAGCATGATCACATCCATCAGGGGTGCCGTGTAAAGCATTCCGCCACGATCCTTCAATGTTGACTCAAGTTTCACGACTGTAACCGCACTTTTCTGAACACCTCTCAGGACTGAACCGAATCGTCCCCCTCACCACTGGCCTCTTCATTATCCGGACGCATCGAAATAATGTCTGAAGGTTCTGAACGGAGATCGCAAATCGTATTCACGATTTCAATGCCCGCACTCTCCATATCGTGCATCAGGCTTTTCGCGTAGGTGCGCAAATGAGAATAGAAAATGAGCGCAGGAATCGCCACCATTAGTCCGGCAGCTGATGTAATGAGAGCCTCATAAACGCCCTGAGAAATCTCGGATACCGTTGTAAAACCACCAACGGCGTTGATTCGCACGAAGGTGTCAACCAAACCGAGAACCGAGCCGAGCAGGCCAATCAGTGGAGCGATGTAGGCCACAGTTAAGAGTACGGATAAATGTTTTTCGAGCTTGGGTACTTCGAGCTGGCCGCTTTCTTGAACGATTTCTTTAAGCTCTGTCCGGGGCGCGGAATAACGACGCAACGCTGACTGAATCACGCGAGCCGCGGGTCCGGGAGTGACTACTGTCTCTGAGAGTGCCTCAGAATAGGCTTTGTTCTTGATCAGATTTCTTAACCCGAAGAGCAAATCTCCGACGTCAATCCTCGCACGGTGAAAGTAGAAGAGGCGTTCGAGAAAGATCGCAATCGCGATAATGGAACAGCCGAGTAGGAGCCACATTAAAGGCCCGCCTTTGGTGATCAAATCCATTTAGGTATTCTGTATCCGAATGGAGAGTTTCGATTCTATTCGTAACACACGATAGCGAATGGGCAAAGGTTCAATTCCCGATCTTCCGCATGGCTGGAAACTCAGTTTTCTCAGAAGTAAAACGGTCCGGAGCCTCCGACTTCTTTTTCCTCCTCTGCTTCGCTTCCCTCCGAAGTCTCAGCAGACTCCCCATCTGCATTAGTGCTGTCGTCGTCACCCAGCTCGGAAACGAGGTCGCTTTCTTCTTCGTCGGAATCAGAATCGACCTCAAAAATACCGGAAAAGTCCTCTTGGTCGTCAATTTCAACGGCTGACCCTTCGTCAACCGCTTCAACTGCATCGTCTTCCTCCTCCTCAACTTCGTCAGCCTCCAGTTCAAAGATGGATTCCACAGGCGCCCCCTCTTCGAGAACGATCGTTTCCGGAACTACCAATTCCTCCTCCTCTTCCTCTTCATCGATCTCGAATGGAGATTCGGCTGGAGGCCCCTCTTCGGGTTCAATGACAATCTCCGGTTCATCAAGTTCGAGCGGCTCGATTACTTCGGTTGGATCACGCTGTTCTTCTTCCTCTTCCTCGATCTCGGCTTCCTCCTCTTCCAACTCGAAAATTGACTCTTCTTCCGCAGCAGAACTTTCGTCTCCGGAAGATTCGCTGCCTTCAGCCACTGCGGTCAGCTTTCCGAGGTCGAAAAAAACGTTCTCATCATCGACGACCGGATCATCGTCGATGCCGACGAGCGGATCGTCCTCGTCTACCTCAGGATCTCTGGCAGCTCTTTCGGCCGCGCGCGCAATCGCTACTTCCCGAAGCGTTCGCGGCATAACCGCAGATTCAGACAGCTCTTCCTTTTCTGTAAAATCAGTTGGTTTTACTAAATTCAGCAGTTCAGCAAATCGCCCCCGCATCTGGTTAGACTTCTCTCTGGTCAAACCAACGGGCAGGGATGCTTCAGCGACTCCAACCAGAAAAAATCGACCGACGATCTCACGAAGATAAACCGAGCGTTCACTTCCCTGATGAAGACTTTCAATTTCGCCTGTCTCACCCATTTCACGAACCAGGGTTTTCATCGCCCCGCTCGCTCCCGCAACAAGGGCAGAGATCAAATCGACAGTGACATTCTCTTCGGCGGAGATTCCAGTAACGAGGGCTCCATTCTGATCGACGATGAGGGCCGTATCGAGGCCGGCATCTTCCGCGAGCTCGCGCAATAATTCGTCCGCCTGCTCCGCCACCTCCAGGCTAATCTCTATGGGCGCAGCGGGCGTAAAGTCGGCGTTTGCCGAATCTGAGCTTTCACTAATATCCATGTTCCGTTGAATATCTCTCCCTAGAGGCTCCCTTTCAAGCCCGTAAACCACCTTGTGTAAGAGCTCTGGATGGACCGGTTGGCCGCGGTTATCGATGCCATGGTAAGACATTCGGCGTTCAGAGCTCGCAAATGGGATTTCGCCAGAACCTGCTGGGTCATCCAATCTAGTGTCGCAAAGACCTGGTAAACGGCAATCGCACAGGCGAGGCAAGAAGGAACCTTAACCTCCGACGCATCGTCAAGTAAATCCGGGGTTACCGCTCCCTTGGCATCCCGCTGATTGAACTGAAAGGCGAAAGGGATTCGGCGAGGATCAAATCGAAGCTTTGAGAGGGCGCTGCAGCAATTGCTGTAGCACCTCTGCGTCGCTTCAAACCGTTCCTGCCTCGAATCAGCTACAGATATGATCCCGTCCCCAACCGCCATCAACACTTGCGCGCTTCCCGCATAACCACCTGGCCAGGAACGGTGCAGATCTGAAGATTTACCTTATAACCAGCGATTTCAGTCGTGTAAACCGGCAGGAGATCAAAGGTAATGGTTAGATTATGCTTAGTGGCCAAAGAAACCATGTTACCGCGCTATCAGGGATTAAGGCGGCGGTAGATGTATTTTAGGTTGGTGGTTTTCCACTCTCGGGAGGACCGCGGTAAACGATCTCAAACTGAATCTCCCGTGAACTGTGGTTAACCATAGCTATGGTTTGGTCAGTCGTTAAGCTTGTGCATCGTGCGGGCAATCAGGATCAGCTTTTCGCGGATTCCCGGCCCGAACTCAGGGGCATTATGACGAACAATCAGGCAGCAGGAGCCCTCCATGAACAGGCTAACAATACCTCGATCACTCTGCAGTGTAAATGATTTGGTGTCCGGTAGTCCCGTCAACTTGGCAAGGTTCTTGACCGACTGGATCGTCTCCTGTGACTCATCACCCAACCGACTCTCTTCGCTTCGGGAAGCCTGCACGAGGCGAACCGGGGTGGCGAGTGCGCATCCCATCATGTCGGGCAGTTCAACAATCTTCCGCGCAACCCGGGACAGAGTGAATGAATCGCTCGATGAGAAAATCGCCCTCATCTCAAGATCCGGCATTTCCTCAGCTTCATCTACGAGACCGACAGCAAAGTCGAATGTTGCGGCAGTTGAAACCGCCGGCGGCAAAGTTGCGGGTTCCGAATCGGGCGCTGCATCTTCTTCAGGAGCAGCATTAACCGGGGCATCGAACCCTTCTGGCATTCCTTGATCATAGCTCTTTGACTCTGAAAACGCCGGAGCAGCATCGAGCCCAAAGGTATCCGGCTTATTCTTCTCCGGCATCGGCTCTTCTATGAATACTTCAGCAGCGGGGGGCGCAACCATCTCGGCCTCAACCGATTCCAGCGACGACGCAGGAGCGTTTTGTCCGGGCTCCGCTTCGCCCTTGATATCACGGGTCAACCTATCTCCAAAGCCGTCGGGAACAGGTGCGATATCTTCTCCGCCGTTGACTCCGCTGAATCCGGCTTCGAACATGGTGCCCCAAGTTCCGTGCCCCTCAGCAGGGACCGTCTCTTTGCAGGATCCCGGGAACGGTATCTCGGAATCTCCCTCAGCCTGTTCGCAGAAGAGCGTGGAAAAACCACCACCTGAATTATCAAAACCATTACCGCCGAATGCTTCCGACTCTTCTTCACTTGCTGAGGCTGCCGGTTCCTCTAAACCGTCTGCTGGCGCATGATCTTCAATCACTCCAGCTTTTGGCTCCTCTTCTGCCAGATCCACAGCGGGAGCTGTGAATCCCTTCAGGTTGTCAAAACCTTGACGCACTTCCTCAACCAGAGGCTCAGGCTTCGTCACAGCCAGCGCTTCAAATCCAGAAAAATCCGACGCGGGTTCATCGAATTTTTTCCCCTCCAAAGCTGCTTCTGCACCCAAAGACTCAGGGGACCAGGAGGGATTGTCCTCCTCAACTTTGCCATCTGCTCCGGCTTCAGGGGTTTTTGCCTCGGTCGTATCGGCAGCTGCAGTTTCTTCATCCACGCTGAACGGATTGGCTCCAAAAGCAACCCCGCTCAGCCTTACGGCCGATTTCTCTTCGCCACCGGCCGACAATTCCAGCTTGGCAGGCAAGGTGACTGTCGAATCATTCAGCGGAGTGATCTCCGCCGCGAACAACTGGGGGCAAACCTGATAAATCACCGACAACTTCACGTCAGTACTCCCGTCTGCCGGCATGCGGAGGATGAGCTCGTCCTCCATCGGGATGCCACTCTTTGCAGAAATGGCGGGCGGAATGAAAGGCAGAAGCTCACTAACCAGGAAACTCTGAGTTCGCTCGAAGGCCGTTTCTCTATGACCCTCGGAAGGCGAGTCTTTAAGAACGCCCCCTGTGGACGGTGAGGAAAAGATATCATCCGGGCTGGTGGCTTCAGCTTCTTGCGGAGTTTCGGGAGCAGAGTATTCGCCTTCCTCAGAAAACAGATTCCTAAATGTGAAGGACATGGCGGTGAGCGAAAAAGTTGAGCAGGTTGGGTCCAATCTTTTTCTGAAATGTCTAAATTATTGTGAGAGGCACTCCAGTTATGAATATTTTATAATTTCTAGATTAGAATAAGCGAAGTGATTGATCAAGAAATTTTTACTATTAATATATATTTCATAAATTTCGAGATCCAGCTCCCGAACTGGCCTGAGTTTCAATCATCGCACGTTTTTTCATAGAGCCACCCATACGGCCACGATCAGCGCACCGTTATTAATGGAATGAGCCACCATCGGTGCAATCAGTGAGTCTCTCCATTCCCGCAGCAGCGAAAAGCCAATTCCAATAGCCCCCAATGCCGGGATGGCCATCCAGCCCTGAGGATGAAGAGCGGCGAAAATTACGCTAGTGATCAAAGCCGAGGCGAAAAAGCCGAATTGTCCGCGCAAGTAGCGATGAAGGGCTCCCCGGAACAAGGCTTCCTCCAACAGCGGTGCGAGGACTGCAGCGAGAAGCAGGCAGAGAATTCGGGCAATCCAGTCACCGCTGAACATCCAACCAAGGATAGGGTGGGGCTCCGGGCCCGCAGGCTTGGCAGCAGTCTCAGCACCGCCGCCGGAAAACATGCCTACGGACATCGTCAAAATCCAGGTCAGCGCGATGCCTATCGATGCTATCGCGAGGACCCCTGAATAGCCGAGAATGCCGCATCCAATTTCTTTCCAAACGCCGTCTCCTCGATGCCAGCCGAGAGAGTGCAAAAAAGGCTTCCATTTGTGTCCTCGAAAAAGAGGCCAGCCGAGGGGGACTCCGATCGAGAGGACATAACCGATCATCGAGATACCACCATGAAAGAAAATTGAACCCAACTCGCCCAGGGCAATCATACAAAGGTAAAGGGCAAACACTTCCAGCATCACACCACGAGGGAAAGTTTCAGGCTCCAGCTTCATCGTCGTGGCCGTAAGTCTCCGCTTGCGCGCCAACTTAATGAGAAAGACTCCACCCACGAGGATCACCCCGGCAGCCCCGAACAGGCAAAGCATCACCAGAAGAATCACGCCGGTAGATTGCTGGCGAATTTCCCTCGCTTTGACAGGTTCAGTGCGATCCGGTCCAGCTGCCAGTTCGGCAAACCATCCCAACTCCCGACGCAAAACAATCCGCTGCTGGTCGGTCACTCCCGTGTTCAGCGAAATCTCAACTTCCTCGAGCCAGCTCGGCGCTCCCTTGCTTTTCTTGAGCTCGCGGAGCCGCGCAATAGGCTTAGAATCCGGAATGTCAATAAAGTCCTCAAGCAACAACACTGCCGCACGAGCGCGCGTTCCGGACGTCTGCTCTCTCAGAGTCTGAATAGCATGGGTCGCCGAGTCAGCGTCCATCGAAGCCGAGGCAATGATGGCCTGACTTTGAATCTGCAATAGGGCCAAGTCGGCCGCACTGCCGAGTTCTGCTCCCGATACCTCTGCCTCATCTGGCTCGAGAGCTCCGGTAGGAATCACATTGACCAGCCACCCTATGAAGAACACCGAGACCAGGATCACAGGCCACGTCCATGCTGCCGCCTTTCTGTCCTCACGAGAACTCACCAGTTCCTGTTTTTCTTCATCGTTCGACATGCAGCGCCACAATCAAACCGAGTTGAACGGTGCGTTCAACCCGGTTGCCTCCCGTCCAGGGGAAATTCACTGAGTCAATTTCCTTAACTGGAGACGTCGTAGCAAACAATGATCTCTTGGTCGCGGAGGAAAAGCTTGCCGCCAATCACGAGCGGATGAGTCCAAACCTTCCCCTTGGGGTTGCGGTTTTCGCTCTGGGGGTCAAGAGTGAACTGCCCTTTCATCTCAAAGCCGTCCGGGCTTACGGTGGCGAGAGTAAGTGTTCCGTCATCTTCGTTGAGAGCATAAAGATTGCCATCAGCGACGTGAACGGATCCTTTGGTAGTGTAGCGGCCCTTTTCATTCCAGACGAGCTCACCGGTTTTCCAATCCTGACAAATCAACCCGGCACCGTCAGAGAATCCGTAAAGGTAATCGCCCACTTTAACAACGCCACCGTGGTGGTTCTTCATCGTCTTGTCCATCCAGACATCCGAAGCATTATTGCTGCTGTCGATCGAGACCAGCTTACAACCCACTCCGTAGCCGGAAGTCACATAGACCTCATTGCCACTCACAATGGGTGTAGGAATCACCGCGGTTTTTCCAGGCCACTCCGAACGCCAGACAACAGAACCGTCATCAGCGGAAACGCTGACAAGCTCCTCAGCGAAAAGACGGATATACTGGCGCTGGCCATTCATCTCGGAGATCTGAATGGTGGCGTACTCCGCTTTGCCCGGCTTCACATCGTCCGATTTCCAAACGGTCGCTCCCGTGTCTTTCTTGAGACAGACGATGCCAGCATCTCTACCACCGGGGCCGAGAATGAGATTGTCGCCATCCACAAGGGGAGAAGCAGAAAAGCCCCATCCCCCGGCCTGACCATCAAAGTCACTCTTCAGATCCTTGCTCCACTTCTTGTCACCGCTTGCAGCGTCGAGGCAGGCAACCGTTCCTTTCGGGCCGGTCGCAAAAACGAGCCCATCAGAAATTGTCGGGGTGCTGCGAGGGCCATGCCCCCAACCCACGTTATATCCCTGTTGATCATCAGTTCCAATGCGGGTGGACCAAAGCTGCTCACCGGAGGCAATGTCGACACAGATCACGGTAACTTCATCGCCACGGGTCCCCAGCGTGTAGAGTTTTCCGCCCACGACTGAGAAACCGGAGTATCCCATCCCGGCATCACTAAAGACCCAGAGCTTTTCCGGACCACCTTCGGGCCACTTATCAAGTAGGTCTGTGTCAGGAGAAATACCGTCGGAATTCGCTCCGCGAAAATGGGGCCAGTCAGCACCATCAACTGCCACTCCGCCACCTGCTGGGACGCCAGCTTCCTCCAGAGTTGCGATATACTGCTGATCTTCCAGGCTCAAAGAAATTACTTCGACCTGGCCGACGCGACCATCCGCGAGTTTCAGGTGAGCCTTGCCATATTCAATCTTGATGAGTTCAGCTTCGATCACTTTACCGGTAGCCGCTTGTTTCCACTGACGCGCAGGAAGGTTAGCGGAGAAGGCAAAGCCGAGAGCTAGAAGAGCAGCAGTAAACTTCATAGTAGAAGTTTGAGCGATCGCAGTGGGAAAGGCAAGTCACGTCATTGCCGCATGAACGTCTTCCCGACATGAATTTTGGAGATCACGTCCCTCCAAGCTCGAGTGGGTCTTGGCCTGGCCTTTCTCCAGCAAGAACGTTTTCCGGTCAGCTGGAGGCTGTAGCGGCTTACCCGAAACACGATGAGTAAAGGATGGCAACAAATATCAAGTTTCATCTAGCCCCCGAAACTCTCCTGTTCAACCAGCTTCAACATGCTACCCTCTCTCTATGTTCCAGAATGGAAAAGCCCTCTCCCCCATCATCTCGTCTTTTCTCCTGACGAGCCTCTTGGCAAGCCTTCTGACAAGCCCAACCATAAACACTGCTGTCGCTCAGCAGGCCCGACGGGATCCAACTCTTCGTGCGACGCTTGAGAACGCTTACAACGCATGGCACAATGCCATGGCCACTCGGGATGTTGCCAAATGGGAGCAAGTCACCGCATTCTCCCGCCAAATGGAGGTTCGCAATATCATTGTTTCGCAGAAGCTTCCTTTTCCAAAAACATTCTTCGCTGATCCGCTCGAAGCCCCAACGCTTGCAGGACTCGTCGGACTCGGCGTTCTCTCTACCAGGGAAACCGCGACCTCCACTTACTTCGGAAAAGCCAACTTCGGCGGAGCTCCTGACGGAGGTCCGATTGACAACCTAATTGTATTGCATTTCCTCAAAGAAGACGGCACCTGGAAATTCGACAGACTCCGTGTCGTTAAAACCGGCAACGACTCAGAGCTGCTCCTTCAGATTCGGAATGCTGATTTCTCCTTTCTTCAAGGTGAAGAATTCCAGCCGGCTCCGCAGCTGCCTCCCGTTCCTCAGCCGGTCAATGCTCCAGACTTCATTGCCGAAGCCTGGGTCGACTCCACCGGATACGAGGTGAATGTCACCGTCAACGGAATCGAAAACGGCAACTTTTCCAATGTCAAAACCGCTGAATTGATCATGGGTGGCGTTCGTCGCGGAACCAATCAGATCAACATCACCACAAAGCCGCTCGCCGGTGGGGCCGCGGGAGGCTCTCCCAGGGTCGAGATTGCAATCTACGCCGCCAAGAGTCCGGACGAAGAGGCCATCCGCGTGTTCCACTACAGGCCAGCCACGCCGGACGCCCAGATGACTCAGACGTTCGCTGTTGAGTAGCAGCCGCCGGAGCAACCATTCAGTCTTTCATCAGGACCACGCGGAAACCGACATCGTAACGGTCTTCCGCACCGGGACGCGCTGCCATTCGATTAGCCACAGAAAGGTCAAACTGGGAAGACCGGTTCCAGGCACCCCCTCGCAAAACCTTCCGCTCGGTGCCAACCCAGTCTGGGCTTGGAGTCGCACCTTCGCGTGTGACACGATTAACGATTGTCGGGGAATACCAATCTTCAACCCATTCCCAGACGTTGCCCCGGACATCGTAAAGTCCGTGCTCGTTCGGAGCGAGAGAGCCAACCGGCGCGGTTGACTTCTTACGCTCAAACAGGCTGGAGATAGCGCCATCGAGCTTCTGTCCGCCAACATACTTGCCCCACTCCACATCAGTGGGCAGGCGGTAACGATAGCCTTTCGGAATTCTCCCGCGAATCTGCTCCTCATGAGTAAGCGCCTCGCAATACTTAACTGCCTGATACCAGGTGACGCTGTCGACCGGATGATTGGGTGACGGGAAGTAACTCGGGTTCTCGCCTGAAATCTGTTCGAACTGCGCCTGTGTCGTTTCGTGAGAAGCGACCCAACCGCCCAACTCGCCAACCCAGATCATCTTCTGTCCTACTCTATTCGTGAAATCTCGACTTGTGACTGGTGCCGGGTCATAAGTCAGGCGGGCATTGAAGTCCAGAGTACCTCCGGGTTCCAGTACACCTGAAACCACCGTGCCACGGTGTTGGTCTTTGCGGAACTCATAGGTGTAGACGCCGGGCTTCACCGCCGGCAGGGTCAACGGTGTGCGCCCAATCGGTATGCCACTCGAAATCACGGCCGCACCAACAGGCTCACTGCTCAGCTTGATCGAACCGTAATCGAATTGGAAGAAGACCTCATCTGACCCTTGGGCCGCCTCGACAATATGACTCACCCCCTTGCTGCCGAGTTCACTGTGACGAGCAAGAAAGACATACTCCCCTTCCGGCAGTTCCACCTTGAACGGAGCAACCTCGCGGCCATTGCCGAGACGGGCATCATTTAGCCAAACTTCCGCCCCGGCTGGATCACTGCGAAAAGTCACCAGGCTTCGTTCCCAGGCAAAGTCCAGATTACGGGAATCCCCATCAGTGACTTCAACGGTTCGACGAATTGGCGGCCAGTCTTTGTAACGAAGTTCCAGCTTCAACGGTCCGACAGGGAGGTCTGTCAGGCTCAAGGGAGCTACACCGGAACGTTTCATAGGCTCACCTCCTGACTGCACCCAGACTTCAGCTCCGATTGGATCGCTGACCACGTTAAATCCACCCATGGCGAAAACAGCAGAAACAGCAGTGTTACGATCATTCTGCACGCGAACCGTCTCAGCATATTCCGGCCATCCGTCGACCTCCATGAGCACCCGGTAATCGCCGGGATCAAGCTTGCCGATAATGGCTGGGGTCTGTCCAACTTCGACCAATTCCTGCTGCTCATTTTCAACCAGCTTGAGTAATTTGAATTCGGCGCCCCTTGGCTCGCTGACCACCTCGATCTGGCCAGAGCTTGCAGTGAGGTCGATCGACGGAACGACAATAAGATCTTCACTGCGGACTGCGATCGTTTGGGTGACCGGTTCGAAGCCATCCTTGGAAACCTTGAGAAGGTGAGAGCCGTAAGGCACCCCAGTGAAAGTATACGGAGACCTTTTCTTACCAATACCCTCAAGCTCCACCTCCGCACCAGGCGGATCCGTGACCACTTCAATACTGCCGCGAGCTTCATCAAGCCGCCGATCAATCAGGGGCAGAGATGCGAGCACTACCGGATTATCTGGATCAACATCCTGAACCTCCATAAAAAGGAGACGAGCTCCGATCCAGTTGCCTTCTGCGACTGCCTGGCGCGCTTCCGCGAGCTTATGCTCAACTTCCTGATCCGCCAGTTCGCTACCACTTGCGACCTCCTTGCCTCCGGGATCCGGGGCATTCTTCAAGCCCACGTAGAGTCCAGCCCCAGTCCCAACGACAAGAGAAACCACGATCAACACCAACCAGATCCAGCGGGGAGCCCGCGGGTCCCGCTTCCGCATCATTCCCGGAGGAGGCAAATTTATCTTGGTAGTTTCCCGGTTCATGAGTTCCAAGCCTTCTCGAGCCTACTCTGATGGCAGGGACCAGCAAAACTTTCAGGCAGCTCTCCGGGAAAACACGGCCGGAAAACCAGCATGGGTCCGTAGATCATTTTCGTAAAGTCAGCGTTTGTGACCCCCGAAAGCCCGTTTTTACAAAAAAAGGAGCAGGGCTTCCCCTGCTCCTTTCAACGTTTTCTTCCAGGAGGCCTCGCGACCCTCCGCAGAGTTTTGGGAATCGATCAATCTTCGGCATCCTCTTCGCCGGGCTCTTCGCCTGGACGCCACTCTTCGGTAGCGAGATTGAATGCCTGTTCGAGACCCACGAGGTCAGAGCTCGGCCGGAGGGCGTCGAAAGCAGCAGTCTCTTTCTTGAGCTGCTCCTCGGAGTATTCGGCTGCCTTGATAGAGAGACCGATACGTCGCTCGACTTTGTCGACTTTGATGACGCGGGCTTCCACGTCGTCGCCCACCTTGATGACATCTTTGACCTTTGCCACGTGATCTTCGCTGAGCTGCGAGATGTGGACCAAGCCGTCGATGTCATCCTCGAGCTGGATGAAAGCGCCGAAGCTGGCGATCTTGGCGACCGTTCCCTTGACAAGGTCACCAACCTTAAAGTGGGTGTCGATCTCGCTCCACGGATCGTTCTCAAGCTGCTTGACACCCAAGCTGATGCGCTGGTTGGTTTTGTCAATTTCGAGAACGACGGCCTCGACTTCTTGGGACTTCTTGAGGATCTCGCTCGGGTGATTGATCTTGCGGGTCCAACTAAGGTCGGAAACGTGGATCATGCCGTCGATGCCGTCTTCCAGTTCCACAAAGGCACCGTATGGAGTGAGGTTGCGGATCTCGCCCTTGATCGTTGAACCGATTGGGTAGCGAGTCTCAACTTCGTCCCAAGGATTGGGCTCGAGCTGACGGACACCGAGAGAAATCTTCTGCTCGTCCGTGTTGATCGCGAGGACCACAGCCTTGACGTCTTGGTCGAGAGAGAGAACGTCGCTCGGGCGGGTGATGCGCTTGGTCCAAGAAAGCTCGGAAACGTGGATAAGACCTTCCACACCGCGTTCTAATTCCACGAAAGCACCATAGGGCACGAGCTTCGTGATCTTGCCGCTGACTTCGCTGCTGATCGGATACTTGGCATCGATCGCTTCCCAGGGATTGTCCTGAAGTTGTTTGAGGCCGAGGGAGACACGCTCCTTATCCTTGTCTACGTCGAGAATGATAACCTCGAGAGGCTGACCAATGGCAAGCATCTCGCTGGGGTGATTGATGCGGCCCCAGCTCATGTCGGTGATGTGAAGAAGACCGTCCATGCCCTGGAGGTCGATGAAAGCGCCGAAATCGGTAATGTTTTTAACGACACCTTCAACCTTGTCAGCAGTCTTGACGGACTCAAGGAACTCAGCGCGCTGCTCAGCACGCTCAGCTTCGATCACCTCGCGGCGGCTCAGCACGATGTTCTTGCGGATATCGTTGACTTTGACAATCTTGAACTCGTAAACGTTACCAACGTATTCGTTGAGGTCCTTGGGAGGAATGATGTCGATCTGGGAACCAGGAAGGAAAGCTTCCACGCCAACGTTGACCATGAGCCCACCTTTGACGACGGACTTCACCTTGCCTTTCACAAGGCCACCGTCTTCGTAAACCTTGACGATCTTGTCCCAGTTCTGTTTGTGAGCAGCTTTCTCTTTCGAGAGAACGACCATACCTTCGTCGTTCTCCAGTTTCTCAAGGAGAACTTCGATCTCGTCGCCAACGTTGATCTCTTCATCCTCAAATTCAGAAATTGCAATGATGCCTTCAGACTTGGCACCGATGTCCACGACCACCACCTGGGATCGGATTTCGATGATTTTACCCCGCACGATTGAGTTCTCGCGGTGGGTGTGGAACTTTTGGCCAATCAGAGCTAAAAGCTCCGGATTTGACGGGTTGATTGTGGCTGCCATAGGTTTGATTAAGGTTTGTTTGTTTGGTTTATTTGCCTTCCGACATTGCTTCTCAGTTTCTTACTCCATCCCGCAAGAGAAGCGCCTGCAACGGGCGGAGGGGCGCAAATTTAAAGGCAAACCGTCTCGAAACAAGCGATTTTCGGCTTACTTTTGCGATTCTTTTTTGGCCCCAAAACCCACGAAAACAAAGGAACTCAGCCGATTTCACAGAAAATGGATACTGCCCCTGTCACCTGCCCCACCTGTTTTGAGCAGTTTCATGTCCCTCTCCCCTATCCCGACGAGGTCCCCTCTGAAGTCGACTACGACTGCGAAATCTGCTGCCGCCCTATGGTAGTTTCGTTTGAACTGGAGGACGATGAAGTCGTCGCCTGGGCCCGCGGAATCCACGAATAAACAGGAATTTGGCCGGCCAATTACTCCGCAGGAGCAGGGGCCATTTCTCCCTCGCTGCCTTTGCCCCCCTTAAAGGACGGAGACGCAGCAGTGGCATCATTAGCCTCCGGAGCCTCAAGCTCCGGTTTTTCGACGGGTGCGTCAGACGATTCCTCCTCGTCACCGTTGGGCATGACCGTTTCAGTTGAAGTCATGGGAGAAGCCGGTTCCTCGGCATTTTCATTACTCCCCTCTTCCGCAGACTGCGGAGCGGGCACTGACGGGCCGACAATCTCCGGCTCTGCGGTATCCGCAGCGACACGGAAACCGGTGAGGAAGTTTCGTTCCTCTGCCGACTCGCTGGCGCGTCGAACCGTCAGTTCAAAGTCCCCCTTCGTGGCAAAAGAAGCGCCACGTTTCAAGGGAACGCTTTTGTCGGGAGACTCGGGATGAGCATCCCGGGTCGCGGTCCATTCGCTGACATTACCAGCAAGATCCATCACTCCGTATCGACTCTCGTCGGCTGTCATTGCATCGACCGGGCTCCAGTATTTGAAACCATCAATGTCGCCGGCACCAACGTCGCCTTCCGACTCATGATCCATGCCGCTGTTGAAATTCTCAGGCACCATCTCGTCGCCCCACGGATACTGATTTCCCGAGCGACCACGAGCAGCTTTCTCCCACTCTTGCTCCGTGGGGAGACGACCCCCTCTCCAAGCGGCGTAGGCATTAGCATCCCACCAATCGACACCGACCACTGGGCAATTCATATCGATTTGTCCGCCGTAAAACTTCCCACCCTTTTTCGCCGCACTGAGAATCTCTGACCAACGGTCGGGTTCATAGGAGGTCTTGCTTTCGGGCTGATCCTCGTGGCGAATTTTTTCGAGCTTGTCAGGATATGTCGCGAGATCAGAAAGAAAGTTTGCATACTCACCAATTGTGACCTCGAATTGCCCTATCCAGAACTCCGACAAGATAACTTCTTCACCATCCTGGAAAGGGAATGCCCCTGAAGGAATCGCGGTGAAAGATTCGAGTTCGCGAGCGTCCGGCTTGGAGCCGTAAATCAGGAAGGTAATCACGGCAGCGGCCACGATGAACAAACCGATAAACACACCGGAAATAATCGCGGTCTGATTGCTCTTCTGAGCTGACAGCTTGGCGAGTTCCACTTCGCTTAGACCTTCGTTAGGATCACTTGGGGAAAGCGAACGTTTGAGTCCGTCGATCGTGTTGACCGCATCGATACGGTCGGCCCCCATTCTGTCCACGAGCGAAACCAGGTCCGGGTCAGCCCCTGACTTCTTTAGAAACGGTGCCACCGCGTCAGCAAGTAACTCCATCTGGCGGCGTTCTTCTTCAACCGACAAGGGTGTCCCCCGTCCGCGCACCGGGTTAGCGATACGAGGTTCGCCGCTGCGCAGCATAAGCATGCTCTGAGCAGTGATGAGTCGATGGGACATCCTCTGGTCGCGCAGATAGACCAACGCATCGGCCACGGATTCGAGGATCTTCCACAACGCACCCTCTTCCAGCTCACTCCGTCGTCGGGCGAGATCACTGAGGCTCGGAGCATCGACAAGTTCAAGCGTGTAAAAATTCACGCCGAGCTCCTGATCGCACTCATAAACTAGTGAAATCGCCGGATGATTGACAGACGCCCTCGCGCTGGCTTCATTGACAAACCC
>PKCI01000028.1 GCA_002862135.1 Verrucomicrobiota bacterium | reverse complement strand
GCGGTCCTCAGGCCACTCGCTGACGAGACGACGAAGTTCAAAGGCAGGAATAATGCGGTGGCCGATGTTAGCAAAGTTACCGATTCCGGTCGGGCTTTCCGATGGGTCAAGAATGTTCGGTTTCGCCTCCAGCACTTCAACCATGTCGGACTGATACTGGAACAGGTCAACCCGCTTGAAGAACATGTGATTGCTTTCACCTTCGGAACGAAGATTGGAATACATCGAAAACGAAGTCTGGGTGCGCGCACCTATCCATGGAAGAAAGCCGTTTATGATCACCGGGAGCAATCCAATCCAGGCCAAATTCCATTTGGGTTTATTAGGGAATGAACGGTCTTCGCCACGGGTTCGCCAACCGGCAATGAGATAGTTCGCTGAAATCCAAAGTCCCCAGGTAAAAAATGCCACCCAGCCAATCCGGTTCGCCTTCCAGAAAACGTCGTAGCTCTTTGCGATCGTGAGGTAGAGCGTGCCCTGAATCGCCAGCGTCAGGAAGAACCCGCCCACCGCAATCCAAGCCGCAATCTTGCGCCCTTTTCTTTCATCGCCGCGGCCGAGCCAGTTAAGTTGCTTCTTCCACAACTCCTGTAGTTTGCTGCCCCAACTTTCAGGTAGGAAGAGCGCAAGCACTGCGAGAATGAGCGAGCTGAAACTGAAAATCCCGGCGGCAGGGTGAATCGAGAGCCAAAGATGGAAAAAGATCGCCACGGCGAATCCAATCAGTCGGGTGCGCTTGAAAACCAGCAGCAGGGGAATCCCGAACTCAAACACATAGGATCCCCAGATCGCTCCGTGAAGTGCCCAGGTATCCGTGGGAACGAAATTGCCGAAGTAGGCCGCAATCTCCGTATGCAGCACCGCGGCGCAGGAAATCGCCGGATCGAGGTAGTCCCAATTCAGCTTCTGGGTCCCGGCCCAGAAATACATAAGCACCACCGCCGTCCGAACCACTGGAGCAAAGCGTGAAAGGTAGACATCGCCGCCACCCATGGTCGGTGCTTTCACCAGCATCCGGATGAGAGCGATCACGAGGATCAAGGTCGTTATGGCTCCGAATACGTGGCCCTTCGGCAAAAAGTTGAGAGCGAAGTAGGCCCACTTCAGAACGATGGCCAGCATCAGCAGCGGCAGGTGGCGCTTCCAGCCTTCCCCAATCTGGCGCCACTCATCACGCCCTTGCTTACTGAAAAAGAAACCCAACAAACCCAGCAGCATAATCCCGTGCAGCATCCCCTCGTAGAGGATGTGGTTAGGCACAAAGGGCAGCTTGTTAAACAGGTTGATAACCGAAGTGATGACAAGCATGCTGAAACGGGCCACGCAGCTCGGCTTAAAAACTGAGGCTGAAGCCGTCACCACCAGCAACCATCCCTGCCAGGATTGAGCCCAAAACGTAAATGCCAACTGATGGCAAAGCGTCGTGATCGCCCAGATCAGGGCGAACGTCGCAAAAGGGCGGAAAGAAGAAGCGGCGGCGGACAGACTCATGTTCAAAGATTCACATCGCGGAGCGCCACTCTAGGGCCTCGCTTTACCCATCAGCAACCTGGAAAACGCCCCGATAACCTCATTTTTTGCGGTTTGGAGAGCCAAAGTGGAAAAGTCGGCCCGCTCACACCGAAAATCAGTGTTTGTTGCAGAACCTTCTGGGAATCAAATCGTGAGGCACCCGTTCCACGTAGACCGAATCTGCTGACTGGCATTCCTCAGTCGCAAGAAGCCCACTTTCTCGACACAACTGCATCTCGATCACCTCTACGGGAGCGGCAAAGTCCGTAAATTCATAGCCAATGCCCTGAGCCGCGACCATGATATCGCGCCAGATCGGCATGGCGACGCGACCTCCGTATGCATCCTTGGAAATAGTGTCAGGTTGATCCAACCCAACCCAAACCGCTGCGGAGAGGCGGCTGGTGTATCCAGCAAACCAGGCATCATAGAAATCGTTGGTCGTTCCCGTCTTACCACCGGCCGGAGCCGCAAAACCCATCGTCCTGACACTGGCACCTGTTCCGCCCTCTTCCAAAACCTGCTTAAGAATGCTTGAGGTCAACCAGGCCGCTCCGGGTGACAACACGCGATAGGACTCATCTTCGTGCTGGTAGAGCACAACACCCTCACGGTCTTTGATCGATCCAATGAAGTAAGGTTGATGACGAATCCCACCGGTCGCGAAAACCGAGTAGGCACTTGCTACGTTCCTGACACTCGCACCAAGAGTTCCGATATAGATAGTCGGGGAGATCTCATCCGAGCCCGGCCGGCCCAGTCCGGCGTGATCCATCATCGCCACTACTGAGTCGATGCCCGACCATTCACCGACCCTTGCCGTCATCGTATTGCGGGAACGGACCAGACCATCGGAAGCCGGAAGCAGCCCGCCGAAAACTCCGTCGTAATTGTCCGGGCCCCAACCCTTATCATCCCAGCGAATTTCTCCCGGCTGGATCTGCGCATCGCTGATGTAGATGCCCGGAAACAAACCGCGTTCAAAAGCTGTGCCGTACACAAGCGGCTTGAAGATCGATCCCATGGGCCGGCGCGACTGGGTCGCCCGGTTGAAAGCACTGTGAGAAAACTCCCGCCCTCCGATAACAACCCGCAGGGCGCCCGTATAATTCTCCACCACGGCAACACCCCCCTGCACGTAGGCGGGATCGCCAGAGCGATGTGCGAGGAGCGGTGGGTTCGGATAATCCGGCTCCGACTCCAATTCGACGAGTCGCGCTTCCACCGACTTTTCCGCAGCTGCCTGGAGACGCATATCGAACGTTGTCTGCACGGTCAACCCGCCAACGCCGGAATGAGACGGAAGCAGATGCCCCACCTTGTCTTCAATCATCTTGAGGATGTAAGTCCGACCGGTCACCTTGGATTGCTGCCGTAGCATTCCCATCCAGCGCTCCTGGCGCTGAACCGGCGGACGGGCTTTCAGATACTCTTCGGCGTCCTTCCTCGAAATGAGGCCTTCGCTCTCGAGTCGACGAATCGTGCTGCGCATCTCGCGAAGCGCAGTCTCGTAGTGACGAAACGGGGAGAACCCATTCGGTGCCCGGATCACTCCAGCAATCATGGCGGCTTCGGGCAGAGTCAGGTCTGATGAGGATTTTGCGAAGTAACCCTGCGCCGCCTGCTCGATGCCGTTCATCCCCGTGCCGAGAAAGACGCGATTCATGTAACGGGCAAGAATCTCCTCCTTGGAATAGTGCTTCTCGATCCGGCGGGCAAGTGCCATCTCAAGCAGCTTGCGTTCCATCGTCTTTCCGGTGAGCCCGTAGGTCATCCGGGTGAGCTGCATCGTAATCGTGCTCGCGCCCTGGACGGTCCGGTTTTCCCTCGCATTGCGAAGCCAGGCGCGGACGACGCCGATCCGGTCGATCCCGTCGTGTCGGTAAAAACGCGTGTCTTCACGGGCAATCAGCGCCTGGATGAAATACGGCGAGATGGATTCCAGGGGCACCGGTGTGCCCACATCCTCTCCATGGAGGTAACCAATCAGTTCACCCGTCGCATCCAGCACCTGCGTCTCCATGGGGATTCGACCGACAGTATCGATGTCATAACGGGCAGCGCGGCGGTCATACTGGAGAAGGATGATTCCAACTACGAGAACGGCGAAGAACAAGGCGCCGAGTCCGGCGAACACGAGAAAGCGAATCAGCGGGTGGCGAAACCGGCCTATCTTCTTATCCTGAGATTTTCTGGAACGTGAACGGCTGCGCTTGCGCGAAGCTTTGCAGGAGCGAATCATTAATAGCGTGGACCTAGGCTGATTTTGATGCAGAACTGACCGGTTTTCAACCCGTCGAAACTGCAGGATCGACCCGAGAGGGTCAGGTCATGGCCAGGATAAGGCGAACAGAATCAACCCGCAGCGGAGTGTCGACGAGATACTTTTTAAGTTCAGCCCTTTCATTCTTCGCCGCCTCGATCTCAGTGTCTCGCACCGGATGCCCCATTTTCTGGAGTCGGGTGAGGCGTTCGATCTCGAGATCATACTTCTCCTCCATCGACTTAATCGCGTCTTTGCGATATTCGTCGGCGATGTCTTCGGAGAAGTTGTTAGCCACTTCCAGCAGGGCCGGAACTGTCGCCTTGAGAGCGGTGGATTTCTCACGAAGGAAAGTGGAAGGTCCGGGACGACCATCACGACGAATACGCTCGACGGTGAAATCATCGGTCCGATTGCCGCCCTTCTGATCGACGATCTGGCGAATCGGCTTGGCGGGCAGGAAACGGTCTGCGTGGAGGTAGTCCGGCGCGACGCACTCGAGCACGGAAACAGACTCCACCATCAAAAGTTGTTCACCGGCCTTCTCCAGTCGAAAGAAAGCCGAGTTACCGTGGTCAGTGGACAGAAAGCTGTCGATCGCGCTGATCACCATGGGGTGATCCGCAGTCATAAAAGTAATCTCTTCGCGGGTTAGGGCCGTGTCGCGATCAAAGGTGACGGACATACCGTCCTCAGGCAGACCCGGAAAAGCTTCGGCAGAGAAAAGGTGCTCCGGTAGCAGCACGTAACATCGCTCATCGAGATCTTCCACCGTCACCCCAAAATGATCGAACAACTTCAGCATGAGGTATTCGAGACGAGTGTCCTCATCAAGATCTTCGATCTGGCGAACAAGCGCCTGGCCTTGGTCGCGATCGAAGGAACTGAGCTCAAGCAGGTAGTCACGACCTTCTTCGAGTTCGCGATCAATCTTCACCTTGAACTCACAGGTGCGTTCCAAAAACGCCGGCAGTGAGGACACACGATCCTCCGCTGAAGCGTTCTCGAGCGCCTCCAGTTCATCTTTGAACTCACGGAAGATTTCGCTGGCGCCATGCAAGGTCTGCTCAAATGCACCAAGCCCTTTGTGATACCAAAGCGCCTTAAGCTCTTCGCTGGTTCCCTCCACGAAGGGAACGTAAATGTGAATGTCTGCCAGCTGCCCAATGCGGTCGAGGCGACCGATGCGCTGCTCGAGCAGGCCCGGATCGGACGGCAGATCGAACAAAACGAGGTGATGCGCGAACTGGAAGTTGCGACCCTCAGAGCCGATCTCGGAACAGATGAGGAGACGGGCTCCGTCTTCCTCAGAGAACCAGGCTGCGTTCTTGTCGCGCTGCAACAGGCTGAGTCCTTCATGGAACATCGCCGCCTGCGAACTGATGCGTTCGCGCAGGGCCGCTTCGATTGCCTCCACGGTTTCGCGGGCGTGAGTGATGAGAAGAAATTTTTCTTCCGGCTGAGCCTTCAACAGGTCGACTAACCAGTCCACCTTTGTGTCGAAAGCTTTCTCCTCTTCGCAGTCGATCGGGGAAAGGTGGGCATTACGCTCTGGGAAAGTATCGAGCACGATGCGGCGGTTACGGAACAAGACACGGCCGGTTCCGTGCAGATCAATGAGAGAAGCCCGGCAGGCTTCGCGCTCGGCAGGGGTATCGTCCTTCTCAAACTTCTCCGCCACTTCTTTGCCGAGCAGTTTCTCGATCTGCTGGAGATCGGATTTCTCGAGGGCGTCTTCACTGCCAAGGCGATCAGCGAGATCGGATACCTCATGGTAGTGCTCCGACTCTTTGACGAATTCATCGAGATCGGAAAAACGAGCCGGGTCGAGCAGGCGGAGGCGGGCGAAATGCCCTTCGCGACCGAGTTGCTCGGGCGTCGCCGTCAAGAGCAGCAGGCCGGCGGACTTAGCGGCGATGGCTTCGACAGCGTCGTATTCCGAACTGGAATTTTCCACGGACCACTCGAGGTGATGCGCCTCATCAACAATGGTGAGGTCCCACTCGCCGGCAGCGGCCTGTTCCGCGCGCTTTGGATTGATTGCCAACCATGAGGTCGCACAAAGGATCAGCTGGTCGTCGAAGAAAGGATTCACCTCTTTGCCTTCATCGGCACCGGCTTCAATAGAGGCAGCGCGTTCCTCGTCGTAGATCGCAAAAGAGAGCGCGAAACGACGATAGAGCTCAACGAACCACTGGTTCACCAACGCGTCGGGCAGAAGAATAAGAATGCGCTTTGCGCGACCACTGAGGTGGAGGCGGTGCAGGATCAAGCAGGCCTCGATCGTCTTACCGAGACCGACCTCGTCGGCCAGCAAGACTCGCGGGGCCTGGCGGTTGGCCACTTCCTCAGCGATGAATAACTGGTGGGGAATCAAGGAAACACGACCGCCGGTGAGACCGCGGACGTCGCGGGTGCGAGCTTCGTTCTGGTTACGGATTGCTGACTGGCGCAAGCTCCAGAGACGCGGGTCATCGCTGACACCGGAGAGGAGACGCTGCTCCGGGCGCTGCACGTTCATGGTGTCGGACAGGCCGCTCTCAGGCAGCTCTTTACCTTCGGCATCCACGTAAACGAGGCACTTACCCTCCTCCCGCACATTGACCACGGCGAAAGATTTACCATCCTGATCCTTAACCGTATCACCGGGCTCGAAAGCGACGCGACGCAGCGGCGCATTGCGCGATGCGTAGGAAATCGTTTCACCAACGGCCGGAAAGAAAGCCTGAACAATGGTCTGGTCGGCCTGAAGAATCAGGGCAAGTCCGAACTCAGCCTGGGTTTCACTGACCCAGCGCTGACCTGGAGCAAATTGGGATGGATCGGCAGTATCAGTTTGATAACGAGAGGCTCTCATCAATTCGGAAGGGGCATGATTCTAGCGCGTTTCACCAAATGCGCCACCTTTCCGCGACGGAATTTCCAGATTCGTTCACATGCCCGGATTGAACAGGGTCAGGTCAGGCACTTAACCCTGGTGGATCGGGCTTAGTGACGTCCCTAAATCACAGAGCGGGTTGACTTTCCGCGGCCGTGGCGGTTTGTTGACCACGCAATGGCGAAACGTTTCGGCCAGATCCTGATGCTTTTCAGCGCACTCGTCCTTTTCTGTGGGACGCAAGCGACCTGGTGTGATGTTTACCAGGCCG
This sequence comes from Verrucomicrobiota bacterium, assembly GCA_002862135.1. GTDB lineage: Bacteria > Verrucomicrobiota > Verrucomicrobiia > Verrucomicrobiales > DEV007 > Arctic95D-9. The sequence continues at coordinate 54,572 of PKCI01000028.1, read as the reverse complement.
TGGGACTGGAGACCCATCACCACGGAGATGGGATGACCCACGTCGGGCATCACCACCATGACGAAGAGCTTCCTCGCGACGGGGACTGCGTCATCGAGATTTCCGAAGCCTCCCTCCCGAAAGAGCTCCCGGTTCTTTCAGCCGGCGAAGGTATCGAGGCACCGACCTGGCACCTCGTAGAACTGCTCCCGGCACGCTCTGTCGTGTCGGCCAGTGAGAAGCCCATTCCGCCGCCAGCGCCTCCGCCGTCGGCAACGAGCCCACCTGTCCTGGGACGTTTCCTCATCTGATTTCTGTTCTCCGCTGAGCTGGCTTCCATCTTCGGAAGCCCGCCCCGCCTGACTACGACGCCTCGACAGAGACGTCAAGTGACCGCATTTCCCGGCCTGCGGTTTCGCTTTTCCCACGGGATCCTCTTCTTCTTTGACGAAACGACATCTTGTCTCATGAAATTCAGAACTCGAAACCACGTCCCGAGGCGACGTCAGATCCTGCCGGTTTTGCTCGCCATCCTTTGCGCGGTTCCATTCAGCCACGGCGCGGAGCCGCAATCCCTTTCCCGCGACGAAGCGATCCGGCTTGCCTTCCGTAACAACCGGGAACTGGCGGTCGCCGTGCTGGAAATCGACCGGGCTAAGACCCACCTCCGCTGGTCCGGTCGTCTCGAAAATCCCGAACTGGAGTTCAGTCTCAAGCGCGACGGCGTTGGAAACGACGAAGATGAGGGTAACTATGAGGTCGCTTTCTCCCAGCAGTTCCCTATCACCGCCCGCCTCAAGCAGGAGCGTCAACTGCGGAGTCACCAGGTCATTCTCGCCGAAGCTGAAATCGCCGAACGAAAGCGTCAACTGGCCGGCGAAGTGGATCTTGCGCTGGTCTCCCTGCTCATGATTCGCGAGAAAATCACCGTATCCCGCCAGCTCGTCGATCTGAACGAGGAGATAATCGAATTCCTCAAAAGACAATCCGAGGAGGGGGTCATCTCCTCGCTGGATGTGATGCAGGCCAAGATTGCCAGCCGCACCCTCGAGCAACAGGCCAAGAAACTCGCAACCGAAGAGACTCACCACCTGCTGGCTCTCAATAAGGTGCTCGGACTATCTCCTGACACAACCATCAACATCGAGGAGTCGACCCACCTGCCACAGGCCAAACCTTCGATGGAGGCTTCATTGCGAACCATTCTTCCACGCCGTCCTGACTATGTGCTCGCCCTTGAGAAAATCGATGCGGCCCGGGCAGCCCTGACTTTCGAAGAAGCCAAGCGCTGGCAGGATGTTTCGGTTCGCCTCTTCGTCGAGCAACAAGACTCCGTCGATTTGCCCAACGGGCTTGACGGGAATACCTTTGCCGGCTTTGGCATCTCCATCCCGCTGCCACTTCGCAAGCGAAATCAGGAAGGTATCGAGCAAGCTCAAATCAACCAACAGGCCGCCGACAAGGAAGTCGAAGCCGCCCGCTTCCGCATCCAGGCGGAATGCGAGGAAGCCTTCCATGAGCGTTCTGACACATGGAGTCTCGCCCGTGATGCTTCGGGCGAACTGCTTTCCCTCGCTGAAAAGAACGAGGAGGAATTCCGCAAAGCCTATCAGCAGGGACAGGCCAGCCTCATCCAGATGCAGCGCGCCCAGGAACAGGTCCTCGAGGTCAAGCACACCATCGTGGAATTCCTAGCTGCCTATCACGAAGCCGAGGCCCGCGTGCGCCTCGCCACCGGGGCTTACCCCGGACAAACTATCGAAACTTCAAAGAACCCCAAGTGATCCTCACCATGAAATACTCACTCTTCCTTTTCCTCATCCCCATCGCCGTAGGATTCTCTTTCGCCGCAGACTCCGGCCGCAAGGCGAACACCATCATCCTTGATCAAACCGCCGTGCAAAACCTGCGTCTCGAACTGGTGGCCACCACCGAGGAGACCTTCGAAACCACCGTCTTCGCGATCGGTCGCATCGAAGAAATTTCCGCTAATCGTTCCGCTCTCGCCTCACGGATTCCGGGGCGTGTCATCGAACTCAACGCCCACGTCGGTGACGAGGTTGAGCAGGGCCAGGTCCTTGCTGTCATCGAAAGCCGACAGCCAGGAGATCCACCACCTTCCGTTGAGTTGAAAGCACTCCTGGGCGGACTCGTCGTTGATACTCATGCCCGCATTGGCGAACCCGTCGAACCTGATTCCGATCTGCTCGACATCTCCGATCGTTCCAGCGTCTGGGCTGTTGCCCGCATCCCGGAACCTGAGGCCGCCAACATCGTTCCGGGAACCAAAGCCCGGATCCGCATTCCTGCCCTCGGCGAAACCTTCATCGAAGCGACTCTCGACCGATACGGTGTCGAAGCGAACCGCGAAGCCGGGACGCTCGAAGGCATCTTCGTGCTCGATAACTCCGAAGGGCGTCTCCAACCCGGCATGCGCGTGGAGTTCTCCATCATCACCCGATCTCGCAAAAACGTCATGGCCGTTCCCCACGAGGCGATCCAGGGCGACCCCACCAAACGTGTCGTTTTTGTGGAGGACTTTGAATTGCCCAACGCTTTTATTCGGGCGCCTGTCGTTCTCGGAGAGGAAAACGACCGCTACGTCGAAATCATCAACGGACTCTTCCCCGGAGACGAAGTCGTCACTCGCGGTTCCTACGCCCTCAGCTTCGCGGGTAGCGGAAGCGGTATTTCCCTGAAGGAAGCGCTCGATGCTGCGCACGGACATGAGCATGCCGAAGACGGTTCCGAACTTACCGACGAGCAAAGGGCAGCTGAGCAAGCCGAAAATGAAGGCGCCACTGAAAGCAAAGAACTGAGCCCGGCCCTCAAGTCCGGCGCCCTGATCTGGGCAGGAGTTGCCACGCTGCTCTGCCTTATCCTCGGCCAGATGCTCTGGTCCACGAAGCGCAAGGCCGAATCACCCGCCGAATCCTGACATTTTGACATCAAACTGAAATGTTGAATCAACTCATTCGCTTTTCCCTGGCCCAGCGCGCGCTTGTTGCAGCGCTTGCCGGTGTGGTGTTGGGCCTCGGAATCTGGAAAGTCACCGAGCTACCGGTCGAGGTTCTCCCTGACCTGACTAAGCCCACGGTCACCATTCTCACCGAAGCCCCCGGCTTTGCCCCGGAGGAGGTGGAAACACTCGTCACCCTGCCGCTTGAGAACGCGCTCATGGGCGTGAACGGCGTGACCCGACTTCGCACCGTCAATGATATCTCGCTGTCTCTCATCTTCGTTGAATTCGACTGGGACACCGACATCTACCGGGCGCGGCAATTCGTCCAGGAGCGGCTCACCGGCGCGACCGAGAACCTGCCCGAGGGAATCAACCCCTACATGACACCCATCGCTTCGCTGATGGGGGAAATCATGCTGGTAGGCCTGACTGATCCGACCGGACAGACGGAACCGCGGGACCTCCGCACTGTTGCCGACTGGACCCTCGCCACCGGAATTCGATCCGAACCCGGAATCGCCGAAGTGCTTGCCATGGGTGGTGGCATCAAGCAGCTCCAGATTCAGCCGCGCCCCAACGAGATGCTCGCTCTTGGCGTCACCTTCGAACGACTCGAACTGGCCGCTGCCAACGCCGTCAAAAATACCACTGGAGGGTTCCTGACCAAATCCTCCCAGGAAATAATGGTGAGAAATCTCGCCATGACGACAGACCTCGACGAGATCGCTGATACCGTTGTGATTCACCAGGACGACCGGCCCATCCGGATTGGTGATGTCGCCGATGTAACCTGGGACATCGAACCGATGCGAGGCGATGCCGCAATGGGTTCGCGTCATCTCTCCCCGCGACCGAACGGTGAAGTGGTCGGCTATCCCGGCGTCCTTCTCAGCGTGACCAAGTCACCCGGCTTCGACACCATCCGCCTGACTCGCGCAGTGGAGAAAAAAATCGAGGAACTGCAGACCGCTTTGCCTCCCGGTGCCGAAACGGTGGTGCTCTACCGCCAGGCGGACTTCATCGAAGTCGCTATCGGCAACCTCGAGGAGGCCCTGCTCGACGGCGCCATCATGGTCGCGGTGGTGCTCTTTCTCTTTCTGCTCAACTTCCGCATCACCTTCATCACCCTGACAGCCATTCCTCTGTCGCTGGCGGTGTCCATTATTGTCTTCGACCTTTTCGGGCTTACCGTAAACTCCATGACCCTCGGCGGCTTTGCCGTCGCCATCGGTATGGTGGTGGACGACGCCATCGTCGATGTGGAAAATGTCTTTCGACGCCTCAGGGAAAATGCCTCCGCCGAGGAGCCCAAACCAAAACTCGAGGTTATCGCCTTGGCTTCTGCCGAAGTGAGGTCGTCTATCTTCTACGCCACCGTGCTGATCATCCTCGTTTTCATTCCGCTGCTCGCTTTGAGCGGCGTCGAGGGACGGCTTTTTGCCCCGATCGCCATTGCCACCATCGTCAGCATGGCGGCTTCCTTTTTTGTCTCGCTCACCGTGATACCCGTCTTGAGCTCCTACCTGCTCAACCCGAAACCAGGCAAGGAGCACAAAGACAACTTCGCAGTGCGCTGGCTCAAGGGACTCTTCCGCTACACCTGGCTGAAAGTCTCGCTATCACAACCTTTCCTCGTCATGGCGCTCTGCCTGGGAATGGTCGCTTTTGCCGCGATCGTTTACCTCGGTATGGGCGGCAACTTTCTGCCCGCCTTCAAAGAGCCAACCGCTGTCATCGCTACAACGGCGGCCCCGGGATCCTCCCTCAAGCAAACCACGACACTGGCTGACGCCGCCGTTGACCAGCTCCTCAAGATTCCCGAGGTCGAAACTGTTGGCTATCGTGCAGGTCGGGCGGAAAGAGGGGATCATGTCGTGCCGGTCTCAACCGTCGAATTCGATGTGGAGTTCGACGACAAAGGCGAACGAGGACGAGAAGAGATCCTCGATGAAATTCGGCAAACCATGCGCGGAATTCCCGGGACCTTCAGTGCGATTAGTGGCCCGCTTGCCGACCGCATTGGCCACATGCTCAGTGGCGTCTCCGCCAAGGTCGCAGTCAAAGTCTACGGACCTGACCTCGACGAGCTGCGAAGCATCGGCACCGGGATCGCTGACATTGCCCGCGAGATCCCGGGAATGGAGGAGGCTCGCATCGAACAACAGGCACCCATTCCCCAGATGCGCATCGAGATCGACCGCAAGCGCGCCCTCGCTTACGGCGTTCATCCCGGCCACCTCAATGACGAGCTCGCCGCTCTCATCGGCGGAAAGAACGTCGCCGAGATTTACGAAGGCCAACGGGTTCTCGATCTCGTTGTCCGCCTGCCCGTTGAGTGGCGGGAGTCACCGGAGAAACTCAACCAACTCTATATCGACACGGTCAACGGCCAGCGCATCCCTTTGAGTTACGTCGCTGACATTCGCCAGGCGAGCGGTCCTAACACTATTCTGCGTGAAGACATGCAGCGTCGCTTTGTGGTTTCCATCAACCCCAACATTAGTGACCTCAATGCTTCGGTTGAGCAACTAGAACGCGAGATTAAGGAAAGGATTCGACTACCGGAGGGCTACACCATGTCCATTGAGGGGGAATACCAGGCTCAGACCGAAGCAAAGAAACGCATCGCCCTGATGTCGGTTATCATCCTGCTCGTGATTGTCTTCCTGCTCTTCAGCTACTTCAGGAGTTCACTCTTTGTATTCCTCGTCCTGACAAACATCCCCATCTCCATGATTGGCGGCATCCTCCTGACGCACTGGACTCTCGACACGATCAGCATCGCTTCCCTCGTCGGGCTCATCGCCATCTCCGGCATCGCCGCGCGTAATACCATCATGATGCTGTCCCATTACCTTCACCTCATGCGACACGAAGGCGAAAGCTTCACCCAGCAGATGGTCGAGCGAGGGACCGAGGAAAGACTCGTGCCCGTGCTCATGACTGCACTGTCCGCTGGCATAGCGCTGATCCCACTGGTCCTCGCTGCCGGAGAACCTGGCAAAGAAGTACTTAACCCGGTCGCCGTGGTCATCGTTGGCGGCCTCGTCAGCTCGACCTTGCTCGGGCTTGCTGTAACCCCGGCCGTATTCTTCGCCTTCGGCAGAAAAGCTGCTGCAAAGGCCATCGCGCGAAACGCTGCCGCGTCTCACTGAATTAAATCTGTTTAAGCCACCCATTTCCTCAAATCTCAACACAACATGAAAATCAACACCAAACCTCTACTGCTCTTGCTCGGCGCTTGTGCCTTTGCCACTAGCAATATTGCCTGCACTGACAACTCCGATCATGTTCATGACCATGGGGATCACTCCCATGGAGATCATTACCATGGCGAAGGAATGCACGAAGATAATGGAGACGGCCACGATCATCGCAAGGACGAGCATGACCACACTGAACATGACCACATGCATGGCGATCACAGTCACAGTCATGGCGATCATGACCACGATCACCCCCATACCCAGGAAGGTCCCAATGGAGGTCGTCTTATCACCTCGGTAAAGCCCTACCTTGAGTTTCTTGTATTGGAGGATCGCAGGGTAAAAATCTTGCAAGTTAAAGACGGCAAGGTCGTCCCTGTTGGAACCCAGGTCATTTCCCTGATTGGAGGCGATCGAGCCAAGCCGACAAGAATGAATTTCGAATTCGATGGTGACGCTCTTATTTCAGACAACGCTTTTCCCGAAGGCAACAGTTTCCCAGTCGTGCTCCAAATCAAGACATCCGCCGGAGCCGATGCAGTTACAGAAAAATTCAATATCGAGATCAAATAGGCGCGTTGCTAAACTTGTTTCCAGCATTCCTGCCCCCCACAGCTGAGCCGCGTAATCACCTACGCTTCAGTTTCTGATTTGCATCACGGTGAGCTTCAGCCAGAAAAGTCCTTCAATGCTACGACAAGTCGTTCCTGAAATCCTCGACGGTCTGCCGTCGGATGACCCGGCTGCCATTCGAAGCCGAAAGGATCTTCGTCGATTGAACTTCGTGATGGGCAATGACCGATGGATCCGCTCCATCGTCACCAAAAATGCTGGGCCGGCCTCGAAGGGAATCCTCGAAATCGGTGCGGGTGAGGGAGATCTGCTTAAAACCCTGACTTCAATGGGCCCGGCCCACGGCCTTGACCTCCTCCCCGACCCAAACGATTCCGGATTGACCTGGCATCAGGCTGACCTGATGGATCTCGAGGAACTGCCCAGGGGCGGAATCCTCATCGCTAATCTATTCCTTCATCATTTTGAAGGCGAAGCGCTGAAAAAAATTGGCAGCCTCTGCCGCCCTTTCGAGGTCCTGGTTTTCTCGGAACCACTCCGTTCAAGGAGAATTATCAACCTCAGTCAATGCATCACTCCACTGGTTGGAAACGTAACGCGCCATGATATGCCCGCGAGCATTCGGGCAGGATTTACGATGGGTGAAATTCCGGACAGTCTTGGCCTGAAAAAATCCGATTGGCACCTCGAAGAATCGAAGACAGCCCTCGGTGCCGTCCGGCTAGTCGCCCGAAAGAAACCATGAAAACCGTCTCCATTATTGGTGGCGGGCTTGCCGGCCTCTCCCTCGGAGCTAGCCTCGCGAAGCGCCAGGTCCCGGTTAAGGTTTACGAAGCCGGCACCTACCCGAGGCATCGCGTCTGTGGAGAGTTCATCTCCGGCATCGATCCAGAAACGCTCACCAATCTGGGCATCGCCACAGAGCTGTCCGACGCGCAGAAACACACTTCCGGAGAATGGTATCGCCAGGGGCGAAAGATACTTTCCATGGAACTTCCGGTTGCTGCGCTCGCCATCTCAAGATGGACCCTCGACCAGCGCCTCAGCCAACGCGTCGAGGAGCTCGGCGGTCAGGTCATTACCGGTGAAAGAACCGAAGTAAATCATAATGCCGGTATCGTCCTCGCCCACGGACGTCCCTCGGAAAAAAGCACCTGGCTAGGGCTGAAGTGTCATGTCAGGCATTTTCCACTCACTTCCGGGCTGGAAATGCATCTCGGCAACAACGGCTATATCGGCCTGACCCCGATCGAAGACGGCAGGGTCAATCTCTGCGGCCTCTTTGCCATCGACGAAGAATGCCGAGGAAAAGGCAGCCAACGATTGATCAGCTATCTCAAAGCCGGAGGACACCTGGAATTGGTCGAACGACTTAAGCGGGCCGATATCGACGAAACCTCATTCACCGGAGTCAGTGCCCTCAAGCTGGGCTGGCAGCCTCACCAACCCGGCACGCTCGTTCTCGGCGACGCCGGATTCATCATTCCGCCCTTCACCGGCAACGGCATGAGTATGGCCTTCGAGTCCGCGGCCATCGCCGCCGAGCCGCTTTCTGCCTGGAGCCGCGGCAAGGCCTCGTGGGAAGACACCGCCGCAGGTGTGATGCGTCAACAGCACAAGGCCTTTCGACGACGCCTTCATGCGGCCCTGGCATTGCAGAAACTTCTTCTCAGTTCAAGGGGACAGGACTTCTTTGAGCTTCTCTCACGTAGTCATCTCCTGCCCTTCAAATCTCTTCTTTCCCTCGTCCGCTAAGCCATGTTTCTCGAATCCATCGCCACGGCGCTTCCTGAATACCACTATACCCAGCCGGAGTGTTTTGAGGCGATGAAGAATTCTTCGATTGCCGAAGGCCTGCGCCCCGGTTCACTGATCCTTCTCGATCGGCTTCTCAGCAAAGGGAAGTCGGGAATTCAAAAGCGTCATTTTTGTCTCGATGACCTTGAACCGGTTTTTGATCGAAACGCGCAGGAATTGAATGAAAGCTTTGAATTTCAGGCTCCTCAGCTGGCAGCAAGTGCACTCGTGCCGGCGCTTGCGGAGGCCGGTATCGAGGCCCACGAACTCGATGCCCTTTTCGTCTGCACCTGCACCGGTTACCTCTGTCCCGGTGTTTCGAGCTACCTCGCCGAATCCCTTGGAATGGCAGCCGGTATCTACCTCCAGGATCTCGTCGGTCTAGGCTGCGGTGCCGCCATCCCGACGATGCGCGCGGCGCAGGGATTTCTCGCCGCTAATCCCGGAACCAAGGTTGCCATTGTGGCGGTGGAAGTCTGCTCGGCCGCCTTCTACGCGGACAACGACCCGGGCGTTCTCGTTTCCCTTTGCCTCTTTGGTGATGGAGCAGCCGCTGCGATCTGGACCGATGAGGCCGCACCTGGAAAGTGGAGGGCGGACGCCTTCACCACGGTTCACCGACCTGAAGATCGGGAGAAAATCCGCTTTGTGAATTTCGGTGGAAAATTGAAAAACCAACTTGCCAAAACCGTGCCGGGACTAGCCGCCATGGCGGTGAAGGAACTCTACGACGACCGGCAGGCAGAACCCGATCGGGTGCTCTCGCACGCCGGAGGCCGGGACGTGATCGAAGAAATCGAAAAGCGATTACCCCACACCCTGACAGAAACACGAGAGGTGCTATCCAATTGCGGCAATATGAGTAGCCCATCTGTTCTCTTCGCACTTGAGAAAGCTTTCCGCGAACCCGGCGACGACCAGCACTGGTGGCTCACCTCCTTCGGAGCCGGCTTCGCCGCGCATGCCTGCGAACTCAATCGCGAATCTTGATCCACGAAACCAGCAGGTAAATCGATACCGCTGCCTTAGCCTGCCACAGCCAGAACCGCGTCCAGTTGCCGACCACAAGCGATTCGATCACCAAGGCATTGTAGCCATTCGACAGCGCCCCATGCTGCGGCACCTGGACCAATGCCGTAACCACCCAGATGGCCCCGACCAGTCCGATAGCCAACCACGCCAGCCATCGTATTCGCCCGACCGGAAGAACACGGGTCGACATAACGGCGGCGATCAATTCCACCGGCATCAAAACCCCTACGATCCAGCCAATCCGGATCGAATACCACTCGTGAAACGCAACGAAACGTTCCGGCGAGACTTCAATGAAGGAAGGGTAAATGATCAACTGCACCGCTGCGATCACCCCGGCCATCGCCGCACTGGAAATCAACGCCACCAGCAGCACCACGATGCCGCCGGACTGACCTGATCTTCTCTCGGTGGATCCACTCATCTTTATTCAATTGGAAAATCAAAGTAGATCCGGAGATAAGGCTCACCATTGAGGGTGAAATGCCGCCACTCGCGATCATAGAGACGGAAGTTTCGACCTTTCATCGGCCTGATCGTACTGCAGCGGGTCGGCCTCAGCAATGCTGAAGCACCTCCTCACTTGAGTTTCCGCGTGATCGCGGCACTGTTCACGGTCAATGCCGAAGAAGCACAAGAACGAACCTTACCCTCTCCCCAACGAGCTGGTGCCCGATGAGTGGTTTGTCCGACTCACGCGCGAGCAGGTCTTCGCGGACGACCAGCCCATTGAGATGGATCTCGGCTGCGGTGATGGTTCCTTCCTCATCCGCATGGCGAAACATTTTCCCGACCGGAACTTCATTGGCGTCGAACGTCTCCTTGGACGCGTCCGCAAGGTCAGCCGCAAGTCACATCAGGCGGAGCTGACCAACGTGAAGGCCTTGCGCATCGATTCGAACTACGCCGTCAACGAGCTGCTGCCTCATGGGTTTGCCAGCCGGATTCACTTTCTCTGTCCCGACCCCTGGCCAAAGAAAAAACACGCCAGGCGCCGACAGATGTGTCAGCTGCTGTTTCTGAGGGCGTTGCATGGATTGCTCGAACAGGACGGGGAACTGCTTTTCATGACCGATGACCCTCCCTACTACGGAGAAGCGCTGGAGGTTCAGGAAAGCTGTGACCTCTTTGAGAAACTGCCGTGGGAGGAAGACGACTTTTTCTATGCGAAGACGGATTTCGAAGAGCAGTGGCTGGCGGAAGGGAAAACTATGAACCGCCTTCGCCTACGAAAAGTTTGAGGCCTAGCCTCCGGTAGTCGCAACGCCGATCGCCGCACGCTGCCAAGTGAGTGCCGCGAGTAAAAACCCGAATGCAACGACTCGAAAATCCAAGCAGTTCAGGAAGACAGGCTCACAATCGCTTCCCCCAAACCTTCAAACAAAGGCACCTCGCCCAAGTGCTGGCGCAAAACCTCAGCATTCGTCTCGCGAGACACATCTTCACCGCCCTCGCCAAAGGTGTTCAGTAACACGCCCATACATTCCAACCCGGCGGCCTGCACCGCCGTCAATGTCAGCAGCGTGTGATTCATCACGCCAAGCCGATTGGCCGCCACGATCAACACCGGCTGCCCTAAGTGAACTGCTAAATCTACCATCGTGCGAGTTTCATCTACCGGAACGACCCAACCGCCGGCACCTTCGATAAATACGAGCTCACTCTTCCCTACGAGATCCTCGTATGCCTCGCAGAGTTTATCAAAATCGATTGCGACTCCGTCCGTCGATGCGGCCGGTGCTACCGGTTCGCTCAAGTTGACGGGATTCACATCGCGCAAAGCAAGGTCTTCACGACTCGACGCGGCCAAAAGAGCCTCGGAGTCTTTCGTGCCACCGCTTTCGATCGGCTTCATGCCGACAGCATCGACCCCACGCTCACGGAGCGCTTCGATCAGGCGGACCGTCACCCAGGTCTTACCGACGTCGGTGTCGGTCCCAGTGATGAAAAGACCGCCTTTCATTGTTCGCCGATTTCCTGCTGAATCGCGGCCGCCAGTTCATCGGCCTGACGCTCAATGAGTTCGGCGTCACGACCTTCGATCAGGATACGCATAAGCGGTTCCGTTCCGGAGTAACGAATTAGGACACGGCCACTGTCACCAAGCACCTTCTCGATCTCGGCGACCTTGGCAGCGGCTTCCATTTCTTCCAACTCCGGCTTCCTCGACACCCTGACATTGCGCTGAGCCTGTGGGAGCTTGGTCAGAACTTTCCGGAGTTCACTGAGTGGCTGCCCCTTCTTCTTCATGATGCGAAGCAGTTGCAACGTGGAGACGAGACCGTCACCGGTAGTGTTGTGATCCAGGAAAATGAAGTGACCGCTCTGCTCACCGCCGAGATTGTAGCCTTGCTCTTTCATTATCTCCAGCACGTAGCGGTCACCGACGCCGGCCCGAATGACCTGACCACCGGCATTACGAACCGCTTCCTCAAGACCAGCGTTACTCATCACGGTGGCGACGAGCGTGTTGTCTTTAAGGGTGCCTTCTTCGATCATGGCGACGGCGGCGATGGCCATGATTTCATCACCGTCGAGGACGGAACCGTTTTCGTCGCAGAGCAGGACGCGGTCAGCATCGCCGTCGTGGGAAACACCAACCTGAGACCCAATTTCCTTGACGAGCCCTTCGATGACTTCGGTATGAGTGCACCCGCAATCGGCATTGATATTGATGCCGTTGGGCTGGTCGTGAAACGAAGTCACTCTGGCACCGAGCGAATGAAGTGCCGCAGCACTCGTCCGGAAGCTCGCCCCGTTAGCGGCGTCGAGCGCGATGTCCACACCATCGAGCAACTCGCTGTCGTTACCAACGCCCTCGCGAACAAAAGCGACGTAATCTTCGGCTGCGTTCTCCATCAGAAAGCAGCGCCCAGTGGCACCTTCGTGAGCGGTCGCTTCCGTAAGCACCCGTCGCTCGAGCTCGCGTTCGAAGGCATCATCAAACTTGAACCCGTCAGGCCCAAAAAACTTGATACCGTTATCTTCAAAAGGATTGTGGGACGCAGAAATCACCACGCCGAGGATCGCGCTACGCTTTCGAGTCAGCATGGCAACGGCCGGAGTCGGGACCACGCCGGCGAGATAGACGTCAACGCCCCGGGAATTTAACCCGGCAGCGATGGCTTGTTCTAGCATATCGCCGGACTGGCGAGTGTCCTTGCCAATGACAACAGTGGGCCACTCACGTGAAGTATTGTTCTCCTCCAGTAGCAGTTCGGCTACGGCCTGCCCAAGGCGCAAGGTAAATTCTGGCGTCAGGGGATAGACATTGGCTTTACCGCGTATGCCGTCAGTTCCGAAGAACTGTCTCTTGGTGTCACTCATGTTCCGAGAATGTCAGTTGCCGGATTTATCGCCGGGAACCGGTGTCGTCAATGGAGCAAGGATGGTTTCCTCCAGCCCTGATACGGTGGACGTCTTCGGCGGCGGTGTGCCGGTGCCTGGAACAGGAAACGTTGGTTTCTCCGAATCAAGATGCGATTTGATCATGTACCAGATCGCCGTCGCGATAACGAGGGAAAGGAGCTTCGCCAACCAGCTTTCTGCGAAAAATGCCTTAATCATCGCTCTTTTCCTCCTCCTCGTCGTCTTCAGCCTCTGCCTCCGGGTTGCTCAGAAGGTCAATGAGACGCTTCCGCAATTCCTTGTTTTCGAGGTCGCGCTCTAGCTTGCCCCCAATGGCGATGGAAATGGCACCCGTCTCCTCCGACACCACCAGGGCAATCGCGTCGGATTCCTCGGTGATACCCATGGCAGCGCGGTGGCGCAAACCAATCCCGGGATCCTCGAGTTCGCGCTGGATCACGGGGAAAAGGCACCCGGCTCCGAGCAGTCGCTCATCAGCCATGCGGACAATGACGCCGCCGTCATGCAGCGTGGTTCCGCTGTGGAAAATAGTGTAGACGAGGGTGGGTGTCAGCTGACTGTCCAACAGCGTCCCAGTATCGAGGTATTGCTTGAGGTCGATGCTGCGCTCAATCGCAATCAAGGCGCCTACACGCTGCCCCGACAGGGTTTCCACGATTTCACTGAGGTCCTCGGCCAACTGCGTTCGCGACTTCTCATTCATCGAGGAGAAAAAACGGTGACTGCCCAGCTCAGCAAGCGCACGACGCAACTCCGGCTGGAAGATAATGATAAGGGCAATGGCGAGAAAGACCGTCACGTATTTCAGCAGCCAGCCAATCACGGTCAGGTCTAGCGACTCAGACAGGAGCGTCATACCGATGTAAATACCGACCAGTGCGGTGAAGATACGGGCCCCGCGAGTCGCGCGAAAATAGCGGTAGGTGTTGTAGATGATGACCCACAGGATCATGACCTCGAGGGCCTGCCTCCAGTGCTGAGCAATGAACTGTCCTACCGCATCCATAGAAGGGTCCGAACCCGGAACGCTGCTAACTTACAACGTGATGCAATGGTTTGCACCTATCAGGCAACGATTTTTCAGCTTCTGTCAGGTAAAGCGATCGAGACGGAGGCAAGAGCAGCGATCCCTTCTTCCCGACCAACGAAACCCAGCGTCTCGTTGGTGGTCGCCTTGATCCCAATATCGGCCGCATCCATTCCGAGTGCTTCCGCGATCTTTTCCTTCATCGCCGGAGCGTGTTTCATGACCTTAGGCGCCTCGGCGATGAGCGTCGAATCGATGTTTTCGATTTCGCCGCCTCTCTCTCGCACCAACTCAGCTGCTTTCTCGAGAATTATGAGGCTGCTGATGCCTTCGATGCTGTCGTCTGTGGGAGGAAACCAGTAACCAATATCGGGTTGACCGATCGCTCCGAGAATCGCATCAGCGATCGCGTGGGAGAGCACGTCGGCATCAGAGTGCCCGGAAAGCCCCCTGAAATGAGGCACGTCCACACCTCCCAGAATCAACGGACGCCCTTCGGCGAACTGATGCACATCGTATCCAATTCCACTGCGGTATCTCATGGCTTACAAAATATCCTCAAAGTCGAGCTTCCCGTTACTGGAAACAATCGAAGATTTATCGGGGTTGGAGGGAGAAGTGACCAGCTCAACGATGCCACCACCTCGCTCAAGCATCAACTGGCCGGCCGCAATGTCCCAAATGTTGATCTGCTCCTCAAGGTATGCATCGAGCCGGCCACAGGCTATGTAGGCCAGCGCCAGCGCGGCGCTCCCCAGCATGCGGGTTTTGCGGACGCGGTTGGCAATGCGGCCGTAACGGGCCAGTCCAGCTTCGATCGCATCCTTGCTCTTGGAGAATCCGATTGTAACGACTGCTTCTGCGAGCGTTGCGCGGTCACTGGGGCGGATCGGCTCGCCGTTCCTGGTAGCGGGGCCCTCAAAATCGACCCCAAACATCTCATCCATCGACGGATCGTAGATGGCACCGATCTTGAGTTCGCCTTCGCGGCGCATCGCAATGGAAACACAGAAATGGGGCAAGCCGTAAAAGAAATTCACTGTGCCGTCGATGGGATCGACGATCCACTGTGAGTCGCTGGTTTGATCGCCGGCGATTCCTTCTTCGCCGTAAATGGCGTGGTCGGGAAACGTTTCCAGTATGCGGGACTCGATCAAATTCTGACTCTTAACATCAAGAGCCAACTTGATGTCGTGGGCATGCGCCTCAATAACATCGAGATCCGCATCTACGCTTTCTCGGAGCAAAGCACCCGCCTCGCGGGCCGTTGCCATGGCCAGTTTCAGTTCAGGGGACATCTGCCAAAGCCATCGTTTCGATTACCGTCTTTGGCAAGCGACTATGCCTTTGCGTCGTGGTGCTGACAAACGGGCAAGGATACCCGTTACCTCCGCCCCGGAGAGAGTCTCACGGTCGCGAGAGAAAGCAATCCTCCTTTCACAGTTCCAGCACCATGCGCTTGTGGGGCAAGCCAACCTCAAAGAACTTCTCCCCTTCCTCCACGAATCCGAGGCGCCTGTAAAACGGAATCACATTCTTCCGAGAATGAATTACGACACGTCGGAAGCCATCCTCGCGGGCAGCATCCATCGCAACCTCCACCAGCACCCGCCCAATTCCGGTTCCCTGAATTCGCTCACGAACGGCAACTTGACGAATTTTGCAGTCACCGGGCGGCATTCCCTGGTCGGTCAGTATCAAACCGCCAACCAAATTGCCTTTCATCCAACCCGTCAAGTGGCGCTGGCTGCGTTCTGCCTGGATGTCCGTATGCGAGTACATAAGGCCGAGAGGTTCACGAAGCACTCGCTGACGCAGGGCAACCCAGTCCTCGAAAGCTTCATGGTCGTGATCTATCCAGAGCGTTTTCAAAATCAGGACGACCGTTATACCAAAAAATGGCCGGCAGTGCCGGACTGCTAGCCATTAAAAACTAAATCCTAAGACCTAAAAACTCCTCAGTGCGCAAGGCAGAACTCCTCGAAGCGGTCGAGTCCTTTCTTGATGATATCTAGACTCGTCGCGTAGCTGAGACGGACGGACTGGTCGTACCCGAAAGCCGCACCGGGGACCGCTGCCACCAGGTAGCGGGAGAGGAGCTTCTCGGTCAGGTTCATGGAATTCAGACCGATCTTGGCGATGTCGACAAGGAAGTAGAAAGCACCTTCCGGCTCGATCACCTCGATGTTATTGATCTTCTGGAGACGGCTCAGCATATACTGGCGACGCATGTCGTATTCCTCCACCATGTCCTCGATCATGTTCTGAGGCCCCTGGAGCGCAGCAAGAGCACCATACTGGGCGAACGTAGTCGGGTTGGAAGTTGTGTGACTCTGGATGATGCTGATGGCCTTGGCTATCTCCGGGGGAGCCGCAGTATAACCAAGACGCCAACCGGTCATGGCGTAAACCTTGGAGAGACCATTGATGGTGATGGTGAGATTCTTGGCAACCTCACTTACAGAAGCCGTGCTAACGTGCTTCTTATCGTTGTAGATCAGCTTCTCGTATATCTCATCCGAAAGAATGATGATATCCTCGGACTCAGCCACTTCGACGATGGCTTCGAGTTCTTCCTTGGAGTAAACCGAACCGGTAGGGTTGTTGGGGCTGTTGAGAATCAGCATGCGGGTGCGTCCGCTGATGGCGCCCTCGAATTCTTCGGGCGTCATCTTCCAAACATTCTCGCGCTTGGTCTCAACGATGTATGGCTCGGCACCGGCAAGTCGAACCATTTCAGGGTAACTAGTCCAGTAGGGAGCAGGAATAATGACTTCGTCGTCGGGGTCACAGCAGGCGAGAATGGCGTTGTAGCAGGAGTGCTTGGCGCCGCAGTTCACAGAAATCTGGCTGACGTCGTATTCCAGTCCATTATCCAGAAGCAACTTCTCCTGGATCGCTTCTTTCAACTCCGGGATACCCGTGGCCGCCGTGTATTTGGTCTGACCATCGTTGAGAGCCTTAATACAAGCATCCTTGATGTGCTGGGGGGTATCCAGGTCAGGTTCGCCAGCGCCAAAGCTGGCAATATCTTGGCCTTCGTCGCGCATCTTTTTGGCGGCAGCTGTGATGGCGAGGGTCTGGGACGGTGAAATCTCGGAGAATTTTTCGGCGATGAAACTCATGATGTGGATGCTGAATAAGGTTGAAAACCAGATTGCGCGGGCATCCAGACTGACTGAATCGCCAGAAAATCCGGAGTGCGTCGCCTGAAACCGGGCCTTCTTAATACAAATCTCCCGCATCGACGGGGGTTTGGTGATATGGCTCAGCCGCAACTCCGTGAACAAAGCGGATGTCTCCAGTAACCGATCTGGAGTTTCTTTCAAGCGAAATGCTCGATTGATGAAAAATTCCTGACCCTTTCCTGCTCAATCCCGCACCATTCAGGATTGCAGAACGACGGCGGGCGATTTACTTCTCATATCGTATGGCGGGAAAGTCGAACATATACGCCTTCTTCGGAAACGATGAGGCTCAGGTCAAAGAAGCCGCTCTGAGGCTGTCACAGAAGATCGCTCCCCAGGACGACGAGTTCGGTCTCGAAATCGTCAGCGGCGGCGCTGACAACTCCGATCACGCCGTCCAGATCGTCGGCCAGACCATCGAGGCCATCCAGACCCTCCCTTTCTTCGGCGGTGAAAAAGTCGTTTGGCTCCAGGGAGCCAATTTTTTCAGCGACAACCAGACCGGAAAATCGGAAACCACCCTCGGTGCCGTCGAGAACCTGACCGAAGTTCTCTCGGCCGGACTACCACCGGAGGTCAGCGTAATCATAAGCGCAACCGACGTCGACAAACGCCGCTCCTTTTACAAGAAAGTCACCAAGCTTGCCGATGTGCAAACATTCGACAAAGCCGACGTCTCCAAAGCTGGTTGGGAAACCAAAGTGATGGGCCAGGTTTCCAGCAAGGCTGACGCGCTCGGGCTCAGTTTCAAAGGGCAGGCGATGGAACGCTTCGTTCTGATGGTGGGCGCCGAAACGCGTGTGCTCGACAGCGAGCTTCAGAAGCTCTCTCTTTTCGTCGGCGGTCGGCCAGCCACGGAGAAAGACATTTCCGAAATTGTATCTGCAAGCCACACCGGCGTGATCTTCGAAATCGGCGACGCGATCGCCAAAAAAGACCTGCCCAAAACGCTCAGCCTGATCGACAAGCAACTCCGCAGCGGCGAGAAACCCGTCGGCATTCTGCTCGCTGCCATCGTCCCCCGTGTCCGTAGCCTTCTCCATGCCCGCGATCTCATCGAACGCCACGGCATCCGCGCCGGACGCAACTACCAAAGTTTTCAACGTGAGATCGACCGCCTGCCGAAATCTGAAACCGCCCACCTCCCACGCAAAAAGGACGGCGGCATTTCCGCTTACCCGCTTTTCTTCGCCGCCCAGGCTTCCAACAGGTTCAGCGTCGCTGAGCTTAAGAACGCGTTGGAAGCCTGCCTCGAAGCCAACGAGCGACTCGTCACCACCCAGCTCGAACCTCACCTCGTGCTGAACCAGCTCGTCACCAAGATCCTGGCAAAACCCACCTGAACTCCTGGAAACCAAACCCCCTAACCCCCTCCCGTAAAGCCTTCTATGAAACTGATCCTCATCTCCCTTGGCATCGGACTGTTCGCAGGGGTCACCGCTGGTCTTTGCGGGGTCGGAGGCGGACTTGTCATGGTGCCCGCCTTTATCTACTTCCTCGGGATGGAACAGAAATCAGCCGTCGCCACGAGCATGGCTGTGATCGTTCCCACAGCCATCATGGCGCTGGTCCGATTCAGCCAGGCCGGTCTGGTGCAATGGAATGTCTTCTGGCCGACCGCCATTGCCGCGATGGCCACCGCTTATCTGGCCACGGGATGGCTCAAAAAGATGAGCAATGACCAACTCACCAAGGTCTTCGCCGTGCTCATGATCCTTGTCGGGGTCAGCATGCTTTTTAAGAAAGCGTGATCAAAACCGGGTCCCGGGACGCGGGAACTTTCGCATCGCGGAGTTAGACATATTGTCCATGACATCAGCCACCGTGGGCGGAGCCGGGTGTGGCGGCGGAAGCGGGTATCCAAACTGCGAACAAGCCGAACGGCTGTTGGCTTCATTGTGCTTGCTGGAACAGGCCCAGACTTTCTTCCCGTTCGACAAATCGTAAAGCAGGTAGTCGGCCTGCATGGAGCGATGAGTCCGCGACGTCGTGGTGTATTCCGTCCAATGGCGGCAACCCACCACGTTACCTTCCTTGTCATAGATTGGCTCCTCATGATGGGTGCACGACTCATCCACATCGCACCAAGTTTCCCCGGACTTGACAGCGATCACCAGCGCAAACTGGGCCCGAATTTTTTTCGCCCTCGATACCTGGCCCGGCGTAAGAACATACGAAATAGATCCCGACGAACCACTGCCGACGGAACGGGTTCGTCCTACCAAACCCTCAAAGGTAACATGACTCATCACCTCCTTCTTGCGCCGTTTCTGGCTCAGATTTTTCTCGAGCCGGTGCAGGATTTTTTCCTGCTCGCTCTGCGACAGAACGCAACTGGAATCACGCGCCACAATGCCGGCCACCACGACTGTTCCCGGATTGGCAATTGCCGGAGCGACCTGCGCATCGATGTATTCCACTCGCGAAGTCGCGCAACTGGTCAGTAATGCCGTCATGGCAACAGCCAGCATCAGGGTAAGTTGAGTCACATTCATAAGAAAGAGGCGGGCGGTTATCCGCTGCCGTTCGACGCGTGAGCGCTACCACCTATGCTGAGAATATCTTCAGACGAGGGATTCGACGACTCAATCAGCGAAAAGAGACTGCTCCTGTTGCACATGGCTTTGATGGCGAAACCCTGCCAGGGAAACAGATAGTAGCAGCGGGTCACTGGCCTTATCGTGGCAGCTTTCGGATGGGTGTTTTTGCGCTGTCGGGCATACTGCCCACATGAAGCTTTGGTCTTTTTTGATCACATCCGTGTCAGCTCTCTCGCTTCTTGACTCCAGCCACGCCAAAGAATCCCCGAATTCCATCGATCACGCGGGCATTCTACAATCGCTTAACGACGAGGACTCCGCTGCCGGGGAAACCATTTACAAAAACCTGTGCACCAACTGCCACGGCGCCGACGGTAGGACCGCTCCACTGCCGACGGCACGCGCATTCGGCTCCGGCGAACTGAAGTTCGGCAAAGATCCCTATTCGATGTTCCTGACCCTGAGCAAGGGCAACGGGCTCATGGGGCCACAGACCTGGATGACCGATCGCGAACGCTACCAGGTCATTCATTACATCCGCGAAACCTTCATGCGCCCGATGCGGGATGACTTCGAAGAGATAAACGACGGCTACCTTGAGGCACTGCCCACCGTGAATGTCGTCGTCAGTGAAAAGGATCTCATCCAGCGTGACTTCGGGCCGGCACTCGCCTCCCAACTCGGCCGGGACATTTCCAGCGTGCTCACCATCAAGCTAAGCCCTGACGCCACCATTTCCTACAACCTCCACACTATGGACCAGGCTGGACTCTGGACCGGCGGTTTCCTAGATCTGCTCGCTACCCAGCACCACCGTGAGCGGGGTGGAGGCGTAGCCGAGGTAAGCGGTGATCTCATCCCGGAACTGCAAGGCTGGGCGTGGGGACACGAGGGCACTCTCGACTACCCGACTGAGGGACTCCTTCCTCGCGGCCCCATGCCGGAAGAGTGGATGAGCTATCGCGGACACTACCTCTACAACGACACCGTTACCTTCGCCTACAGTATCGACGGTCGGGAGATCCTGGAAACGCCAGCCGCTCCCAGGGGCTTCCCTGCCGTTCAACACACCCTCGAAATCGGACCGGGCGAAGCCCTGCTGCTCAGCCTCGGGAAAGTGGAAAACGCTTCCAAAGATCACAGTGGGCAATTCGCTGCCGACGCCAAAGAATTCGCCCTCAATGGCGAAGGAGAAATCCATGTGCTGGGCACCGCCGGTAATGGCGACAACCAGATCGGACGTTTCCTAGCCGCCACAGCCTGGGGTGACACCGGCGGCCTCGAATGGACAATCGACGAGCAGGAACGACTCACGGTAACCATCCCGGCCGATACTGAAAAACGAGTCTTCCAGGTCATTCGCAACGCCGGAAACGGCGAAGGAGAATTACTCTCTTTCTCGAATTTTCTTCGCTCTCGAAAACTTGGTCGCGAAGCGCCAATCAGTCCTTCCACCCGCCTCACTGGTGGTGAGCGGCGCTGGAAAGAAACTCTTCATACCAGTGGTTTGTTAGGGTCAGAATCCGAAGCCTACACACTCGATAAGCTCGACCTGCCACCTGACCACGAGGGCAATCCCTACAACGCGTGGTTCCGCACTTCGGCGCTCGCCTTCTTCCCCGATGGGCGCATGGTTGTCTCCACTCACGGAGGTGACATCTGGATTGTAGCCGGAGTCGATCACGACCTCGAGGACTTGGAGTGGAACCGGTTCGCCGCGGGGCTGTACGAACCTTTCGGTCTCCAGGTGATAGACGAAACCATCTATGTCACCTGCAAAGACCGCCTCACCCGCTTGCACGATCTGAACGGGGACGGCGAGGCGGATTTCTACGAATCCTTCAGCGCGGATGAGGATGTCTCCACATTCTTCCACGCCTTCAACTTTGACCTGCAGCGGGACTCGGAGGGTAACCTCTACTACGCCAAGTCCGGCCAGTACACGAGCTACAAGGAACCCGGTTCCGTCATAAAGGTTTCCCCCGATGGAAAAACCCGCGAAATCTACTGCACCGGATTCCGCACGCCGAACGGCATGGGCATGATGCCTGACGGTCGCCCCACCGTGAGCGACAACCAGGGCAGCTGGATGCCAGCTTCCAAGATCAGCCTCTGCAATCCCGGTGGTTTCTACGGCTACGTGCAAACCTTCCGCACCGAGCATTGGGCCCCCGACGGCGGGGCGATTGATCACACCAAAGTGGTCGCGCCCGATACTTTCGACCAGCCTATCATCTGGATGCCGCAGAACTTCGACAACTCCTCCGGCGGTCAGCTCTGGATTGATGACGAACGCTGGGGACCTCTTTCCGGAAAACTGCTTCACACCAGCTTCGGCAAAGGCTGGCTTTACTACATGATGCTCCAGGAAGTCGATGGCGTTGACCAGGCGGCAGTCGTGAAAATCGACATCGACGACGCCACCGGCATCCACCGCGCGGTCGTCAATCCGGTCGACGGCCAGGTCTACACCACCGGTCTCAATGGATGGAACGGTGGCGGGCGCAAGGGCCTCACCCAGGGAGGCATCTCACGCTTTCGTTACACCGGCACTGACTCGCCACTCCTCACCAACGTGACGGTGAAAAAGGATGGCATCACCCTCGACTTCAACTTCGTCCTCGACGAAGAGTCCGCCACCGACCCGGAAAGTTACGAGCTCATGCAGTGGAACTACGCATGGACCCGCAACTACGGTTCGGCCTACTACTCACTCAAGAATCCGCTCGAAGAAGACGAAGACGAAATTCGAATCAAGAAGGTTATTCTCAGCGACGATGGAAAGTCCGTTCACCTCGTCATTCCTGACATCCAGCCCGTCCACCAGGTTGAGATCAATTTTGAAGTCGAAGGTGCCAACCGAAGAGTTCTCGAGGAGCAAGCCTACCTCACGATCAACGCGGTGCCCGGGAGCAAGTTTCCCGACATGAAAGAGCTCACCCGGCAACGGGCCGGCCAGCGCAAACAGCTTCTCCAAATCGCCGAAGCCAAGCGCGCGGCACAGCGCGCGGAGAAAGAACGCAGAAAAAAGGAGCAGCAGCAAAATAAGGAGAAAGAAGAGTCCTGACGGGTTGCCCGGGAGAACGGCCGACACCGTTCCATTTTCCAGCTTTCTTCAACCTTCGGATCCAACCACATCCACGGTTTCGAGGTACCCTCGAAGCTCCCGTTCGGCCTTGCCAATCCCGTCTTTCAAGATCCCGGCAGAAATGCCCCGAATGCTCTTGGCCCCGTCTGCCGTGGTCACCAACACCATCGGAATCTCCGTTCCTGATACTTTCAGAGCGGCTTCGGCTCCTTCCGGCAGAGCTTCAGAATCCGTCATGATGTCGGCCAACAACACGACACCGGAATTCCGAAAAGTCCTAAGAGCGGCCAGACCGGCAGCTCTGCAGGCGTGTCACGTTGACCCTGGGTCCGTGTAAACAAAGATCAGGGGTTCCCCCTTCGCGAGCGCTTCCGCCTTGGCCTCCTCCAACGCGTCCATGTTGAAGACAAAGGAAGGAATCCCTCTGCCGGCATGGAAGGCGAAAAGCAGCAACCCGATTAAACAAAGCGCCAGGAGTATCCTCTTCATGGCAGGTAATGTGCCCCGGGCGGCAAGGGGTGTCCAGAAAGCATCGCATCACCATGGCCGGGAGAGACAGGCGGGAACGGGCAGCCGCCATTCAAAAAATCCTCGAGCCGATTAGAAAATCACCAAGTCATGCAGTCGCAAAAGAAAAAGAGCAAGCAATCGTGACACAGCGTCAGAATCACTTGCTCTTATTTCGAGAGTACTCGCTTACTGGTTCACCAACTCCTTCAGCGCCATGCGGCTGTCTGCGGAAAGGTTTGCCAGGGGATAAGGCACTTCGTTGCCGTTAATGACAAAGGTGACGCTGGTATCATTCACGGCCTTCACTGCTGCGGTAATAGTTTTGCCATCCGAGTTGGTCCAGGCGCGGGCCTCGGAAAGCATCGCATCCGACGTCTCGGCAGCATCAGCGACTTCCGTTTCCCCACTGGATGATCCGATCACATCGACCGTCTCAAGATGTTTGCGCAACTCTCGGTCCACATCACGAATATCATTCTTCAACTTGTCGTAAGAGATGCCGCGGATACTCTCAGAACCGTCTGCCGTAGTGACGAACACCATGGGAATCGTATTACCTGATTGCTTCTGGGCGGCTTTGGCTCCCGCAGGCAGATCCTGGTAATCGGTTTTACTGTTGGCAAAGACCACTACGCCTGCGCTTCGAAACTCTTTAAATGCTGCCGAACTGGTAGCAATACAAGGGCCTCACGATGTCCCCGGATCCGTGTAGACAAAAATCAATGGCTCCTCTTCTTCAAGCGCCTCTGCCTTGGCTTCCTCAATTTCTTCCATCGTATAGACTGATGAAGGAATTCGCATGTCCCCCTTCGCTACAAGCGGCAGTGAGGCTAGAACACCGAGTAACAACAGTGATTTTTTCATGGTGATACTCTGCCCCAGTATCTGAAATCTGTCGAGGCTCGATCGTGTCACCTAATTTGTGGAAGCGGGAATTCTCCTGCACTGGGTGCACGATCTGCCTGCGCCAGTGAATCCTTCGCTTCCCACCGGGGAAAACTGAGCATCCCGCGGCCGCGGGATCAGAAAGGCGAGGGCGGGAATCGAACCCGCGATAGAGCTTTTGCAGAGCCCGGCCTTACCACTTGGCTACCTCGCCGAAATACCCCCCGAAGTAGGAGGGCCGGTATCTAAAGCGCAATCCGCTTAGCTGTCAACGGGATACCTGTGAGACACCCCGCTGCTGCGCTCACACAATCATACCCGCTGCAACCGTTTCATTGGTCTGGGCGTCGACGAGGACGAAGCTTCCAGTCTGGCGGTTGCGACGATAAGAGTCGTAGTGCAGTGGAGCCGAAGTCCGAAGGCTGACGCGGCCGATTTCATTGAGGCCGAAATTCTTGTCGTCCTCGATCTTGCGCAAGGTATTGATGTTCACCTTGTAGCGAACTTCCTGAACAATCGCTTTGACCTCCTTGGTGGTGTGGCGCAGGTAGTACTTACCACGCGGCTGAAGCTGAGTGCTCTCGGAGAACCAGCAGATCATGGCTTCGACTTCCTGGCCTTTTTCCGGAGGATTATTCGGCTTGGCGATCATATCACCGCGGCTGATATCGATTTCGTCCTCGAGTGTCACGGTGCAGGAAAGCGGCGCGAACGCCTCCTCCACTGGGCCGTCGAGCGTCTCGATCGACTTGATCTTGGTGGTGAAGCCTGAAGGCTGAACCACGACATCGTCGCCCGGCTTGAAGACCCCACCGGCAACACGACCCGCATAACCGCGGAAGTCATGGTGTTCGTCAGAGTGAGGACGAATCACCCACTGCACCGGCAAACGAGCATCGACGTGGTTCTGGTCGGAACCGATGTAAACGTTCTCAAGCTGGTAAAGCATAGTCGGCCCCTCGTACCATGGCATCGTGTCAGACTTATCAACCACGTTATCGCCGTGAAGCGCCGAGATCGGAATCGCGGTCATGTCGACGAGATTGTCGAGGCGCGAGGCGAACTTCCTAAAATCGTCCACGATGGTGTCAAACTTCTCCTGGTCGTAGTCGACAAGGTCCATCTTATTCACCGCGAGGATGACGTGACGGATGCGAAGCAGGTTCGCGATAAAAGCGTGACGGCAGGTCTGCTCGATCACCCCGGTACGTGCGTCGACGAGGATGATAGCGAGATTGGCCGTGGAGGCACCCGTCACCATGTTGCGGGTGTACTGGATGTGTCCGGGCGTATCCGCGATTATGAACTTCCGCTTTGGCGTCGCAAAATAGCGATAGGCCACGTCGATGGTAATACCCTGCTCGCGCTCGGCACGAAGACCGTCGGTTAGCAGCGCGAGGTTCACGTTTTCATCGCCGCGCTTCTTGGAAGTGGCTTCCACCGCTTCAATCTGATCCTCGAAAGTGTTCTTGGAGTCGTAGAGCAGGCGGCCGATCAGAGTGGATTTACCGTCGTCAACGCTACCGGCTGTCGTGAAACGCAGTAGGTCCATGTCAAGATACCCTTCGTCGTATGGAACGTCAGTGTGTGACATATCAAAAAAGTAGTAAAATGTTAGTTTCTAAAGGGTTCGGGTATCGATTTAGAAATAGCCCTCCTTCTTGCGGTCTTCCATGGCAGTCTCGGAGCGCTTGTCGTCGGCACGGGTGCCGCGCTCGGTCTGGCGTGCCGTTGCGACTTCCTGGATGATGGCATCCATGTCGGAAGCGTCGGAATAAACAGCACCGGTGCAGGTCATGTCACCGATAGTACGGAAACGAACCGTCACGTCCTTCTCGATTTCTTCGCCTTCCTGGGGAACAACCACGTCGCTGATCGCGAGCATGGAACCGTTGCGGTGAACCACGTCTCGCTTATGAGAAAAGTAGAGGCTCGGGAGCGGAATGTTCTCGGCCTTGATGTATTGCCACACATCCATCTCAGTCCAGTTGGAGAGCGGGAATACGCGGAAGTGTTCACCGTGGTGCTTGCGGCCGTTGAAGATATTCCAGAGCTCGGGGCGCTGGTTCTTCGGATTCCACTGACCGAAGTCATCACGGTGCGAGAAGAAACGCTCCTTGGCGCGGGCTTTCTCTTCGTCGCGACGGCCACCACCGAGGCAGGCGTCGTATTGATTTTCTTCGATGGTGTCGAGCAGGGTCACGGTCTGGAGCGCGTTGCGGCTCGCGAAGGCCCCCTTCTCTTCCTGGACGCGGCCCTGGTCAATGGATTCCTGGACGAGACCGACAACGAGTTCAGCACGCAGCTCGGCAACGTAGTCGTCACGATACTGGATCGTCTCGTCGAAGTTGTGGCCGGTGTCGACATGGACAAGCGGGAAGGGAATGCGGGCCGGGTGAAAGGCCTTGCGGGCGAGGTGAGCCATGACGATCGAATCTTTGCCGCCGGAAAACAGCAGGGCCGGCTTTTCGAACTGGGCTGCGGTTTCGCGAAGAATGAAGATCGCCTCAGATTCCAGCTGAGCGAGGTGGTTGACTCGGTACGAGTTTCTTTCCTGTTCCATGATGTATTTAAAGGGATGAATCACCCGATTTTTTGGTCAATCATTGCGAGCACAGCTGAGAAAAGTTGTTCGAGCGCGTCGTCTTCACTGAGAGTTTCGGTGTCGATAATGAGGTCGGGACGGCTTGGCTCTTCGAAGGCCGAGTCCTTCCCGGTGAACTGCTTCACCTCGCCGGCTTTGACCCTGGCATAGAGACCTTTCGGGTCGCGTTCGGCGCAGGTTTCGAAGGAGGCTTTCACATACACTTCGAGGAGATCATCATCACCAATGACTTCGCGAGCGATATCGCGCAGCTCATTGTTAGGGGTGATAAAGGATGTCACTGTCACGATACCGCTGTCGGCAAAGAGCTTGGCCACTTCCGCGACACGGCGGATATTTTCGAGGCGGTCTTCGTCGGAGAAACCGAGATTGCTGTTGAGCCCGGAGCGCACATTGTCGCCGTCGAGCACCTTGACCATCTTGCCCTGCTCGTGAAGGCATCGTTCGAGCAGATTTGCCAGCGTGCTTTTACCGGAACCGCTCAGGCCATACATCCAGATGACGGCGCCACGTTGTCCGAGTAGTTCCTCCTTCGCTTCACGAGGGAGCATCTTATCGAAGACAGGATAGATATGGTCAAGGTTTGAGCCCATGAGATCAGTCGCAGGAAAAGTGAGCGATTAGATGACGAAGTCCATGTCCTCGTGAAGGCCACACTCGCGCTTCAAACCATAGAAGCGGGTTTCCTCTTCACTCATGCCGTCGGTCAGCTTGGCCGACGTGTGCCAGTCTCCAATCGAAACATAGCCTTCATTCCAAAGCGGATGGTAAGGCAGGTCGTTTTCAGTCAGGTAGTGGCCGACATCCATGTCATTCCAGTCGACAATGGGATGAACCTTGAAGCGCCCACGTTGCTCCGCGAGAACCGGAGCGGCCTCACGAGTGCTGCTCTGCTGTCGACGAATCCCGGCAATGGAAGCTTCCAGACCGAGCTCATCAAGCGCTCGGCGCATCGGCCCGACCTTATTCATCTGGTTGTACTTCTCGATGCCTTCGACACCTTTCTCCCAGAGCTTGCCGTAGCGCGCCTCCTGGAAAGCGGTGGACACTGGGTTCTGGAACACCTTGAGGTTCAGATTGAGGCGCTCAGTTAGCGAATCAATAAAATGGTAGGTCTCCTCAAAAAGGTAGCCGGTATCGACCACGATCACCGGAATATCGGGCTTCACCTGCGTCACCATGTGCAACAGGACAGCGGACTGGGCCCCGAAGCTGGAGGTCAGGCCGACCTTGTCGCCCCAATGATCCACGGCCCACTGAATCCGCTCCTGCGGTTTCAAGGTCTCGAGTTTCTTGGCTTCGGCCGCCAGATTGACGGTGGTTTTGAGTGTTTGTACGCTCATTCTAAACTACCTATTCTTGATAGGATTTGTCAACTTTAGACGTCCCCAACTAACCTTCATTACAACCTCCGGTCAAATTTTTTCCTAAAATCCCTTTTCTCAGGCCGGCTTGAGTCCGGATTCTGTCCGGATCCGGTGGCGACTCAACATAGGATAGGACCACCTTGCCACCTCATCTTTGAACCCACTATGTGGCACATGATTCCAGTAATTGTAGGAAAACCTGCCCCGTCTTTTAATGCCAGCCCCGTAGTCAACGGCCAGATCGTCGAAGATTTCTCTCTCGACCAGTTCAAAGGCTCCAAATACGTCGTTCTTTTCTTCTACCCGAAGGATCTCACTTTTGTCTGCCCAACTGAGCTTCACGCTTTCCAGGACGACCTCGCTGAGTTCGAAAGCCACGATGTGGCTGTGATCGGCGTCTCCACTGACACCGAGATGTCTCACTGGGGTTGGCTCAAGGTGCCCTGTGACGAGGGCGGCATCGAGGGTGTGACTTCTCCCCTCGTCGCAGTCACCAACAAAACCATCTCTGCCGACTACAACGTGCTCGCAGGCGAATACGGTTTCGACGCATACGGCGACCTCATGGTCGAGGGCGAGCTCATCGCCTACCGCGGTCTCTTCCTAATAGACAAGGAAGGCATCGTCCAGCACCAGCTCGTCAACAACCTGCCGCTTGGCCGTTCCATCAAGGAAGCCATCCGAATGGTCGACGCGCTCCAGCAGTTCGAAGAAAACGGCGAACTCTGCCCGATGGACCGGGAAAAGGCGCCGATGCCATGGAAGCAAATCACGAGAGCACCGTGGCTTACCTCGCGAAGTAATCGCGAGCTTCACAGCATTTGATGGAAAGGTGCGGCTCGCTCCGCGCCTTTTTTGTGCCCGGCAGCCTGATTCAACAGGATTCAGTTGCTCTATCCAAGCTGTTAGATCTTGATCTCGCCACGCAGATAGGTCAACGCCTGGCCCCGCAGTTTCACGCGATCTCCATCGGGTTCACAAATCACCTCGCCACACCTGGCGGAAACCTGGTGGGCAGTAAGAACTCCGCGCCCGAGCTTTTCGGACCAGTAGGGCGCCATTGTCGCGTGGGCGGACCCCGTCACCGGATCCTCATCGATCCCGGCCGCGGGAAAGAAGCAGCGGGACACGAATTCCACCGCTTCGCCGGGCGCCGTCACAAGGATGCCACGGACCGGGAGATCCAAGACCGCGCGTATATCAGGTTTCAACCCGCGGACGACGGATTCGTCCTCAACAACAGCCATGTAGTCATCGCGCCCCTGCCAGAGTTCCAAAAGCCGGCAATCCAAGGCAGCGCTGACCCGATCCTTTTCAGGCTCAGCCGGATTCAGTTCATCAGAGGGTAACTCCATTTCCAGCTGCGAGCCGAGGCTCAGCACAGTGAGATCGCCGCTACGCGAACTGAAGACCACGGAATCGCCATCCCAACCCAGCTCCGAAAACAACACGTGCGCAGAGGCCAGCGTAGCGTGACCGCAAAGGTCGACTTCGATCTCCGGGGTGAACCAACGAAGCGCCACTTTCTCCTCCCCGGGGATCATGAACGCCGTTTCGGAGAGTTGATTTTCCATCGCGATGGCCTGCATCGTTTCATCCGGAAGCCACTCACCAAGAGGAACTACAGCTGCCGGATTCCCGGTGAAGACCTTCGAAGCGAATGCGTCGATTTGATAGAGTGGGAGTTTCATGACAGAGGCCCGTTCACGGGCGGGGCAGGAATTGACGGAAGAAACGGCCACGCCTACCGTAACATCTGTTTGAAAGCGGCCTTCTTCCCCTCGTTGACTATTGAAGACGAAAACCCCCAGTCAACTCATTCAGGTCACCGCGCTAACCCTGGCGATCGGCGTTATTTCTATTTTGTCGCACGCCCAGGACGAACCTACTGAGGAAGCCGTCGCCGCTTCTCCGTGGACCCAGGCCGACACCAAGCTGGCCAACCATTACATTCGCCTACTCGAGAAAAATCCCGAATATGGTAACGTCCTCGACCTGCTCTGGAATCTCTATGAAAAAAAGAGCCAGACGGAGCTTTTACTGAACTACTTCGAATCGGCCTCCAATCCCGGGAACGCAACAGCGGTAGCCGTCCTGATCCACGCGCACCTCCTTCGCAAAAGCGACAACGTCGACGCTGCCCGCGCGGCTTACAACCGAGTCACCGATCACGAACCAGACAATATTCCAGCTCTGCTCGCACTCGCTGAAATTGCCGACCTTCAGAAAAGATCCAGCAAGGCCCTATCTCTCTATAACCGCCTCATCGAAAAACTCCCCGCTGACAGCGAAGAGGGGCTCGCCATTCGCCTGAGAAAAGCGACCCTTAATCAGCAACTCGGACAACTCGATACCGCCATCGGCATCTGGAAGGAACTGCTCAGCGCTTACCCTGACAAACCTGCTCTTCGAACTGAGATTGTCTCCCTGCTTCTCGAATCTGGAGAAACTGAAACCGCCATCAGTGTCCTAACCGAACTTTCCGAATCCGGCGATCCGAGGCAGCAGATCAATGCCCTCAACGAGCTCAATCGCATCTACGAATTCATCAGCAACTTCCAAGGTGCCGCTGAGTCCGGTCGAAAGGCTCTCGAACTACTCCACTTCAAAAGTCGCGATTATGTCCTCCTATTCAGTCGCGTTGTCCAGTTGCACGAACAATTCGACCGCCTCACCGAACTAGAAAATTCACTCACCGAAGTGGTGAGCGAAGAAAACCCCACCGAAAAATCCCTCCATGATCTGGCGACATTCTACGGTCTAACGGCAGAACCGGTGAAGCAGGAGCAAGCCCTCTACCGTCTCGTCGAGAGCCTGCCCAATAACATTGACTACCGGCTTGAGCTGGCTCGCACGCAGCTCCGCAACGACCGCTTCGACGAAGCCGCCGCCATGCTCGACGGTATCATCAAAGAGTCCGCCCGACCTCCACTCCACCTTATTATCCTCCGTGCCGAGATCGCCCTGAATTCAGAGGACCACATGGCGGCAGAGACTATTCTCAGCAATCACCTCGATACCGTTCCCTCAGATGCCGAGATGCTCGCGACTGTTATCGAGTTCGCCCGCAGCAACTACCTCGACGGACTCGTCGAGCGCCTCCTCAAGCAAGCGGCCGAATCGATTGAAGCGGTCTCTCCCACTGAGTTAGCCCGATTCCTCACGGAGCGCGGACGCCCCCAGCAGGCCGTCGACGTGCTCAACGATTATGTGGCCAAAGTCGGCCAAGACAAAATTGAGAGGAAGAACCGACTCATCCAGATCACCAACATTCTTCGCGACCTCGATCGCACCGACGAAGCTCTCAGTGCCATTGAAGAAGCAATCGTTCTTTCACCTGATGAACTCACCCTTCAGGAAACCCGCGCCGACATCCTGATCGAGAGCGGAAGAATCGAAGACTCTGTCGAACAACTCTCCAGGGTTTGGAACAAGCTCGAAACTCTCGAAGAAAAGTCTCAAATCGATCAACGCCTCTTCAGCCTTCTCCGGGGCCACTTCAACAAAGAACCCGAACCCATCGAGGACCCGAGCCTACTCAGCGGAGGGAATATCCAAACCCTGGCGCAGTACCGCAAAATGGCCATCGTTGCCAACAAGGCCCTGCGCCCCGGTGATGAAACGCCACCCGAAGAGCTGATCGAGTTCTACGAAACTGTCAAGAAAGCCGCAGAAACCACCAAGACACTCACCAACCGCTACCGCGCTGCCTGGTGGGCTTTCAAACTACAGGACAATCACGAATGCTACGCGCAGCTCACCTCGGCCAAGGAAGAAGCCGGCGGGCCGATCCTCGATGTTGAACTAATGCTCTTCTCCCTTGCCGAGCTCAACGAGCGCACCACGCTCATGGTCGACCATCTCACCACGCTGGCCGAAATTGATCCCGCCAACGCCGATTATTACATGCAGCGCCGCGCCGCAATGCGATTCGAGCTCGGCTACGAAGACGAAGCGATCCGAGAGCTCAAACGACTCGCCGCCAAGCCCGAGGCTCCTCTCACGACCTTGAGCACTCTAGCAAAGGTCTATGCAAAGCAGGGCAGCTCCGGCAAGCAGATCGAAGTCTGGCAACAGGCCTACCGCCAGGCCAACTCCTTCGAAAAGCGTCGCATTATCAAGCAACTCTCAACCGTCCTGATCGAGAACGGCCGCCCCGAAGAAGCCCTCGATGCTGAGCTCGAACTGCTCGAGCGCGAGTCCGACATCATCCAGCGTCGCAAACTTCTCGACAACCAGCTCAACCTGGCACGGACCCACTTTCTCCTCGACCGGATGCTGGAACGTTTCCAGGCCCTGACACAGCAACATCCTTTCGACCGGTTTTACCCCGAAGCACTTGCCCGGGTTCAGCAGGCAAACGGCGATACCGCGGGCGCTTTTGCCTCGCTCAAGAAAGCCTATTACATGTCCGAGCAAAATGAGGGCCTCCTCGGTGAACTCAGCGCTATCGCCGACGAACTGGGTGATCTCAAGTCGGCTATCTATTACCGGCGCCAACTCCTTGCCCGCGGCGAGGGCGACCAAGTTGAGAACTGGCAGACGCTTCTCACCATGCTGGAAAAAGACCTTCGCCTCGACGAAGCGAACCTCCTCCGCCGAAGTCTCGAGAGTCGATTTGGGCGTGACCCCGAATTTCTTTCAGAACTGGCCGTTCACTACAAGCAGGACGGTCTGCGCGCCGACGCCCAACGTGTGCTCGCAAGGATTGTTCAACTTCGTGATTGGGACCTACAGGCTCGCTTCCGCCTCGCCTTGATCCAGAGTGAACGGGGCTATTACTCCGAAGCGCTTGCCAATTTCCTTCATGTGATCGAGAACACCCCCAAAGTCGTTTACCCGGGGAGCTTCAACCACTTTGCCCGACCGCTCATCCGTGTCGCCCGGCTCGACGACGACGCCAAGACTGACTCCGGCAACGAGCTTCATTCCTTTGTCCTCATAGTCGAAGATTTCCCTTACCTCGGTGGCAGCATGCAGGATGAAATCGCCGAAGCCCTGCTCGCCAATCACCGCGAATATCAATACCTGCCGGCCAAACCGCTCTGGCTTCGCATCCGGGCCATCGAAGAGGCCGCTGCTTTGTCAGGCCTGACCGGACAGACGGACGCATGGCTGGCTCGCTGGGAGCAAAGCGACCGTCCCGACGTTGAAAAGCTCTGGGCCTATCGCTACCTCGCCGGCAACGACGAGGCCCACGCCCGCTACGGTGCCTTGCTCCAGTCGATGCCTGAATCCGACTCTTTCATCAACCTTTTCGAGGGAGCCTTCGCCCGACTGCTTGCCGGCGATGTTGATGCCATTCACGCTTGGATCAACGATCCTGAGGCTCGAATGGGGAGACACGACCGCGCCGCCTGCCTCTCGATGGCCGCGCTCGTTCTATTGACGAATCCTGTTGTCGACGCCGGGGTTTCTCGCGATTTCATCTACCGGGTCATTTCCGAAATGCCCTACCTCGAAAAATTTGGCGCCTACCTTTTCGCCGAACTTCGGGAATTGGGTTTCATTGATGAGGCTTTCGAAATCGGATCTCTGGCTGCTGAGACGATGGAAGATCCTGATGTCAGCTTTCTCTTTTCACTTTCGCAGATCGCAGGGAAAACCGGTCGCAAACGAACCCAGATCCAGGCCCTCGACCGGGCCCTTGATGCCATGGAGCCCGGTGACAGCATTCGTTCACGCGACCTCTTCCTCTCTGCCCTGACTGAGCGGCTTTCGTTGATGGACTCTGATGTCCCGCGAGAGAAACTGATCAATCGCTTGCTCCGCGAAGCAGAAGCCGCTGATTCCGCCAGCCAGAGCAACAAAGACGAGAAAAAGCTTCTCATCCAGATCGCCGGACAACGCTACAATGACGCTATCAAAACGGTCAGAGAAGTGACTTCCCGCCAGATCGACTTCATCCGTCCGCGTGATCCCGATCCCGACCGGGTTCGCTACGTCCAGATCCAGAGCTGGCAGAGAATGAATCAACTGCTGCGTTACTATTCAGCGCGGATTCCCCAAGACCTCAAGCACGGCTTGCCCTTTGCCGATGCCATCAGTGGCGATGCTCTTGCGCTTCCAGTCAACGACTCCGCCATCGCCCAGTTCGAGCAGTTCGAAATCGGGTGTAAGACCCTCCCGCTCGAATGGCTCAGCGCCCCGGAACGGACTGCGCTCGCGCTCACCATCGAAAATCAGCTGGTTGATCCCGACAGCCGTTTTGAGCTCGGCAAATCGCTCGAGACCCAGGGCTTTCATCGAGAAGCCGTCCAAGTCTACCAGGCCGAAGTTCGCCGACGCGGAAAGAACTATGCCCCCATGCAGGGCCTCTTTGATGCCAGCGAAACCGCTCTCGACCCTGAGCCAGCACTCGATGTTATTCACCGGCTCGGGACACGCGAATACAACCCGCCTCCCGGCATCACATCCAATTACCTTGCCGAACAGCACGCCCGGTTCCTCGCGATCTCACGGGACATTGACCGGCTCGTCCCGCTCAGCCGAAAGCCTACCGGAGCCCGGGGCGCTCCACCCATCACCACTCAGGCTCACCTGCCCTTCCAGCGCGCGCTTATCGCAGCCTATCGCCAAAGCGGTGACGATGACGCGCTCCTGCGATTGCTGACCCATCTCCGCAACTTCGACGAGATCGAGAACCGTCACCGTCTCCTCGGGGCAAAGCTACTTGAAGATAAAGGCCAACCCGAGGAAGCCGTGGAGTGGCTCACCGAAATCACGCTCAACGGCGATGATTCCGAACTCGAACGCGAGGTGATGACCCAACTCGCCCGGCTATATCGGGACGAGCAAACCGCAGACATTGATGCACTCATAACGCTGGCTCACCACAGCCTCGAAAGCCAGCCTCATTCCGTCGCTCTGACCCTGGCCCTCGCCAGCGGTGAAGCCGGTGCCACCGAACAGGCCCTGGCCCTCTTAACCACGATTCGTCGGAACACGTCCGACCGCAGTAACCGCTTCTTCACATCGCTTTCATTAATACTAACAAACCATCAAAGGGGGATTCAACTCTCAGAGATGCCGAATGAGTGGGAAGCCATCTTCCACGATTTTGACTATAACGATTCATCAGTCAACTCCGCCGGCCTTCCGGAATCCAATGCCTCGCATCTCGTCAACTGGATCAACGACCTCACGGGGCCGTCCTTTGAATTGGCGAACCTGATCGCGGAAACCCCGGTGCCAGTCGAGGCCGCATGGCTGCAGCAACTGATTGTCGCGTGGAATCGTGACCAACTCCAGGCAACGGCCCTGAGGCTGCTCGCCGACGCTGACCGAACCGAGCGTGATCGCATTCTTTCAACGCTGCCGGCTTTCGGTGAATCCGGCATCGTCGCCGCCCGCGAATTCATAAGTTCCTCCGCCGTGCCCGGCACTCACTACTTTGCTGATTATCCGCAACAGCAGGTCCTATTCTTTCATCGCATTGGCGACCGGGCACGTCTGCTCGAAGTTCACTCCCGTTTCATGCAGGAAGCTGAGTCCGACATTTTCCGCCAGACTGGACTCAAGACCGAATTTGCGACCTTGCTGTCCCGTCGTAAACTGCCAGCCCTTTTCCAACAGCTAGGGGAGAAAGATCTCGCGGGACGCCTCTTTCGCCGCTACCACGATCAGCTCACTTCCTACCGATGGAATCACCATCTCTTTCTCGAGGATTTTGCCTCGTATCTCATCGAAACGGAGCAGTTCGACGAAGCCGAAACCTTCCTTCACAAAGTCTTTCGGAAATCGCTCTCTGTCGACCTTCGCCTGCTCATGAAACTCTATGCTGACTGGGACAAACTCGACTCGTGGGAAGACCGAACGGCCGAACTCCACCTCACCAGCGGGCGGCTAATCCTCCTGCGCGAATGGCGGACTGCTCTTGCCGAAGGCCGCGAAATGGTGGAATATACCGGCTCATGGTAACGTTCCCCCGTCAGATCGTGCTCGTTGCAGCAGCCCTTCACCCTGTGCTCTTCCTTTGTCAGTGCGAGACTCAGCGGACCTATGGCGAAGTCCGTCGCGGCGCCATCAGTTTCGATAACGCCGCCTGGGGTGGACAAGGCAACAGCGACGAAAGCGCGATTCGCTCGAAGTTTGCCGAGCGAGGCTACACCGTGGCGGAGGACGGCACTCTCGTTGCCGATCGCCCGAATCTCTACTCGAACAACAAGGCCAAAGGCGTCGACGGGAGGGTCGGCAAGAAGCAAGCCCGATTCCAAAAAGACCAAGCTGCGACCAAACAATTCCGCACACCGGAATACCTCAAGCGACAGGACTATTCCGGCTACGAGGAGTCCCGCTACAGCAACGACGATGCCCGCGAGGGCAATTTTAACAATTCACGGGACGGTGACTCCGGTCGCCTCTTCGCCAACCGGAAGAAGGCGAACTCCATCAACCAGATGAACAACTTCACTACCAACTCCTACCGGGAAAGCGGTCAAACCTATGCGACCAATCCAGATCGCCGCGGTACGGCCGGGGTGCAGAATTCAGCCGATGCGCAGGGATCGCCTTTCAAAGCCCGTTACAACGATACCCAGCTTTCACTCGATGATGTTAAGCGGATGGTCGATCCGGGCGACTATGCCCGCGCCAAGAAACTTGATTAAGACGACGGCTTAGAACCGCAGCTTCACGCCACCCGTCACGAAGGCGGAAGAATCGAGATCCTGCTTAAAGGTGTAGGGAGCATCCTCGATCGAAATCTCCTGACCCGCTGGGCGCCGGCATCGAGGTAAGCCCACCAGTGACTGGACCGGCGGCGCTCGAAGCTCAGCCCAACCCGCATGCTCTAGTAGTCGAGATCGACGTCGTTGGAGCCACCGGCCGGGTCCGTGATATTCCAACCGGTATCACTTAGGAATACTCGTGCCGCGATAAGCCAGTCACGATTCGGAGCGTAGGCCACTTCCGCTCTCGGGAAAGTTAGGGCAATCGACCACTGAGGATTCAGCTCGAAAATGAAACCAACGGCGGGAAGAAGTCGAGGCTCACCTAGGTCACGAGAATAATAACCACCAAAAAGAAAGAGCGACAGCTGAGAGGAAGAGAAGTCTCATTATGCTACAACCCATGCTCTCAAAAAGTGCCAATGGCTCCCGAAAATTGTAAAAAGCCGCTAATACGTCTCAACCGGCGAACGCTTGCCGTCTTCCACGGAAAGAATCTTGGCCCGCTCTTCCCCGAGGGTGGCCACACGAAGATCCCAGATCTGGGAATCGATCTCCCGAAACTTCTCCATTGACCAGTCGTAGGGCGCCTTCATCTTCTTCTTCGCCGCCTCAATCCTGACGAGGGCATCATGCAGGACAGGATCAGGCAAAGTCTCGATCACCTTGGCCGCCGCTTCTACCAGCTCGACCCGGTGGCAGATCATGGCGAGATCGTTACCCGCTTCGATGCAAGCTCGAATAGTCTCTTCAAATGTTACCTCATTGAGCACCGCACCCATGTCGAGGTCATCGGTCATAACGAGGCGATCGTAGCCCAGCTGGTTGCGCAGGAACTGGGTAATGATGTTCTTCGACAAAGATGCGGGCCAGCGCGGACGATCAGCATCCCAGCACGGGTAGTGCGAATGACAAGCCATGATGCTGTCGAGGTCAGGCAGGAGGGCGCGGAAAGGTTTCAGTTCATCCGCTTCCATTTCCTCCAGCGTCTTACTGATCACGGGGAGCTCGTGGTGAGGGTCCACCTCGGCCGAAGCATAACCCGGGAAATGCTTACCGCAGGAAAGCACACCTTCCTTGCGCATCCCGAGATTGAAAAGCGTGGCGTTCTGGATCACTTCTTCCGCCGTGGCGCCGTAGCATCGTCCCTTCAGCGAATTATCTGCTTCGTCATCGAAGGAAATATCGAGCACCGGGCAGAGGTCGAGATTAAACCCGAAAGTTCGCAGGATCTGGCCGGTCAGCTTGCCGTGTTTTTCGATCAGCTTGAGGTCGGCCTTCTCACGCAGCTGCTGGGCGTTCGGCGGTTCGCTGCCGATGAGACGAATCCGGGACACCCGGCCACCTTCCTGATCGATCGTAATGAAAGGTTCGATGTCACTGAGGTCGCGCAGGTCATCGATCAACTTCCGGAGTTGTTCCGGTGACTTGATGTTGCGACCGAAGAGAATGAAGCCCCCCGGCTGTAGCTTCTTGAAGCAGGCGGCGGTTTCGGGATCCAGTTCCGTTCCCGGAACTCCAGTGAGTAACAATTGCCCCAGCGGCGCGCTCTCGTGCATGACGTCCAGTAAACCGGAAACCCCGCGTTCCTCAATGCTTTTCGGCGTCCTCGCATTCCAAAACTTCCGCATTCTTGTGGTTCTTTTCGACGCGAATTCCCCTAAACTGGGATTCATGAGCAAAGAGAATACTTCTCCTGAGTTGACTCCTGATCCGCCTGAAATTCCCGAAACCCCGCCGACACCGACGGACGATCCCTATGCAAACCTGCCCTCCGATCCCGCCAAGCAGGAGAAGGACTGGGCCATGATCACTCACCTTTCTGGGCTCTGCAGCGCCATTGGCATCCCTTCATTCGTCGGGCCGCTCGTTTGCTGGCTGCTGAAGAAGGATGAATTCGCCAAGGTCGATCTCGCCGGCAAAGAGGCCCTCAACTTTCAGCTCTCGGTGCTCATCGTTCAGGTGATTTCCGTCCCGCTGACCCTGCTCGTGGGAATCGGTTTCGTGACCTTTTTTGCCGCAGCTATCAGCGGCCTGGTCTATACCATTATCGCCGCCGTCGCCGCCAGCAATGGCGAAGACTACCTCTATCCCCTCACCTTCCGGATGATCAAGTAGGCACCCCCCGCGCCCCGTCACGAGTCACACGTCAGCAGTCACGGGTGTTCGCCTCGTGACTTGTGCCAGATGAACCGTGACTCCTAAAGCCTTCGCCAGTTGTGGCCGTCGTGCTCGAGCAGTTCGTCTGCCTCTTTGGGCCCCCAAGAACCGGCCGGGTATTCGGCCATCTTGGGCGGATTGGTGGACTTGTGCCAGGCGTCCTCAATCTGGTCGACATACTTCCAGGCGGTTTCCACCTCATCGGCACGGGCAAAGAGGGTGGCATCGCCGGCCATCGCATCGAGCAGGAGACGCTCGTATGCCTCCGGGCTGCTCTTGCCGAAACTGGTCTGGTAGTTAAAGTCCATCTTCACCGGCTGCAGCGTCGCTGCCGGGCCGGGACGCTTGGAGCGCATCCCGAGGGAAATTCCTTCGTTGGGCTGAATGCGAATCACCAGTACGTTTCCCGGCATTGCTTCCGCACCCACAGCGGCGTTGAAGAGCACGTTAGGTGCCTGCTTGTAGTGAATCGAAATCTCAGTGCCTTTCTTCGGCAGGCGCTTGCCCATGCGGACGTAGAAAGGAACGCCTTCCCAGCGCCAGTTGTCGATCATGATCTTCATGCCAACGTAACTCTCGGTCATGGAACCTGGATTGATGCGGTCTTCACGGCGGTAACCGACCACCTCTTCGCCATTCACCGTGCCTGCGGTGTATTGCGCGCGGACCACGCTCTTGGCGACATCATCCGGGCTATCAAAATGACGAAGCGACTTGAGCACTTTTACCTTTTCATCACGCACTCCGTCGGCAGACAGGTCTGATGGCGGCTCCATCGCGATGAGACTAAGCAGCTGGAGCAAGTGGTTTTGAATCATGTCGCGCATGGCGCCCGACTTATCGTAGTAACCGCCGCGTCCACCTTCCATGCCGAGATGCTCGGCACAGGTGATCTGGACATGATCGATAAAACGGTTGTTCCATAGCACCTCGAAAAGATGGTTCGCGAAGCGCAATACCATGATGTTCTGCGCCGTCTCTTTCCCGAGGTAGTGATCAATTCGGTAAGTTTCTTTCTCTGGGAACACCTCGTTCACCACTTCGTTGAGGTGCTGGGCGGTGGCGAGATCGGTGCCGAAAGGCTTCTCCACCACGGCGCGGCACCATCCGGTGTCTGACTCGTTAAGACTGGCTTTCTTGAGGTTGAGCAGAATGTCGTCAAAGAACTCGGGCGCCGAAGCGAGATAATACAGCCGGTTCGGGCTGGCACCGTCCTTTTCCATGGCATCGAGCTTTTTCTTGAGCTCCGCATAGCCTTCTTCATCAGTGAAGGTGCTCTGGTGGTAGTTGATACTCTGGGAAAACTGCTTCCAAAGGTCTTCGTCATGACCCTGGCGGGAAACCTCCTTGTTCAACTCTTCAAGGCCTTCACGGAAGACGTCATCGGACTTTTCGCGACGGGCGAAGCCGACGACTCGCAAGCCCGCCGGCAGGTCGCCGTCAGCGGCGAGATTATACAGAGCCGGAATCAGTTTACGGTGTGTCAAATCGCCGGTGGCGCCGAAAATCACGACAATGCAGGGCTCCGGGTGATTGCGCAGACTAAGATCGGCCTCTCGAAAAGGGTTGTCTTCCATTGCGGCATCTATCAGCAGAATTAGCACCCATGCAAATGAATAGACTGTCGAATTGCGATGAGTCGAATTTAATCAAATCCCGAAAACGATTAATTCCCTTGGATCTCGGTATTGCTGCAGGCTCGATCAGGTCGGCCTATCTGAAAACCCATCACACCGTGAGCGTGATGCCCAATCACCAGCCTCAAAGTTTTCGTCAAGCCCTCCCCGGTGGATCGAGCAGACTTGTCTCTACAAGAAATGGATTGATAAGTTTTGAGTTTTTCAGGGGTGCTGCCTACTAGCCGAAAAAACCGAAATCAATCCGTAGACGCCAAGGACGATCATCCAGCTCACCACCTCAGGGAGAAAGGTATCCCGGCCGTGAATGAAAGAGGCGACCACTAGCGAAAGGACAATTCCGGCCACCGGATCACGGGCCAGAGCAAACGGCCACCTCCAGAGCTATCGTCCCTTTTCCTTTCCTCCGCAGATAAAGATCAGCAATCCCACCAAAGCTCACAAGATTAGGTGGATCGGAACTGAGTAGAAAATGTAGATAAATAAGAACGCGAAGGCGCCCCCCAATTCACTCTTGTCGATCAGCACCGCACCGATCATCATCAGCACCCAGATCGCGACGGGAATTAGCAACGCCAACGGCAAGCTCTTTGTCCAGGCAGTACTCAGGTTCCGCCGAGGATCGAGAGCATTTCTTCCCTTCATGCCGCCAACTCCTTCCGAAGTTTCGGCCTCGCTGCAACGGTTGGCATCAAGAGGTCCTCCAAGGCATCGGCCAGTTCGTGAAAGCGAAAGGTGAATCCGAGTCCATTGATTCGGACAGGTAAGCCACGACGACCGTTCAATGCGAGATCAGGATCAGCCCCAATCACCGGCGCAGCGGCTTTCATCATCCAGGTTGGCGTTGGAAGTCCCACGGGTAGACCAAGTGTATCACGCAGCGTTTCCATGAACTCGTGATTAGGGACCGGCTGCAGGCCGGTTGCATTGTAAATTCCATGCACTGCCGGGTTCTCGATCGCCTCGACAAAGAGGCGCATCATGTCCTTGATGTGAATCCAGCTGACCCACTGGCTGCCTCGACCGATCGCGCCTCCAAACCCAATTCGGGCAAGGTTGGCCAGCGCCGGCAAAGCGCCGCCATCAGAACCTAACACAAAGCCTATTCTCAAGACGCTCCATCTCATCTCGGGGCGGATCGCGCTCCCAAGCGCTTCCTCCCACGCGAGGCAAACATCGGTAGGGTATTCGTTAGGAATGAAAGCTGCCTCGTCACACACGCGGTTTCCGGCGTCACCGTAGATCGCAAGGCTGCTCCCCTGAACCCACACCTTAGGAACGTGATAGACCTTTCTCAATGCATCGCCTAGCACACGAACAGAATCGACTCGGC
This sequence comes from Verrucomicrobiota bacterium, assembly GCA_002862135.1. Lineage (GTDB taxonomy): Bacteria > Verrucomicrobiota > Verrucomicrobiia > Verrucomicrobiales > DEV007 > Arctic95D-9. The sequence continues at coordinate 12,645 of PKCI01000028.1, read as the reverse complement.
TGCGCTTGATCCGGGCGCGATTGGCTTTGGTCATGCGGCAGTTCACACGTTTGCCAGTGAGGTTGACGACGGCATGGGCGCCCTCGAGTTCCCGCACCCAGTGATCCGCCACAGTGCGTCCATCCCACAGCAGTGCCCGACCACGTCCCGCGTAGCGATCAGGATTTCGCGTCAAGACAACCACGTCATAACCGCGTCGCACCAACGTCCCGGCAAGGTGCATCCCGAGGAAGCCGCTACCGCCGGCAATTACGATTCTTTTCTTCTCCCTTTCCTTCATGATGTAAATGCCGTTCAGGCTATATCTGACAAGCGCCGTCACCGAGAAAGCGGCGCCTGCTGGCTACCACGTCGTATAACTTTCCGACCAGCCAGCGGCATCCCGGAACCCACCCCAGACAGCCCAGCGGAGCCGACCACCACATACGTCGGGCGAGAAAAAAGATCACGTCACCTCCGCCGCGAAGACTACCATCTTCCCATCGCAGTTTCATTTCAAACTCAGCTGCCCCGTTGGAAAAGGGTTCAGACGCTACACCAAGCCGGCCGAAATGGGGTCGGAGACGATTCACGCTCCCAACGCAAAGTCCACAGGTGCCGTCATAGAACAGGGTTCCCCGTAAGGCTTTTGCTGAAGCTTCGGTTCGTGGCTTCTTCATTTTTGTTAAAAGAGTAATTTAGGGGAAAATTTAAAGAGGGGTTCTATTTGGTAATGACGCCCAGGGTTTTGGCGATCTTGTCGCCCATTCGAAATATCTTCACAGCGGACTTTGTCGGCATCCGGTCCATCTTCTCGTAAAAGTCGCTGATCATCTCAAAGAACCCGAGCAGATCTTCGAGTTGGCCCTTCGCATATGCATCGGCAGGGTTATTCGGTTCCCCTGCCTCGTCGGCGCTCTTGCGAAGGTTCCGCAATGTCGGGTCAATCTCCCGACGCTTGCGCTCCGTGGCGATGATACGGAACAACTCGTAAACGTCCTTCACACTTTCAAAGTGATCCCTTCGATCGCCGGGAAGATGCACCACGTTCACAATACCCCAGTTCTGAAGTTCCTTGAGGCTGTTGCTCACATTCGAGCGGGCCACCCCAAGGCGGTTGCAGATGCCTTCGGCATTGAGAGGCTCTTCAGAGATAAAAAGCAGCGCATGAATTTGCGCTACTGTCCGATTGATGCCCCACTTCGTGCCCATCTCTCCCCAGTGTAGGATGAAATTTTGAGCGAATGGAGGCAACCCTATCATTTTCCTTATTTCTGTCTTTACAGAAATCTATGAAATAAATTTCGCAAGGGGAAAATTTCAAATTCGTTCCCATATCCCGGGTTTACGGTTATGAAAGCCTCCCTTATAGTTTCCACAGATGGAAACACTCAAGACTCTCGTTACGAATCCTTTCTTTTGGGGCTGTGTCCTGATCGCAGTTCTTTACTTCCTTTCGCTATCCTCTCATTTCACGACCAAGCGCGAGCACAAGCGTCTTAAGGCTCACCTTTCCGACAAACTGGAGATCGAAGCCGAAAACATGGCTGAGATGAAAAAGAAGATCGACGGCCTTAGAGAGGAAAACGAGAACCTGCGCCTCAAGATCAACTCAGGTCGCGCTCAGGACAGCATTCAATCACTGGAACGTGAATTGGAAATCTATGTTCGCGCCGAGAAGTCCATGGTCTTGCATGCCCCCGGCTTTGCCCAGGCCTGGGAGAAAGCCAAAGATGCCGCTCTCGGCGAAATCGAAGCCGAAGAAGCCGGCAAGAGTTTCCCGCGCCGGATGTTTAAGAAATTCTTCAAAGCCGGCTCCACCGACGGCGCAGTCGTCGACGCTCTCCCCGCAGAATCCTCCGTCAAAGAGACCTAGGAAGCGGCTCCTGCAGAGTCCTGATTGACACGGGTTTCATGCCATCGATCAAAAAGGTTGGTTGCGTTGTCAAGCGAAGTCGGCAGGTTCGGGATCATGACAATCGACCTGCCCGATCGCGAATTCGCCGGTTACATTTTTGATTGTGACGGCACTTTGGTGCACTCAATGCCGCTGCACTACAAGGCGTGGACCGCGAGCTTTGTTCACAATAAGGCGCCCTGGGTCTGGGAGGAAGACGAATTCTATGCTGCGGCCGGCGTCCCTGATCGTGTCACGGTGACAAAGCTAAACGAGCGCTACGACGCTGCCATCTGTCCTGATGCCGTTCACGAATACAAGGCCGAATGGTATGCCGAACACGTCGGCAAGCTGAAGCCCGTACCTGGCGTCGGCGAATTGGCCCACAAACTCCACGCCGAGGGCAGAAAGATTTCAGTGGCATCAGGCAGTGATCTCTCGCTCGTCGAGCCTTCACTCGAAGCCACGGGCCTTCGCGATCTATTTGATATCATCATCACTCCGGCTCTCGTCGAACATGGCAAACCTGCTCCTGACATGTTTCTTCTCGCTGCCGAAAAAATGGGAGTGCCGCCGGAAGACTGTCTCGTTTTTGAAGACGGCCAGGCCGGTATCGACGCTGCTAACGCCGCCGGCATGGCGAGCGTGTTTGTCGATTCTCGAAGCCTGGGTGTTTGAGTCTTTAAATAAGCTCAATGGTCGGCCGGGACCTCGCCCCTCCTTTTACCTTCTACCTAAAAAACGCCGCAACTTTTTCGTTGTCTCGAAACGGCGGCGGGGGAACAGTGACAACGTGTTCCAGATCATTTTCAACGAACTCAGTGCTGCCGAGATTTCCCAGTTGTCCACACTGGAACAGCTCTCGGTGCTGAATGAATTCAAGGTCAGCCCTGACGACCTGGACGGCATCGAAGACAACGACGCTGATGCGCCTTTCGGCCAGATCGATCGCGACGGTAAAACCCTTTACCGCTACCGCGCTGGCGACGTCCGCATCTACTTCGAGGTCACCGATGATCACCCATCTATCGTGGTGCACCGGGTGCTCAGCGCCAACACCTTCCAGGATTTCCTCTTCCGAGCGAAGCTCCCGGTTGGCGACGACGACACCCTCGCGCAGTCCAAGCAATTTTGGGAACTGATTGAGGAAGGTGAGCGCGCCCGACACGTCTGAGCAGAATGAGCGATCTCCTTTCACGCGTCGAAGCCGACGAAGCCTGGCGCCGGGATACCTTTCCAGCCTGTCGCAACCGCATCTTCCTGGCGCATGCCGCGGTGACTGCCTTGCCGCAGGTGGCCGTCGATGCGATGAACCAGTTCAACATCGACTCGTCCACCGGTGAGCTCGATTACTCCCGGGTGCTTCTCAAGCAGATGGACCGCGTCCGCGAGTCCGGTTCCCGCCTTCTCGAATGCGGCGCTGACGAAATCGCTCTGCTCGGCCCGACCAGCCTCGGGCTCAGCCTCGTCGCAAATGGCATCGACTGGCAGGAAGGGGACGAGATCATCACCTACCTGGACGACTACCCGGCCAACGTCTACCCGTGGAAGAAGCTGGAAGAGCAAGGGGTGAAGGTCGTTTACCTAAAGCCGGAAAAGGTTGGGGAAATCACTCCCGAACTCGTTGCAGCTGCGATTAGCCCGAAAACCCGAATGCTGGCGCTCGCCTCAAACAACTTTTTGAGCGGCTATCGCCTCGATGTCGAAGCCGTCAGCGAACTGGCCGCCAAACAGGATATTCTTTTCTGTCTAGACGCGATCCAAACCGTCGGGGCTTTTCCTACCGACGCGAAACTAGTCGACTTCCTCAGCGCCGATTCCCACAAATGGATGCTCGGCCCCATGACTGCCGGGCTCTTCTATGTGAAGCGATCCCGCTTAGAAACCCTCGAGCCCAGCTTAATCGGCGCCTGGAACGTCAAGTCCCCTAATTTTATCGCCCAAGACGCCGTCGACTTCGAACCTGGCGGACGCCGTTACGAACCGGGAGTTCTAAATGTTCAGGGACTTCTAGGAATGAAAGCCTCCATGGACCTACTGACAGGGATTGGCGTGAACAACGTGGCCGTACGGCTTCTCGAATTGAAGTCTCATCTGCTCGAAGGGCTTGATGCTAAAGGTTTTAAGATTATCGGCCCGCGTAGTGGAGCGAATGCCTCCGGAATCAGCTCATTCACCCACCCTGAGCGCCCCAATTCCATGCCTGCTTTATTCGAGAAACTCACGGAAAACGATATCGTAGCGAGCTTTCGGCACGACCGCGATGGGGTTCCCTACATCCGTTTTAGCCCACATTTTTACAATACCCACGCCGAAATCGACCGGGTCTTCGCCACGATCGACAAGGCTGGAACTTGACGAATCACCATTCTGCGTATTCTATCGAACGATTTTTGCGCTGGAAAGTGACCAACTTCTGCGTGAAGCTTGCCGCGGTGTCTGCGTAGAACCGTGAAAAAATCGATCGTAAGACCCATTTGAATTTCGAACCGGAAGGCAACTGCTGTGGACTTCAAAGACATCAAAAAAATCGTAGAGCTCATGGATGAACATGGGCTCTCTCAGTTCAAACTCGAACAGGATGAAACCAAGCTTGAGCTCAAGAAAGGCGGAGACGCAGATGTATCTGCAATTTCCCAGCTGATGGCTGCCGCTCCTGCTCCTATCGTAGCCGCGCCCGCTGCTACACCAGCTGCCCTACCAGTTGCTGCTCCTGCTGCGGACAGCGGTGGCCTGCCCGCAGGGACCGAAGAAATCACTTCCCCAATGGTAGGCACCTTCTACGCCGCCTCCGCCCCCGACGCCGATGCTTTCGTTAAAGTTGGGGACAAAGTCTCCGCTGAAACCACGGTCTGCATCGTAGAGGCCATGAAGGTAATGAACGAAATTCAGGCCGAGATCTCAGGCGAGATCCTAGAAATCCTCGTAGAAAACGGAACAGCCGTCCAGTTTGGTGAACCGCTGTTTCGAGTCAAAACTTCCTGATCCGCCGCCTGGACCGGGATTGGCCGGACAACGTGGAGCGGAAACGCCATGTTCAAAAATATTCTCGTAGCTAACCGGGGCGAAATCGCCCTACGCGTCATTCGTGCTGCCAAGGAACTCGGGGTGAGAACCACCGCCGTGTATTCCGAAGCCGATGTGGACTCCATGCACGTCCATCTCGCCGACGACGCTATCTGCATTGGACCCGCACCGAGTGCGGAGTCCTACCTCCGCATGGAGGCCATCCTCTCCGCCGCTGAAATCGCCAACGTCGATGCGATCCATCCCGGTTATGGATTCCTTTCTGAAAACGCCCGCTTTGCTGAGCTCTGTGAGAGCTGCAACGTAAAGTTCATCGGACCTTCTGCTGAAGTTATCACGATGATGGGTGACAAGAACACCGCCCGCGCCACTGCAACCAAATATGGCGTTCCGGTCACTCCCGGCTCCGAGGGCATCGTCGAAACCGAAGAAGAGGCCATTGAGCTGGCGGAAGAAATTGGTTTCCCTGTCATGATCAAAGCGACTGCCGGTGGCGGTGGTCGCGGCATGCGCCCGGCGCTCAACAAGGCTTCATTCGTCAGCGCATTCCACGCCGCTCGCCAAGAAGCAGAAGCTTGCTTCGGTAATCCCGACGTCTACCTCGAAAAGCTGGTAGAAAACCCGCATCACGTTGAGTTTCAAATCGTTGCAGACAGCCGCGGAAACGTGAAAGAGCTCGGTGAGCGCGACTGCTCCATGCAGCGCCGCAACCAGAAGATCATTGAGGAAACTCCCTCTCCTCTCCTTACAGACAGCCTTCGCGAACGCATGGCTGAGGCTTCCGAGACACTGGTGAAAAACATCGGCTACGAAAACTGCGGCACCATCGAATATCTAGTCGACGACAACGAGAACTTTTACTTTATGGAGATGAACACCCGTATCCAGGTGGAGCATCCCATTACCGAGGAAGTTCGCGGTTGTGACCTCATTAAAGAGCAAATTCGTGTCGCTGCCGGCGAACCGCTTTCCGCTCACGTCATGGACAGCTCCTCTCGCGGCCACTCGATCGAGTGCCGAATCAACGCTGAGGATCCCTACAATAATTTCGCTCCCAGCCCGGGCAAGATTAATCTCTTCTACGCCCCCGGTGGTCGCGGTGTCCGCGTCGACACTCATGTCTACAGCGGTTACTCCGTTCCTCCGAACTACGACTCCATGATCGCCAAGCTGATCGTGACGGGAGCGACCCGTGAAATCGCGATCGCAAGAATGATTCGTTCCCTGAACGAATTCGTTATTAAGGGCATTAAGACGACGATCCCGTTCCAGGCGTCAATCATGAAGCACAGTGCGTTCCGCTCCGGTGACTACAACATCGCCTGGGTCGAGAAGTTCCTCGCGTCACAGCCCGGGCCACCCGAGTTGCCTGACATCATGCTCGAGGAGGAATGAGAGATGCACCGGGCCTGATATTCTATCCGAATGAACGAGGGCTTCTCCCATTTCTAGCCGGGCCCGACACGATTGCCACAGCGATGAGTTTCACGACCGGGGATGATCATGAAAACGTTGGTCTCGTCGTTCGCGCTGTGGCCCCGAGCTGCTTTGTGACCTTTTTCACCCTCTAGGTAGGCGAGAATTTACTCACTTTCTCGGGCAGAACGCCATCAAAGTCGTGACCCGTCTAACGAGCCTATTTCTCGCCGTTATCGGTGTCCAAATGCTGATCACCGGTATCCAAGGAGTCGCCTGGGCATAGAACTGACCAGTGCCCCCGGATCAGCACCGCTGCTGATTAATTTTCGATGACGCCGGCGCGTCCGGCCTCATACATCTCTTCAATCATGCTGTTGACGGGGACGCCGCCAACCTGGTAGCCGGAATCTTCGGTTAGGATGTCATAAGAGCGCTCCACGCCCCGGTAAACTTCGATTTCGGTCACCACATGACCTCCGGAAACCACGCTTCCCACTTTAAGCTTCTTGGCACGAATTCCGCCGATCCGGTGCATGCTGCACAAATCCACCACACCCCCGTTAGAAAAGGAGACATGGTAAAAATCCGTCTCCATATCTTCCATGTAACCATGAATCTGTTGAACCCTTACAGGCTCGCCGTCATAGCCCAAGACCAAGTCACCGGCGCGAAGAGATTCAATCGGAACACTCCCGCCGGGCGTGTCGATCTGTGTTCCCTCGGGAAGACAGGCAAAAGTGAGTTTCAGTGGCGCCAGCGCCAGCCCCATACCGAGAGTCGGCCCGATTAGCGAACAGGCCGTCGTCGCCATCATCGCAACCGGCATTAAGGCCAGCAGCAGGGGACGAAGAGATTTGAAGGAGAGAGGGAAGCGCATCATGCGAGGCGACACTATCGGGAATCACGGACAGCCACAATCAATAACTTCGTCAATCAATACACCTTGCGGTTCCCGGCCCAGTAACCACGGGGGACGTCCCCCAGCTTCACAAAAGTTCGGCTCGCCGGAACACCCAGCTTCTCTTCGGCCACATCAGATAAGCCCTCGCAAAGGCCTTCCGCAGGTTCATCACCAAGCTCAATTCCCTCAACCTCAAAGAGCGCTGTCGGCTCCGGCGTGCCCCCGAAAGTCATGGACAAACCCGTTTCTACGACGGCCATGGTGACCGATTCCGGTTTTCCCAGCACCTCTGCAACAACAGTTGTCGCTGAAGTCGCCAGAGTAGTTTCTTCGTTCTTTTGGAGTTGGGCGTTTGTCTGAATTCTAACCAGTGGCATGTTGCGATTATAACCGAAGATCACGCTGAAATCCCAGTGAGATTATTCGTCTCACGAGACAAAAACCCTCAACATACCTGTTCACTCTCCCCATAACTCCTGTATGGCGAAAGCCTCACCAATCATTATTCTGCTATGCCTCTTCCTTGCCGTGCTTCCTCACAGCGGCCGCGGTGACGACTTCCCGACGCGTCCTATCAACGTGATTGTCCCGTTCAACGCAGGCGGTGGCAGTGATATCTTCACCCGCATCTTCCAGAAAGCGATCCGGGACAACGAACTCTGCCCCCAACCGCTCGTTGTCGAAAACCAGGGAGGCGCCGGCGGCACCATCGGCAGCCGAATGACCAAAGAAGCCGAGCCTGACGGGCACACCATCATGTGCCTGCACGACGGGATCTACACGGCCCAGCACTACGGCAACGCCGACTGGGGGCCGGAAAATTTTGAGCCCATTGCTGCGACAGGACGCTCCGGCGTGGTCATTGCTGTCGCTGAAGGTTCGGAATACGAATCACTCGCCGACCTGATGGAAATCGCCAAGAACCGCCCCTACGAACTCGTCTTCGGCACCAATCTCGGGGCCCCCAACCACTACAGCGCTCTCTTCGTTCAGAACGGCAAGCCCGGGGCCAAGTTTCGTTTCACCCAGACGGGCGGGGGATCCAACCGCCTCAACCAGGTTAAAGGCGGTCACGTCGATGTGACCGGTTTCTCCATCGCTGAATACGTGCAATACAAAGAAGCCGGCATCCGTGCTCTCGCCGTTCTCAGCGAAGAGCGGGAAGCCGCTCTGTCCAATCTCCCCACCGCGCTTGAACAGGGCGTCGAAGCCACCCATAGCCTGATGCAGTTCTGGTGGGCACCAAAGGGAACCTCGCAGGAACGGGTTGACTATTTGGCTAACCTGCTAGGACAGGCAATGGAAACCGACTACGTCAGAGAACGTCTTGCTCAGCTTCACATTGAACCGATCTTTCTAACTGGAGACGAACTCAAGGCCAAGGTCGACGAACGTGGTGCCCTGCTCAACGAGATCACTATCGAGAGCCCGCCGGCCCTGCCCCCACTGCATTGGATCATTCTCGGTCTGACAATCATCTTTAGCATCTGGGCCTGGCGTGAGGACAAAAACAAGAAAGCCGCATGATCGAGATTTTCACATCGCCGATCGTTCTCGGCCTCATCCTTCTCGGCACCGGACTCGGCATCACTGTGGGAGCCGTTCCCGGTCTCACCGGAACCATGCTCATCGCTCTGGCCCTCCCGTTGACTTACTCGATGGAGCCGGTTCATGCGTTGGTTCTGCTCGTGGCCATGTATGTCGGTGCCGTCAGCGGCGGACTCATCAGTGCAACCCTGCTGCGTATGCCGGGGACCCCGGCTGCCATCATGACGACACTTGATGGCTATCCCATGGCCCAGGCCGGAAAACCGGGACGTGCCCTCGGCCTCGGCGTCGGCGCGTCCCTTGTCGGGGGCCTGATCTCCTGGCTAGTGCTCTGGCTGCTGGCTGAACCCATGGCCGATTGGGCCACCTTGCTGGGGCCGTTCGAATACTTCTCCCTCGTCTTTCTCGCGATGGCCTTGCTCGCTGGGGTAGGGGACTCGACCCGGGCCAAGGGACTGCTTGCCGGAGCACTCGGCATCCTCACCGCTATGCCCGGCACCCATTCGGCTACCGGCGAACTGCGCTGGACCTTGGGGGTCACCTCAATGAATGCGGGCTTCCAACTCATCCCCGTTCTCATCGGCCTGTTCGCCATTGGCAAGATCCTCACCGATATCGGTAGCGAAGAAAAAAAGGCTGAGCAAAGCGATAGCCATGATTCCTCCTACATTCCTTTCAGGCAATGGCTTCCGCACTGGCGCAATCTGTTGCGCTCCTCCGGAATCGGCACGGTCATCGGCGTGCTGCCTGGAGTCGGCGCCAACATCGGCTCTCTCGCGGCCTACGCAGCGGCACGGCGCTCCTCAGACAAACCCGAGAAATTCGGCCACGGCAGCGAAGAAGGCATCATCGCTTCGGAAGCTGCTAACAACGCCACCGTGGGCGGGGCGCTCATTCCCCTGATCGCCCTCGGCATGCCGGGCAGCGTTATTACAGCTGTTCTGCTAGGGGCGCTCGTGCTGCACGGCCTTCAGCCCGGACCGCTTCTTTTCCGCCAGAACCCAGAAGCGATCCACGCCATCATCGGCACCATGCTGGTTGCCAACGTGGTGATGTTTCTGCTCATGTTAGTCGGAGCAAGATGGATCGCGAAGCTTTCAGCGGTGCCTCGCAAGATCCTGTCGCCACTCGTCGTGCTCTCCTGTCTCTGGGGAGCTTACGCGCTTTCAAGTCGCTGGTTCGACGTCTTCGTGATGCTGGGATTCGGCATTCTTGGCTGGCTGATGGAGCGCTTGAGGATTCCTCTAGCGCCTTTTGTGATAGGCTTTGTCCTCGCTCCCGTTGCTGAGGAAAATCTCTGTGCCGGCCTCATGGCGAGCGGCGGCTCCTACCTGCCCCTGCTGACCCGCCCTGTCTCCCTCGCCTTCATCGTGCTGGCTGTTTTTCTGCTGGCCCGCAAAGAAACCAAACGCAAGAAACCTTAGGATATCATTTCATGAAGTCGCTCCTCACCCTTTGCCTTCTCGGCCTTGTCGTCGCTACATCAGCCGACGAGCTCTATATCATCGATACACACACTCACTTCAAAGGTGAGGCGCAGATCAAGCGACAAGTCGAGCGCGGCCAGAAAAAGGATCCCAAGAACACGCTCACCCAAGTGGTCACCGCGGAAGACTACCGGGAGGTGGCCGACCGCCTCAATATTGCCGCCACTCTCGTCGTTGAAGCGATCGATCACACGGATGTCGACCTCAACGCCTGGATCTTCGAACAGGCAAAGAATTCGGATCTCCTTTGCGGTTATGTCGCCCGGGAGAACCTGTCCGACCCCGAGTTTGCAGCGCGATACGAAAAGTGGAAAGCGACCGGCTACCTCAACGGGTTTCGCCTTCGCCGTGAGGAACTCACCCGTTGCCTTGCTGACGACCTTGCCCGCGAGAACATCGCGCGCCTCGCCAGGGAAGACATGGTCGTTGACCTGCTTATCACCCTAGACCAGCATCCAGATGCTCTGACGCTGGCCAGGGATTACCCCAACCTCAAGATTGTCCTCAATCACGCCTATAGTGCCCGCATGACAGACGGACAGATCAGCGACGAATGGAAAACGGCGGTTTCCGAGACTTCGCAGCATCCCAACGTCTACATGAAGATCTCCAGCATTCTCAATTTCGCGGGCGTAGCCAAACCGGCTCCCAACGATCTCGATCACTACCGTGATATCCTCGACCACTGCTACGATTCATTCGGTGAAGACCGGGTCATCTTCGGCACCAACTGGGGCGTCTGCACTCATTGGGGATCGGTCGACAACGTGGTTCGAATCATCGAAGAGTTCCTCGCTCCAAAGGGAGAAGTCATAACACGCAAAGCGATGCGTGATAATGCCATGAGAGTTTACGGGATTTCTCCGGAAAAGGTCCGAAGGTGAACGCCTTCCAACCCGCCAGGGCCTGAACCTCAGGCACTCTACCCCTTGCCGGATCGACAGGGGATACATAATCAAATCGGGATCGGCCTAAAATTTCCCGGAAACGGGAAATAGAACGGATATTCCCGTCGGGATCGCTATATTCGACGAATACATGGAAAACGAACGAGAAGCTTTTGCTCAAAAACTGGATGCCGTGCGTGCTGAGATTGGTCGCGCCTTGGTCGGGCAGGAAGAACTGGTCGACCGCATGCTGCTCGGCCTCCTCTGCAACGGCCACGTTCTGCTTGAAGGGGTGCCCGGGATTGCAAAGACTCTGACAGCGACCAGCCTCGCCAAGGCAGTCCAAGCGGAGTTCTCCCGGATTCAGTTCACTCCGGACCTCCTTCCCAGCGACCTCACCGGCACCCTGGTTTACAATCCCAAGGATCACACCTTCACCGCAGAAAAAGGCCCCGTGTTCGCCAACATGCTCCTCGCCGACGAAATCAACCGGGCTCCGGCCAAGGTGCAGTCGGCCCTTCTCGAGGCGATGCAGGAAAAGCAGGTCACGCTCGGCAAGGACACCTACGATCTTCCCCGTCCCTTCATGGTCCTAGCGACTCAGAACCCGGTGGAGCAGGAGGGCACCTACTCACTGCCCGAAGCCCAGGTCGACCGTTTCATGTTCAAGCTCAAGGTCGATTACCCAAGCCCTGAACACGAACTGCTTGTGATGCAGCGCATGGCAGTGACAGCTCCCAATATCGAGATCGATTCCATCCTCAGCCTCGAAGAGCTGATGGTGATGCGGAAGGCTCTCGAGAAAACCTTCATCGACGAGAAGGTGGAAAAATACATTATCCGCCTCGTCGACTGCACCCGTCACCCCAAGAAGTTCAGTCTCGACCTGGAGCGCTACCTTCGCTTCGGCGCTTCTCCCCGTGCCTCTATCTACCTGAGCCTCGCCGCCCGTGGCAACGCCTTCATGCTGGGCCGCGACTACACCACACCGCAGGATGTGAAAGACATCGCGCACGATGTCCTGCGTCACCGCCTTGCCATTTCCTACCGGGCCGAAGCCGAAGCGCTCACGTCCGATGATTTGCTAGATCAAATGCTCTCGACCGTTCCGGTGGGGGAGGATGAATGATTACTGAAGCTGACAGCCGGCTCTCACTCCTGGAGCTGAAATGCCGACGCCCGGTCGAGCACCTACTCGCGGGCGAGTTCCACTCAGTGTTCCGTGGGCAGGGCATTGAGTTCGAAGACGTGCGCCCCTACCAGCCCGGCGACGACGTTCGCTCGATGGACTGGAAGGTCACCGCGCGAACCGGCGAACCGCACATCAAGCGCTACATCGAAGAGCGCGAGCAATTCCTTTACCTGCTCGTCGACATTTCTGCCTCCGTTCTCGAATCCCCCGGCGGACGCAAGCGCGACACTATCGCTGAGATCGCTTCACTGTTGACCATGGCTGCAGCCAAGAACCAGGACCGCGTCAGCCTGATTCTTTTCACCGAC
>PKCI01000098.1 GCA_002862135.1 Verrucomicrobiota bacterium | reverse complement strand
GTCAGTTGCTTTCAGCGGGAGAGGTTGAGTGTGTGATATCTATCCGTGGGCGATGAGAACACGGTTCGTCTCCTTCTGTTTTCTTCCCATAGACTCAAGATTCGAGATGTTTCGCTCCGGTCGCGTGTTGAAGAACTCTCTTTCGATAAGAGCGATTCGATCACCCTCTAGCGGAGCGCGGTGACTGACTTACCAGACGCGAAATTGAGGACAATTCCCGAACACCTGAATCATGTGATGGGAAGACGGTTGATTACGCAGAGCGAACATGGCACAAAACGTTCATGGACCGAACTGACACTTCAGCCACTGACCAAGGATTTCAATCTGATCGGCGCTCTTTTTTGACCGGGAGCGGGATTCTGGCAGGAGGGTTGGCCTTTGGAGCAGGCAATGCCAGAGCTGACAATCATGAGGAGAAGCAGGGGTTTAAGCTCTGCCTCAACATGTCGACGATTCGAGGGCAGGCACTTGATGCTGCCGAGGAAGTCGAAGTCGCCGGCAAGGCGGGATACGATGGTATCGAGCCCTGGTTTCGAAGCATCAATGCCTACGTTGAAGCCGGCGGAAAACTCAAGGATATCAAGAAGCGCATCGATGATCACGGCTTGACGGTTGAAAGCGCGATTGGCTTCGCTAAGTGGATTGTCGATGATCCCGCAGTTCGGGCTGAAGGTCTTGAGGAAGCCAGGCGTGACATGGATACGATCGCCCAACTGGGTGGCATGCGTATCGCGGCACCGCCGGCCGGTGTTCCGCGGGGCGAAAGCGTGGACATCGACGCCGCGGCAGAGCGTTATCACGAGTTACTGAAACTGGGTGACGAGATGGGCGTAGTACCGCAAATCGAGATGTGGGGTGGAAACGCTACGATCGGTTCGGTGGAGAAGGCTCTCTACATCGCGATCAAGGCCGGGCACCCGAAGGCGTGCTTTCTCGGCGATGTGTATCACACCTACAAAGGTGGTTCTTCCTATGAGTCGATTCTCCTGATGGGGCCGCATGCATTGCAGAGCTACCACATGAACGACTACCCGGCCGATCCGCCGCGTGAGGCAATCAAGGACTCCGACCGCGTCTTCCCTGGCGACGGCATTGCGCCGATCACCGACATCCTGAAAAACTTTATCGCCGTGGGTGCTTACCCGGCGCTTTCCCTGGAGTTGTTCAACAAGACCTACTGGGAAATGCCTGCGCTCGATTGTGCGAAAATGGGGCTTGAGAAAATGCAGGCTGCCGTCGCGGAGGCGACGGCCTGAGTCAACCTAGCGCTCACATTGGTGGACAAACGCTGGCGGCAGGTTCTACTATGCGGTGCGGCTTTACTTCACCACGAAGAAGTGTTCGTGGAGATAGCGTCGAAAACGTTACCCGGAAGGTAAGACCAGGCCCTGCCAAAAGGCGACAGTAGCGAACTTTCCGCCGGGCGGCAGGACTTCGAACATGGCGTCGAGCAGCTCGTTTTGCAGTTCCGGGGAAAAGGCAGCCGAGGGGAGGCTGCAGAGAATGGTATCGACCCGGTCGATTCCGGCTTCATGACAGAGGCACACTACCTGGCTGACACATTCCTCCACGATCCTGACATCAGGACAGCACTCGCGGGTGACGGAGGCGAAGTGAGAGTCGCGTTCGATTGCGAAGAATTCAGCACCGGGTTGGTGTCGGCAATGGAAATTGCCTCGGTGAATACGCCGGTGCCCGGACCGTATTCGACCACCGAGTTGAGGTTTTCCCAAGCGAGCACCTCCGCCATGATTTAGGCAAGCCCCATCGAGCTCGGGGCAACGGCGCCGACTTTTCCTCTACTGCGGAGGAAAGCCTTGAAGAAATCAGCCTGTCCAGACATCAAAAAAAGCCGCGAGATTAATGCTCAGAGGTCCGCCTTGACGAGCGTTACCTCGACATTTTGGCGGACAAGTTGGCCCATGGTTTCGCATTCTGAGAAAGCCTCCGAACTGTGGTATTGGTTCAGCTGTTCTCGCAATTGCAGGACATGCTCCTCGGGCGCGATTTCCACGTCGCACATGGCTTCCCAGAAAGCAGCGAGACGACCACGGGCGAGTCGGCAGCGGCGCCGGATGAGAGTGCGTTCCTCATCTTGGTATTGCTTGCGAGTCTGGAAGTTGATCCGCTTGGTGCAAAGCTCGACCACAAGGGCGTTCTCGAAAAAGAACTGGGGGAGATACATCTCCTTGTAACCCTCGTAGCTCTGCTGGTCAAAGTCGATAGCCCTGACACGGTATTGGGCGTCCTCGAAGTCGGGCGTGATGTCGACCACGTAGTTGTAGCTTCGCATGTCGCCGAGGAGGCGGGTGAAGGAGCGCTCGTTGAACTTGATGAACTCCTTAGCCACGCGTGTGAGGTTGGTCTCGTCGCGCTCGAAGTAATCTCGAATGAAGACATCCCCAGGAACACCGGCAATGTGTTCCTCGATCAGCGTGTCTCCATTGACGAGGTAGTTGATTCGATTCGGGGAGAGAATGTGTTCGAGCTCGAGGCCATAGATTCGCGAGGCATCCGCAATCTTCACGTAAAAGTGATCGTAGTTATCGTTGTATTGATTCACGATACGGACGCGGAAGGGCCGTGAGTTGCCGAAGTCGCAGAAGTCAACTCGCTCCATGACGAGGTGATCGCCCGCGCGGATATCGTTAGTTTTGATCAGCGAGTAGATACGGATCAGTTTCTGGCTGAGTTCCTCGCGAATGGAGGGCTCATAGTGAACAGTCTTCCAGAGAGTGTCTTTACCATCGCGGTCGTAGAGTGGGAAAAGCTGGGAGAAGCGGTGCAGGTCTTCGTAGACCACGGGAATGTCAAACGACCGCTGGAAGTGGTCGAGGTAGCTCGATAGCCCTGAGGTCACGGGGTAGAACTTTTTCTTCTTTAGCTGAAAACTCACGATGGCGCATTATCGCCCTGAATTGCGGGAGGAAAACCCCAAACCGTTATTTGACACAGATTGTGCGACGAGATTTGCGAAGGGAGGAGGGGCGGGTGGAAAGTCAGCGGGCGATACTCGGATTCACCAGAAGACGGAAATCATCGTCTGAGAGCGCGGGCAGTGGACCAAGCGATCGTAAGCGAAGATGAAATCCCACCCCAGATCGTTCCAGAAAGCGAACAATGAAGATGATTGAGAAGCGTCTTATCCCACGCGCTGACCGGGCACGGCACCATCATCCGGTGAGAGCAGGAAGATGTCTTTCCCGCCGGGACCACTGGCAACGATCATGCCTTCGCTGACACCGAACTTCATCTTGCGCGGCGCGAGGTTGGCGACCATGACAACGAGGCGTCCGACGAGTTCCTCGGGCTGGTAGGCGGATTTGATCCCGGCAAACACGTTGCGGGTTTCGTCTCCGCCAAGGTTCAGGGTGAGCTGAACCAGCTTGCGGGCTTCGGGCACTTCGTTGGCGGCCACGATGCGGGCAACGCGCAGGTCGGACTTGAAGAAATCGTCGATGGAGATCTCGTCGGCGATCGGGTCAGCCTTGATGGCTTCATCGGAATCGTCCCAGTTGCCAGCCGGCAGGCTGTTGATTTCGGCTTCGTTCTCTTCCTTGGATTCTTCGATCATGGCTTCGATTTTTTTCGGGTCGACGCGTTGCATCATGTGCTTGAACTTCGCAATCGAGCGTCTGGTGA
Organism: Verrucomicrobiota bacterium; assembly: GCA_002862135.1. GTDB lineage: Bacteria > Verrucomicrobiota > Verrucomicrobiia > Verrucomicrobiales > DEV007 > Arctic95D-9. Next base: position 61,931 of record PKCI01000098.1, on the reverse strand, counting down.
CCGGGTTCTGGGCGAGTTCCCATGAGTTCAGGTCTTCACCGAGCAGTTCGCCGGCTTTCTCTGCAAGGTTGGGAAGGACCGGAGAGAGGTAGATAACGAGTGTTCGGAAAAGATTGAGGGCCACAGTGCAGACATCCTGCAGCTCTTGTGCTTTGTCAGGATCTTTGCGGAGCTCCCAGGGAGCGTTGTTCTCGACGAAGGGATTGGCCTGATCTGCCAGTTCCATGATCATGCGCATCGCCTTGCTGAAGTCGCCGGCCTCGTAGGCTTCGGCAATTTCGCTGCCGAGTCCGGCAAAATTTTCGAAGAGCCCGCCATCGTCAGGGTATTCGGCGGAGAGCCCGGTATCCTTGATGAACTTCGCCGTGCGACTGGCTAGGTTAACCACCTTGCCGACGAGGTCGCTGTTGATCTTGGAAACGAACTCATTGGGATTGAGGTCGAGATCTTCGACCTTGGAGGACAGCCTCGTCGCGTAGTAATAGCGCAGGTAGCTAGGGTCGAGGTGCTCGAGATACTTGGACGCTTCGACAAAGGTCCCGCGGGACTTGGACATCTTTTCGCCATCGACGGTGAGAAAGCCATGGATGTGCACTTTTGTCGGCAAAGAGAATCCTGCCGTCTTGAGCATGGCCGGCCAGAAGAGGGTGTGGAAATACTGAATATCCTTACCAATGAAATGGTGAATTTCGGTCTGGTCGCTTTTCCACCAGTCTTCGATCTTCTCGCCATTGGTATCGCACCACTGCTGGGTGGAGCCGATGTAACCAATCGGGGCATCGAACCATACATACCAGTAGTTGCCGGGAGAATCCGGAATCTCGAAACCGAAATAGGGGCCAGGGCGGGAAATATCCCAGTCGCGGAGTGGTTCGTTGAGAAAGAAATTTTTGAGGTAGTTGGCGCTTTCAGGTGGCAGGGTGCCGGACTGGGTCCATTCAGCGAGAAAGTCATGCAGCTTTTCAATCTGCACGAAGAGATGTTTCGCGGAGCGAATCTCGGGGGTTGATCCTGACAAGCTACTGACCGGATCGATCAGTTCCGCTGGAGAGTAGGTGGCGTTGCACTTGTCGCAGTTGTCACCGGGCTGGTCTTCTGAGCCGCAAACCGGGCAGGTCCCGCGGACAAAACGGTCGGCCAGGAAGACGCCTCTCTCGACGTCGAAGAGTTGGTCGATGTCTTGTTCCACGACCATGTCGGCCTCGCGCAGGGACTGCCAGATTTCGTGACAGAATTTGCGACTTTCTTCGCTGTTGGTGGAGCCATAATTATCAAACTTGATGTTGAAGCCGGCAAAGTCACGCTGGTGAGCTTCGCTCATTTCAGCGATGAGATCCTCTTCGCTGCGTCCTTCTTTTTGAGCGCGGAGGGAAATAGCTGTGCCGTGGGTGTCGTCGGCACAGATGTAGATGCAACGGTTGCCCATCATCTTCTGAAAACGCACCCAGATATCAGTTTGCAAATACTCGACCAAGTGGCCGATGTGGATCGGGCCATTGGCGTAGGGCAGAGCAGATGTGACCAAGATTTGTCGCATGGAATGTTGCGTTAGCAGTGTGCTTTTATCAGCAGGGACAGAGGGTGTTCTTCTAGATGCTATTTGCAGCAGCTAGACTATCTGCCAAACCTGTGTTCGCAAACAACTTTGCTAGTTTTGGTTTTCTAATTTGCTCGCTTCGCCCGTATTGATTTCTCAAGTTGACCACAATTCCCCGTGGCGGTGTTGCGTGTCGAGCCACGAAGCCGGCTTCGCTCCCAGTCGCCCGCCTACCCACAAAATCTTGGCTCAACTTGTTCGCGAACCAACTTTTGCCAGACAGTCCTGTTTAATAGCGAACCAGTAATCTGCCAGGGGATTATTCGAGCCAAGTGCGGCCAGTTGTTACTGGTCAGCGGCCTGCTTCTGCTGCCATTCGTATCCATTGCCGTCCGTGGCATCGACTTCGATCCATTCACCGGGGAACGATTTGCGTTGCCAGTGATGCCATTGCTCCTCACGAATGCTAGCGAGAGCGACGCCTTTGTCTTCAGCTTCGTGACGCATCAGGAATTCACGGTCGCGATTTTCGTCTTCGACGGTGTCCTCGACGTAGTCGCCATATTCGCCGGCCGGCCGGTTGCGCAGGGTAAGTTTTCCGAGGTGATTTTCCCCGACTAAGCGGTTGTTTTTGAGCTCCTGGATCTCGGCCATGCGGTCGCGGCGTGAATCCATGGTGGCTCGGTAGGAGGCCTGCTTCTCGGTATTCTCCTTGTCAGAACCGCCGTGCTGGTAAACGTGGACGTCCATGGACAGGTCGACCTTTATTGGTTCAGGCGTGTTGACGTCGACGTCGAAGGTCGGTACGCAGGAAGTGAGCACGGGAGCTCCTGCCATCGCGACGGCGAGGGCGGAGATGTTTCGGTTCCGTGTTCGTAGGGCTGTCATTTCGATCTTTAGCGGCTGGCTGCGACAGGTTTTGCCACGGCCGCGGGCACAGGAGGAGATTCGTTAGGTTCGTCGCCGGGTCCATCGGCTTTGGCCTCCGGATTGCGCTGGTCGTGAAGGTGCAACTTCAGTTCGCGGGTGCCGTATTCGCCTGCGAAGCGGAGCTGAAGATCGCCCTCACGTCCATTCAGGTAGAGACTACCGGCGCCCTGCTCATAATCAAATCGTTTCAGGGCAATGAGACCAAGCTTGGTCAATTCGCGCTGGAGGTTGCTCCACTCTGGCGGCATTTCTTCGAGGATTTGATCAAACTTGGTGATGTCGAACCATCCCGCAGAGGTGGAGGAGAATTCACCGGACGTTTTGCCGAGTGTCTTGTCGCGCCCTTCAGAGATAAGTTTCATGGAGACGTTGCCTTCCATGAGGAAATTGTCGGGAACAATCACCCGTGTCAGCGGACCGGTATTGAAATTTGAACCGGCGATCCAGGCGTCCCACTTGCCGGGATCGTTGAGGTAGAAATTGAACTGACCCTCGACGTATCCGTCGTAGGCGTTGCCGCCGAGGCTGCCATAGATACCCTCGGAGTCAAAGGTGACGGACAGGTAGAGATCTTCAGCCTCATATTGCCTCCATAAGGCACGTCGCAGGGTGAACGTCTGGACCAGATTGTTGTCGACTTTCTTTACCGGCACATTGAACTGCACGTCACCGGTAAGACCGTAGAGGTTCACTTTGTATTCGGGAAACTCGTAGACGTAGTCTTCCCCGGGGATGGTGAGCTTTAGATCGATATTCCCGCCCCTCATGTTTGTCGTCGCGTTGAAGGGAAAGGGGACTATGCCAATGGGGACACCAGTAGGAGCAATGACGATCTTTCCAGCGGTCGCATTGATGGTCTTGATGACCCAGTCGGGGGTGCTTCGACGTGTTTGGTCCAGCTCTGGAACCGGCAGCGGCGGATCGGAAGTGAATCTGCTACCTTCTTCGATGCCGACACTGACACCTTCATTCTGGGAGCGGAAGTTGCGCTGGTAGTCGACCCACCAGAAGAGACCCTGACCAACATGCAGGGCCGGATTGATCAAGTCGATCTTTTCAATCTCCTGGTTGGCGAGGCCTGCGAGAGAAAACTCAACAAAGATGGTCGGGAGAAAGGCGACGGTAATGAAGGAATTATAAGGATCTTTGATCTCGATGCCGGCAAGCTCGACTTTCTGAAGCTTGTCCTGGGTGATGAGGCCGTCGATCGAAAGTGGCACATCTGACAGGTTTGTTTCGATGGCAAACTGGAGGCCGTTGATCTGCGGAATGAGCGCGTCGAACTCGACCTGGCTTTGCGTGATCTCAACTTCGCTGAGGAGCCACTCGGGAAGTTTCTCTTCGACGGCTGCCCGAGGCTGTTCTTCTTTTTTATCTTCAGATTTGGAGGAAGTCTCTGCGATAGATTTGAGTCCTTCGCCGACGCGAAGCAGGGCGCCACTGACTTTTACCTTATCGACCTTCCGGTCGCGCTGGACGCCGCTTGCATTCGCGTGAACTTCGATTTCTCGGATCTTAATGACCTCCTCCTCTGCTACCGGGGTGAAGTTGACGACCGGTTTACCGTTCGGGCCGAAGGTCGACGGATCTGGAGGTCCTGCCGGCTCGTAATAGACCGGGTGGTTGCGGAGATTAAAGTCGCTCAGCTTGAGTAGGTATGAGAATGGATTGTCGGCGTCGTCTTGAGTTTTGATGGAGAAGTCGGAATGGATCTTGGGCACTATCCCTTCGGCGAAGCTTGAGTCCGCCACAAGGTTGCCACGGTCGACCTGTAGATCGACAATCCTGTAAACCGGCCAGTTAATCGGGCCGGACTCTCTTGAGGAAGGCCCGGGCTGAAGCCAGTTTCCCAGCGATGCATTGGTCAAATTAATGGAAGGTTCAAACAGGGTGACGGACTGAATCGTATTGTCGAAGTCGAATTCGGACCATTTGCCGGAAAGCGTGCCGAGTTTGAAAGACAGAAGCGGAGTCTCTGAAGGATCGGATCCGGGAGCTCTGACTCGGGCCTGATTCAGCTCAAGAATTTGGTTTCCTTCAGAGGTGAAACCTTCACTGCTGAAATTCAGAGCCGACAGGGTGGCGTTGAAGCGGGCTTCCATTTCCGCAGCCGGCTGGTTGGCAAAGCTTGCGTCGCGGAGGATAAAGTTGCCTTCGGAGAGGGTCAGGCTCCCCAGCGTCCAGGGGGAAGGGGAGGCGGACTGGTCACTCGTTTCTTCCGCTTCAGTTGTTTCCCGTTCTGTCCTGAGCCGATCCAGGGAGGCGTCGGAGATGAAGACGTCGATTCCTTCGATGGTCGCTGTGTCCACGGTTTGGTCGTGGACTAGTGACTCGAGCGAGTTGGCTGAGAGCTCCAGTTGATCAACGGTGAGCAACTGGGTGTGCCCGGTTCCCAGAGTCACGTTGGAGAGAGTAAGGTTTACGGGCTCATTACTCGTCCACCGGCCGTTGGAGAAGCAAAAGTTCTTTCCTTCAAAATGAGTGTCGAAGGCGATGTCAGGAAATGAGGGTAGACCGTCCGTTCCATCAAATCCGGTGACGGAAATCGAGGAGTCGCCCACGTGGACATTCCGGATGATCAATTCAACAGGGGCGGGTGCTTCACTGAACTCTCTCGAATCATTGCTGGCAGCTGCCACCTGTTCGCGAGCTTCCTGAGCCTCGATCCAGTCTGGTGTGATTTCAGTGGTAAGGGAATCGAGGGAGATCTCGGTGACGTCGAAAGTCTTCAGATCGCGTCCGAGGTGAAACGTGACCGAAACGTTGCCAAGGGTCCCTCGTTCGGCGACGCGCAGATTCTTAAGATTGATGGAGAGGGGCGATTCGGTGAGTCCGTCTTCGGTGAAGGTAAGCCGCTCGCTTTGAAAGTCGAGTTCGGTTTGAACGGTCGCAAAGGTGGGGAGTTTAACAATGACATTGCCTCCCATGATTTCGAGAGCTTCGGTGAAGAGATCAAACGCGCCGAGATCGATTTTTCCTGACGGCTCGGAAGGCTGGGCCCGGGTCAGTGCATCGATGTGATCCTGGTTGATGTTGATGTCCGGTTGGTGAATTCGGACGGATTGCAACCGTTGCTGGTCGCGCAGCTGTTGAAAGTCGTAGGTGAGGTGGAGGTCTGGAACGGATGCCAGCAAAGAATCGGAAGCGGTGCCCTTCGGGGAGAGGGTCAGATTCTTGATTTTGACCTCGCCAAGTGGCCAGAGGTCGATGGACTCCATCGATGCTTCAAATGGCTCGACGTAACGGTCGAGGACTTCGTTTACGATGCGGGTTCGATTGACGTAACTAATCCAGGCAATGAGACAGGCGAGGATCAGCGTGATCACACCGAAACTGACTGATCTGATCAGGAATCTGATCAGCCAGCGCAGGATGCTCTCGGGGGAAGGTCGGCGCCCGGGTTCGCCTTCAGGCTGTTTTCGCTTTGCCACCGCGTCTCGAATATAGCGCGAGGTCGCGAGAATGCGACTGGAGGGATAAAGAGCCGTTCCAGCCCCCTTTTATGATAGCGAGATTGTTGCGAGGGTCGAGGGCGGCAACCTGAGCGGCAAGGCTGCGTTCAGCGAGCATACAACAATGCGTTCGGCTTCGTGGATGACGTGGTAGCAGGTTACGAGGTAGCCCCTGGGACTGACGGCAAAGCCGGTTCTAACTGGCTCGCGGCGGGGCTTGAAGATGTGAGTGTCGATGCCGTTAAAAATGGCTGCTATGCATTTTATCTGGATCTTTTTCTCGGTTTCCGGCCAGTGGGAACTGGTGGATGGCAAGTTTGCCGAAGCAGGGTCTGGGTGTGTTTCAGGTATCGAAATGCTTTTTATGGTATGAACCGACAAAAACCTGTCTGTAATCTCTATTTCATGATTTCCAAAATTCAGGGCGTGAATCCAAGCTGAGCCTGAGATGGAGCGTCAAGGGGGGGACCGGGAAAGACGATTCCGGGAAAGATGATTCGGAGAGGTTAGAAGTTTTGGGTTAGGGGAGGCACCAAAAAGGATTCCGAATGAGGGTGCACTCGGTTACATTCCAAGACTGTCGCGTGCGAGGGGCTTTAGTCGATCCAGCGGAACGTGGTATGCGCTTTGATTCCGGCCTAGTTGTTCTCCAATCACAAAATGGTAATAGCAGCCCACTGTGCGTGCGAGGTTGGCGTACAGCGATGTCACCCAATTTGGGGGGAAGAGTTCAATTATGTGACAGTGGGGAGAGGCGAAGGCGAGATTTGCCAGGGCAGCTCCGTGGGGAGCAACTACAACTTTGCAGGATTGGAACAAAGATGCTTGTTCCGCAACCGACATGCTAGCCAGTTCCATTGCCTCAAAGCCTAGGGGTTCAAGAAACGACAGGATTTCCTCCTCGTTTTCAACTTTTCTGGTCTTTGCATCCCGTCGCGTAATGTAGATCAATCGCTCTCCTGATTGTTTGGATTCAGGAATCCAGAGTGCTCGGAGAGATTCAATGGCGGGTTTTGAAAAATGACATCCCAAAGCTCCGAAGCGGGTCGAAGAGATAAAAGAAACCTCCTCAGCATCTATCCAGTTGAATTTTAGATAGCTAAGGCAGTCCCTCAGCTTAATTCCTAGCTGCTGCAAGGTTTCAGTTTGAAATTGCGATGAGCTCCACGGCAGCAAGTAATCATCGAAATTTATCGCAACACCCTGGTCAGATGCTAGCGCTATCGGAGCGATGACATCATGCATCCAATGAAAGTAGTTTTCTGCTGCGCCGCCGTTCCAAAGGCAGATAGACCTTCCCTTGACCCGGTGGACGGGACGAAGTGGCCGGGGATTTGGTGCAGAGTCCTCAAAATAGTGGTAAGAGATTGGGGTGAGCAGAGTGGAGGTCTCCTTATTCCAGATCAGCCGTCTGTTGCGGAGATCGGTGTAGAGGCGAGCGTTCTTTACGGTGTATAAATTGATTTCACCTAGGCGGTTCAATTGCTTGCTTTCACCTGAGAATTTTGGGCTAAGGTGAATGGTGAGCGGTTGGAGGTTGGGGATACTTTCGGCCGACTCAGCGAGTTTCCTCGTAGGAGGGATTTCGCTCCGAATCGTTTGCTTGGAAGGGAGCCTTAGTGCCCTTCCTAAGTTTTCTGAAAGTCGCTGGAATACAACATTTCGCAGCGATGGCTGGGCGAGTTTAATTAAAACATGTTTCGCTGTCATCTCACTGAGCCATTGCAAAAAGGCTTTTCAAACAGTTCTTATCGCGCTCTGCCAGTAGCGGTGTTGAAAAATGGTCGGGACGACTGGATTCGAACCAGCGACCCCCACAACCCCATTGTGGTGCGCTACCAGACTGCGCCACGTCCCGTCGACCAAATCCGCGATGATAGATCGCGAGCGCCTAGTGTGAACGGTTTTTCACATTCCGCAACCCGGTAATCCGCCAAAAAAATGGATTTATTGGGCAGAAGTTTTTTCGACTCGTTCTATTTTTGTGTCATGCTGCACAGCTGATGAGTGATGAGGTCTTCAAAGTTGCAGTTATTGGTGCGAGTGGCTACACAGGTCAGGAACTGATCCGTCTTCTTATCATGCACCCAAACGTCGAAATTGTCGGCGTGACTTCCCGCCAGGAAGCCGGCAATTCGCTCTCCCAGGTTTTCCCCCGGCTCAGGGGCGCCAGGGTGGCTGACGAGCTCACCTTCATGCACCCGGATATCGACGCCGTTGCCTCAACCGGCGCATCAGTTGCATTTCTCGCCCTTCCTCACGGGGTGGCATCGGAGTTTGCGAAGGCGCTGCTCGGCAAAGGGATCCGGGTGATTGATCTGAGTGCTGATTTCCGGCTGCGGAGTGCAGCGGCTTATGAAGAGTTCTACGGAGAAGCTCATCCGGCACCTGAGCTGCTCGAAAAGGCGGTCTACGGTTTACCGGAAACCTATCGGGATGATATCGCCGCTGCTGATCTCGTCGCTTCTCCAGGATGTTATCCAACGAGTATACTGACACCTCTTTTACCCCTGTTGCGTGATAGATTGGTCAAGCCGGGCAGCATTGTGGTCTCCAGTCTTTCCGGCGCCAGTGGGGCCGGAAAAAAGGCGGACACGTCCCTGATATTTGCTGAAGTTAATGAAAGCCTTCGTGCCTACGGAGCACCGAAGCATCGTCACTTGAGCGAGATCGAGCAGGAGCTGTCCATCGCAGCAAGCGAACAGGTCCTCATCAGCTTCGTGCCGCACCTCATGCCGATCACGGCGGGTATTGCTACGACGATCTTTTGTGCGCCCTCGGGTCACGGTGAAAATATTTCATCGAAAGTGGCCGATTCCCTCAACAAGGCTTATTCCGAATCTGCGTTTGTCAGGATTCTTGGTGAAGGAAAATTTGCAGATACGAAGTATGTCGTCCGGACAAACTTCGTGGATGTTGGTTGGGTAGTTGACAGCAGGACAGGACGTTTGATTCTATCAAGTGCCGAAGACAACCTGGGCAAGGGTGCCGGGAGTCAGGCGATTCAGAGTTTCAATATTATGTGTGGCCTGCCTGAAGAAAGCGGGTTGATGAATTTTTAGTGCAGTCATTCCATTCTGTTCATGGGTAGCAAGGTTAAAGAGATCGAAGGAGGTGTTTGTGCTCCCGAAGGATTTGTTGCCGCTGCGACCTCCTGCGGCATCAAGAATCCTGACATCTATCGCCTTGATCTGGCATTGATATACTCAGAGCACCCCACGGTGGGCGCTGCAGTTTTCACCCAGAATGAGGTGTGTGCCGCACCGGTGAGACTCTCTTCCAGTTACCTCAAATCCGCGGAACCCCGTGCCATCATAGTGAACAGTGGTAATGCGAATGCCTGCACCGGACACGCCGGTATGCTGCATGCCAGGACTATGGCCATTGCTACGGCGAAGTCTTTGGGCCTGAAGCAGCAGGAGGTGCAGATTTGTTCCACGGGTATTATTGGAGTGCCACTTCCGATCGAGCGGATTGAACCGAAGATTGGCGAATTGGCGGAGTCCCTGGATTGTGACTGCGATCCGGCGGCCCAGGCGATAATGACGAGTGACACGAGGCCGAAGAGTGTGGCGGTTACCGTTAAGATCGGTAACAAAAAGGTTAAAATTGGAGCGATCGCGAAGGGTGCCGGGATGATCAACCCTCACATGGCCACGATGCTTTGTTTCATCACGACGGATGCGGCCGTGACCAAAGCTGAACTTACGGCAGCGACTCGTGAGGCGGTCGACCAGTCTTTCAATCGAATTTCTGTCGACGGTGACATGAGCACCAACGACACTGTGGTGGTCATGGCCAATCACCAGGCCGGCAACAAGACCATCACAAGAAGTGGAACCGGCAGCTTGGAATTCCGCGAAGCGCTCACCGAAGTGATGCAGTGTCTCGCCCGCAAGATTGTTTCCGACGGTGAACGCGTGACCAAGTTGGTCGAAGTTCAAGTGAGGGGTGCCGCTTCTCACCTCGATGCCGAGCGAGTGGCCCGCGCGGTCGCCAACTCCAAGCTGGTGAAGTGTTCCTGGAACGGTAACGATCCCAATTGGGGACGGGTCATCCACGCGGTGGGCTATTCCGGGGCGCGCGTCAAAGAGGAACTCGTCGATATTTATTTCAACGGTGTGCTCGCGACCCAGAACGGTGTCGCGGCAAAAACGGACATCGATAAGCTCTCTGCTGCAGTGAAAGAAACTGAGTTTACTGTCGGAATCGATCTCAACCTCGGGAAAGGAGAGTTCAATGTCTGGACCTCCGACCTGTCTCCCGAATACGTCGAGTTCAACCGCGACGAATACGCGTTGAACCGAAAAACAACCAAGCGCTAACCTAACCCGTGGAAGGTCAGGGTGGCGGATTCTTTTCTTGCTCACGCAGGTAATTCCGGCATGTTCCGTGCTTCCCCATTTTTGATGGAATCGAATTTCCAGAACCATATTGAGAAAGCCGCCGTCCTGCTGGAGGCCTTACCGTACTTGCAGGAGTTTCGCGGAAAGACCTTCCTGATTAAAGTTGGCGGGAGTGCGATGGACGATCCTGCCCTGGTTCGGCGCTTGCTTCGTGATGTGGTCTTCATGGAGGTGGCGGGTATTAATCCGGTTATTGTTCACGGAGGTGGAAAAGCCATTTCTGCAGCGATGCAGGAATCCGGGCTGGAAGCGAAATTTGTCGGCGGCCAGCGGGTTACTACCGACGAGGCGATGGACATCGTTGAGAAGACACTCAGCGGAACAATCAATCCCGGCCTTGTTGAGGGAATTGAGAGTTTCGGTGGACGGGCCATCGGTGTGCGAGGCAACGAAGCGTTTATCGGGCGGCGACTGACGGGATGGTCTGATGAGGAAAATCGCGAAGTTGAACTGGGCCGGGTTGGCCGGGTGACCGGTTTTGACCTTTCCAAGGTTCATGCCGCACTGGTATCTGAAATTGTCCCGGTAGTCTCACCGGTTGCTTCGGAGGAGGGAACCAAGCTCAGCCTGAATGTGAATGCCGATCTCGCAGCCAGTGCGCTGGCTGCTGAGTTGAAAGCGACCAAGCTCGTCTACTTAAGTGATGTGTTAGGTCTGATGGAGGATGCATCTGACGAAAGCACGCTGATTCACTCGCTGAAAGCGGGGGAGGTTGAGGGGCTGATCGAGGATGGAGTCATCGGCGGTGGTATGCTCCCGAAGGTTCGTTCCTCAGTCGAAGCGTTGGACGCGGGTGTTGGAAAAGTCCATATGATCGACGGGCGCATTTCCCACTCTCTTTTACTCGAAATTTTTACCGAGAGAGGCATCGGAACCGAGATCATAAAATGAGCAGCGAAGCATCAACCGAAGAATTGATGAATCAGTTCGTGCTTGGGAACTACGGTCGTTTCCAGGTCGCTTTTTCGCACGGTGAAGGCAGCTATCTCTGGGACGAGTCCGGGAAGAAATATCTCGATTTTGCCACTGGAATTGCGGTGTGTTCGTTAGGACACTGCCCCGAGGTGATGGCGAAAGCTCTTTCGGATCAGTCTGCGAAACTGATTCACTGTTCCAATCTCTATCAGATCCGGGAGCAGGCGGAACTTGCCCGGTTCGTAGTTGAGAAAATCATGGAGCGCCCCGGTAAGGTCTTTTTCTGCAATAGCGGAGCAGAAGCAAACGACGGACTGATCAAGCTCGCGAGAAAGCGTGCTTTCGACAAATATGGCAAGGAAGCCGGAAAGCACGAAGTCATCACGGTGACGCAGTCATTCCATGGCCGGACGTTGGGGGGTATCGCTGCTACTGCACAGGATAAAGTGAAGGTGGGTTTTGATCCACTTCTTCCAGGTTTTCTCCACGTCCCTTTCAACGACTGCGACACGTTGCGAGAGGTCGTTAATGAGAAAGCAGCCGCGATCCTTTTTGAGCCTCTGCAGGGCGAAGGAGGAATAAATCCGGTGACTCCCGAGTTTGTAGAAATCGCGGCGGAGCTTCGCGAAAAGTTCGACCTGTTGCTCATGTTCGACGAAGTTCAGTGTGGTGCTGGTCGAACCGGTGACTGGTGTGGGTGGCGGACCATATTGGAAGGATCCGGCGTCGATGTGGAACCGGATGCAGTAAGCTGGGCCAAGGGCTTCGGTGGCGGGTTTCCAATTGGCGCACTCTGGGCGAGCGATGAATGTGAGGGTGCGCTTGGGCCGGGAACTCATGGTTCCACCTTTGGCGGAACACCGCTCGCTTCAGCGGCTTCGCTTGCTGTGCTCGAGGAACTTGATGAGTCGGGCGCACTCGGAAATGTGAAGCGCCAGGAGACTCGGATTCGCGAGGCAGTTGCTAAGTGGGATCTGCCGGTGCTCGATTCCCTGAGAGGTGTTGGCCTGATGCTGGGCTTTGTTCTCAACAGTGATGTGTTCTCGGAAATCCCTGCCCTTGTTGATTCAGGTCAGACACCTTCTCTTTATGTCGTCAACAAAGCCATGGACGAAGGGTTCTTGACCGTACCCGCAGGTGATGATGTGGTCCGCTGGCTGCCACCTCTCAATGTTTCCGACGCTGAAGTCGATGAGGCACTCGCGACCTTCAGTGAGGTGCTTTCCAGTCTCTAAATCCCCCAAACTGATTCCCCAAACCGATGAAACATCTGTTAGGTATTGAACAATTGAGCAAGGAAGAGCTCGAGCGGATCGTCGATGATGCCGTGAGACTTAAGGCGGATCGTTCCCTCGATGGCCCTAAACCGCTCCTCGGCGAAACGTGGGCGATGATCTTCACCAAATCGTCCACCCGTACCCGGGTAAGTTTTGAAGTGGGGCTGAATGAGCTCGGTGCCCGCCCTATGTTTCTCAACGCTAATGACGTCCAGCTCGGGCGGGGCGAGCCCATCAAGGATACGGCTCGAGTTCTCGGACGCATGGTGCATGGCGCCATCATTCGTACCTTCGATCAACAGGACGTTGTCGATTTTGCTGAGTACGGTGATATCCCGACGATCAACGCCCTCACGGATGAAGAGCATCCCTGCCAGATCCTGGCGGATCTTCTCACGATCAAGGAGCTCCTTGGCGGTTGGGAGGACAAGAAGGTTGTCTTTGCTGGTGATGGAGACTGTAACATGGGACGTTCTTGGGCCTGGGCGGCAAAACACCTTGGCTTTGAACTCGTGATCGCAGCTCCCCTTATGTTTCAGCCAGACGCGGCATTCATAGAGCGACTCGGCGAGGCTCCGGTGATTTTGACAGAAGACATGGAGTTTGCCGTCGAGCATGCCGATGTGATCTACACTGACACTTGGGTCAGTATGGGCAAGGAAGCCGAAGCCGAGGGGCGACTCAGGTCTCTGGCTCCGTTTCAGATTCACGCCGACCTCTTAAAGAAAGCTAATCCGGGTGCGATTGTTCAGCATTGTCTGCCGGCCTATCGAGGCAAGGAAATCACTGAAGAGGTTCTTGAGGACAGGGCGGATGAGATCTTTCAGCAGTCTGAAAATCGACTCCATGCACAGAAGGCGGTCCTGTTGGCCCTCAGAAGGGGCTATTTTCGAGGGTGATCATTTTAGAGGGATCCCCGCTGCTAGTGGTTGATCAAGGTTGTCGGCGCCAAGCTGGTTGTGTTAGTTTGCGCTGTTGATGCTCGTCCGCCTCCTCTCAACCCTGATCATGCTCTTCTGGCTGGGAACAGTTGGATGGCTTTTTACTGTCGTCTTTGCGCCACCCGAGTCGCGGATGACGGAGGTGGATATACGTGAAGTCTACGACGTCTTCTTCAACTGGAATGAAGCTACTACGATGACGCTGCTGGAAAGCGGGGTGCGTCGGGGTGAGCTGCGGATCGCGGGAAGCTCCGGCCCGGATACACAGACCGGTGAGATCAATAAGATTCTTTCCCTGTCAGGCAGCCTCCAGAATTACGAGGAAAAGTATGAATCCAGCGTAGTGGATACCTACTGGAAGGGGAACTTAATCTTTGACGAGAAGGTTAACCTCGATGCTGGCGATTTCTCGGTCCGAATCCCACGCAGTTCGATGACGGCCTTTCTGTCATTTGAAAAAGATCCTCCCAAGGTCAGCGTATCGGCTCAGGTAGCCGGAAAGGATCTTTTTGAGTTCGGGGGGGATGAGAACGCGCTGACAACTCTGCCGTTAAACATGCTGCCGATGGGCGCCGGACTCAGTCTAGGCCAAATGGATCTCTCATCGATTCGCTGGATGAGCGAGGCGAGAGTGGGGGAGTATTCCTTCGGAGGGCGTGATATGCGAGCCTACCTGCTGATTCTGCGAACGGTGGAGCAGGATGTGATCTTTCGAGTTTATTTCAGTGAGCTGGGTGAGCCTTTCAAGGTAGAGACGAATTTCGGTTTCGAGGCCATATCGGAAATCCTCGTTCCGCTGGAAGCCTACCGGAAATCACAGGAGCAAGTGGATGATTGAGATTAGAGATTTGTCGATGCGTTATGGCGACCTGCTTGCGCTGGATCGGTTGAACTTGACGGTCGAGCCGGGCGAGTTCTTTGCTTTCCTCGGTCCTAATGCGGCGGGGAAAACCACAACTATCAAGCTGCTGACGGGTCTGATCTCCCCGACCGGTGGCTCAGCTGAGATCTGCGGATTTAATATCGCGAAGCAGCCGATCGAGGCGAAACGGCGCATAGGTTACATACCGGACGTGGCTGAATTTTACGATAAGCTGACTCCGATGGAGTTCATGGCTTTTATCGCTGACCTATTTGAAATGGATCCCGGGCGCGCCAAGCAGCGGGCCCCCGAGCTGATGGAGCAATTCTCTCTGGTTAGCTACAGCGCTCAACGAATTGAGAATCTTAGCCACGGCACCAGGCAGCGTCTCGCCATTGCGTCAGCACTGCTTCACGATCCAGAAGTTATCATCATCGATGAGCCGATGGTTGGCCTTGACCCAAAGAATGTCAGGATCGTAAAAGAGGAGTTGAAAGCTCGCAGCAAAGCCGGCACCACGGTGTTCCTCTCGACTCATCTTTTGAACGTGGCCCAGGAGCTCGCCGACCGCATAGGGATCATCAACGAGGGGCGCCTCGTTGCGCTGGGAAGAGTCGATGAAATTTTGTCAGAAAAAGAGGGGAATGAAGGACGTGATTTGGAGGAGGCATTCCTTGAGATTACGGGCTCTGGAGAAGATTTCAAAGATCTGAAATGAATTTAATTTTTTTCTTTACAGGTTTCATGAAATACCCCAAGAACGACTCCTCCAAATTAGCTAAAAGCAAAACCAAAACACCCATGTCAGAAACGATGTCATTCCTCCGAACCAAGCGTCATCTTATTGTTTTCGGTACTGTCCTCTTTTTCACCTTTGCCGCTCCCGAACTTTGGGCTCAGGATGGTGGCGAGGTTCCCGTTGAAGAGACCAAGACTTTGATGACTAAGATTCTTGATGCTGGTCCCTTCATGGCACCCATCGGAATTCTCTCAGTCCTGATGATTACCTTGGCTGTTTTTAACTTCCTCCAACTCAGTAAGAAGAAATTTGCTCCCGATGAATTGAAGAATCTCATCGTTGCAAATATGTCTGATGTGAAAGTTCGCAGTTCCATTGACTCAGCTGCGCAGGACCCTTCCTACCTCGGCCGCATGGTCGCCACCGCTTTCCCACTGGTGGACGCCACTGATCCCGAAACGCTTGGTCGCCAGAAAGTGGAAGATGCTCTCGCAGATTTCGCGGTACGCGAGAATTCCCGCTACATGTCCTGGATCGGTTACTTCTCTGTAATCGCCCAGGCTGCTCCGATGATCGGACTTTTTGGAACGGTCGCCGGTATGATCATGGCGTTCGACACCATGGGGCTCAGCGGTGGTTCTGACCCCGGTGCCCTTGCCGGAAATATCTCACTCGCCCTGATGACGACTGCTGGAGGTCTTGTTGTCGCGATTCCGAGTATCTTCTGCTTTTACATCTTCAAGAATCGTTTCAATAAGCTTGTTGGCGAAGCACAGGAAGTGGCCATTGAAGGTCTCGATTACGCTGTAGCCACGGTGAATGCCGACCAGCAGCTTGCTAAGGTGCCGGAAGGTATTTCCGAGGGTTGATCCTGCTCCGAGGTCTTAACTACCGACCTCAATGCGAAAAAACTCTACGACTGGCAACAGCAGATATGGCGTCAGAGAAACTCAGAGCAGTAACTGAAAGCATCGAAGGCGAGGAGCTCCAGATGGATATGTCATCGATGATCGATCTGGTGTTTCTGCTGCTCATTTTTTTTATGGTCAGTTCTCACCTGATCATTGTTCAGATCGATAAGCGGGTGAAGCCACCGACTGCGAAAAACGCGCAGGTGGCTAAGAATGCGACCGGCCGTGTCGTGGTCAACGTGCTCGCTGATGGAACGATCTGGGCGCAGGATGAGATTGAACTCGGCTCCACTGACGCAATCACCGAATACGTTCAGGCAGCCCGTGAGCGCCATGATGAATCCGGACTTCCCACTCGACTCAATTTGCGGGCAGACAAGGGGGTGGACACCCGGGTGATTAAGAAAGTGGTCCAAGCAGCCGGGGATGCTGGAGTCAGCGACGTGATCTTCGGAAGCTACGTCGTCGAGAAAAACTAATAAGATTTTTAGATTCGAACGAACTTATGGCTCGTAGAAAAGCACCGAAGGAGGAGAATCCCGCGTTGGATATGTCATCGTTGATTGACGTCAGTTTCCTTCTCCTCATCTACTTCCTCGTGACATCAACTCTCGATCCGAAAGAGGCGGATCTGGGGATGACCATGCCGACCAGCACAGGACAGGGTTCCGACGTTGAGATTGACCAGATGACGGTCGAGGTCAACAGCCAGGGACACATTGTTCTCAACGACGAAGTACTCGATACCGACGCGGCTAACCGCGACGTCCCTCAGTTGTTGGATCGACTCAAGACTTATTCGGAAAGTGCTCGCCTGACTGACTCCGAACCGATGGTGATTATCGCTGCGGACGATGCAGCGAAAGGGCAGCGTTTTATCGATGTTTTGAACGCTTTGTCCGATCCTGAGGTCGGAATTGATAAGGTGACGATATCCGGATTCCAAGAGTAAACCGGGTATGCGTCAAAACGCGTCAAAACGTGTCAAAACACGGCGGAGTTCTTTCGACGTAGAATGATGAGGAGACGAAGGGAACAGGAACAGACGGATCAAGGCGGACTGAATATTTCTTCCCTGATCGATGTAAAATTTCTTATTTTTATCTATTTTTTTCTAACCTCGACGCTGGATGCTAACGAAGGAAATCTCCAACTGACAATGTCGCCTACTGGTGGTTACTCGAACCAGAAGGGTTTCGATTTTGATATGCCGTGGCTTGCTTTCGCTGCTGGCGGAGTGGTGACGATGCAGAAAGAGCTGATCGAGAAAAAGACAGATAATAGCGAACTGGTCAGGTTGGAGGACCAAGTTGTCACATGCTTGGAATCTCGACAGCCCTGCGGCAAAGAGAGCAGCCCTGCGGCGAAACTCGAAGGGGATGGTTCAGCAGGTGGAAAGCGCTTTATTGACGTGATCAACTGTTTTGCCGGTGTCGGCACAGAAGATGTCAGGCTCGTTGGTTTTGCCTCTAAGTGACCCAAGATTTTTTCAGAATGAATATGGAATGGATTAAGAAGGTGACCGGGCGCGTGGCGCTGGTGGCAGCTCTTTCAATGGCGCCCGCAGTGGCGCTGGCTCAGGAGAATCCGGAGGACCTCAGTGTGGAGGAGCTCTACGAGAAGGCAGGCCAACTGTTTATGTTTGGCAATCACGCCGAGGCTTCGAAGCATTACGAGCTCATGATCGAAAAGTCTGGAGGCCAGGAGACCCTCTTTGAGGACTTCGGGTCCCAAGCTGGCGGTATCTTTTTTGATTACGGTATGACCCTTCTCCCGCAGAAACGCTGGGAGGACGCCAAGGTTGCCTTCGACATCTGCGTTCGTTCCGATGAAATTGCTGAGCAAGTCGAGTCACCCATCAATTCTCAGAACCCCCGAAAGAACCTCGCAAAGTTCCAGCTCGGTTTCTGTGAAGCTCAGTTCGGCAATTATGAAGAAGCAATCAAGCTTTACGACGATTACGTCGCCAGCGATCCGACGACGGAAGAACTTGGCCAGGTCTACGCCAGCTTCAAGCTTCGCTATGGTGGTGCGCTGATGAAAGTTGGTCGCGGTCCGGAGGGTATTGCTTCGATCCAGGAACTATTCGACAACCGTGAGGAGCGACGTATTTCTCCGCAGTTTCTCATGCAAGGCATCCTCGATCTTGGTCTGGCCTGGGTGGAAATGGCGAACCAGGCCGGCGCAGATGCCGCTGAGGTGGAAAGGATCGAAAACCAGATTCATGAGTTCCTCGATACAAACGAGTCGGTCATCAAGATTTCCCCGATGGATCAATTCCGCTTCGGCTTTCTCGAGCGACTACGCATGCTTGGTTTCGAGTGCACCAAGTCTGGCATGTATAACGCTGCGCTGCGATTCTTTGCTCTTGCACCGACCTTCGAAGATGTCCGGGTGGATATCGACCTGAACCTGGCCCGTCAGCCCGTTGGTCTGGAAGTGCCGTCTCAGTTCCAGCAGCTTCTCGACAGGATGACGCAGATGGAAGCCGCCGAACTTCATCCAGATGCTGAGTCACTGCGTGTTATTGCGAATTGTTACTCCGCTCTTGAGAACTTCCGTGCGGCTCGCGGAGTCTACTGGTTCCTCGTAGAACAGTTTCCCGGCGCTCCGCAGCAGGCTCGTGCCGAGATCCTCCACGAAGCGGCTCGTCTCTCTTCCATGCTGGCTGACTATCCGGCCGCGCAATACTTCGGGGAGAAGTTCATGGCCGAAATGCCGGAGGATCACGAGCTCCGCAATAATGTTTCCAGCTTCATGCTGCAATCGCTTTTCACGGCGAAGCAGTATGACATGGTCATCGACATTTCGGAGACGGTTCGTGGTCGCTATGAGGCCGGTGTGAAGCAGCGCGAATTGGCCGACTTCTTCTACCCGATGTCGCTCTACATCATGAAGCGTTTCGACGAAGCCGTTGAACCCTTTGCTGAATATGTGAGGGCCTATCCCGAGGGTGAATATCTCGAGGGAGTCATGTTCCACCGCGGCAGCAACCTGCTCGTGATTGGAAAAACCCGCGAGGCTGCTGAGAAATATGAAGAGTTTCTCGCCAAGTTCCCCGAGTCCGAGAGTTATCTCGATACCGCTTTGGCGGACCTGACCATTGCCCGATTTAACCTCGAAGATTACCCGGCAGCCATTGCAGCTTCGGAGCGTCTCCAGAAAGAGCGTCCCGATTCCTCACAGCTGGGACGTTCTCTGAACATCACCGGTGACGCTTACCTCGTTCAGGCAGGAAGTCTCGGAAAAGATCAGGAAGATCTGGAACCCGGGCTCCGAGTCAAGGCACTTGATTGTTACCTGCGTGGTATGGAAGCTTCCAAGGCCAAGCAGGCCTCCGACGAGGGGCAAGGTGAATACCACAAGCAGATGGCCTCTGAGAGCATCTGGAAAGCTGCTGATATTTACTACACTGATGGAGAGATCGAGAAGGGTATCGCGATGTATGACACCTTCTTCCCGGACTATGCCGGAACGACCTGGGAACCCCAGATTTCCATCTTTTCACTCGAGCATCTCGAAGGGGCCGAAAGAGGAGAGGAAGGGCTCACCCAGGTGGAGAAAATGATCCTCCTGCTCGGCAATCAGCCACCACAGTCTCAGGATATCACTATGCTGCGCAAGGCGATCGGCTCCTACGCTGAAGCTTCGACCCGCATTCGAGGCGTCGAGCCAACCGTGGCTACTCTGGGGAATTTCCCCGGTTCTGATCCCGCTAATCAGGGTTTGTTGACATGGCTCAAGATCCAGCAAGTCATTGTGCTCCAGGGATCCCGGAAGAGCATGGAGAAGGATTCTCCCGAATATGCCTCTGTAGAAAGCCAGATCGATGCAATTTTCGAAGAACTAAAACTCTTCGAGAAGCGCGACCTCTCCGAGTTCGTTTTGCGCGAAATCGGTCGCTACTTTGCCGGCACGGACAACCCGTTCCGGGCAGTTCCTTACTTTGAGGAGCTACTTGCTCGCACCAATCCCGAGGCAGAGGAGTTCAAGCTGCTCGCCGAAATGGAGCTCGGTATCATCGAGATGCGTGCGGCCGATCCGGGCAAGCTGCAATCAGCTCGCGAGCGTTTTCGCCGAATCATCGGCAGTGGCAAAGACAAGGCGCTGATTCCACAGGCTTGGCTGAATCTTTCCACGCTCCACATTAAGAACAAGGAGTGGAGCGATGCGCGCGAAGCGCTTGATACGATCAACAAAGAGAAGAAATGGTTCCAGGACGAAAAGGAGAAGCGTGCTGAAGCCGGTTTCCTGCTGGGAACGGTTTATGACGAACTGGACGACCCGGTGGCAGCGAACCAGGCCTACCTTGCGGTAGTTTCCACCTATGGAAAATTTGCTGATTGGGTCACTCAAGCCTGGGAGCGCTACATCCCGAACAGCCTTGCTGATTTCGAGAAGATGCCAGCTGATACCGAGGAGGCTCGACTGGCTAAGCGTCAGCGTGAGATTGCGCTTTACCGCCTCACTCGCAAGTTCCTCTACCAGTGGCAGAACTGGACTGATGAAGATGCTCCGACCGGTGCCCTTCGCAGGCTCCGCCGCCAGATTGAGGACATGAAGAATGATATGGGGATCACGCCTGAAGAGGAGGCACAGGTGATGAGCGACCTCGGACTGGCCCGGGAATAGCAGCCGGTTAAGGAGTAAAACTTTGGAAACGATTTAGAGATGAAGACGACACGTTTTTTGATGCTGGGAGTCACCGTGCTTAGCATGGCAGTCCAAGGCATGGCCCAGGTAAAGGAGACCCCCGCAACAGTGGGCCTGATGGAGGGAGGTAATCCC
This sequence comes from Verrucomicrobiota bacterium, assembly GCA_002862135.1. Classification (GTDB taxonomy): domain Bacteria; phylum Verrucomicrobiota; class Verrucomicrobiia; order Verrucomicrobiales; family DEV007; genus Arctic95D-9. The sequence continues at coordinate 41,173 of PKCI01000098.1, read as the reverse complement.
CGAGGATATGTTCAGGGTGCTAACGATCAGGGAGTGATTTTTTCAACTTCTGCCGGTTCCCGTGGCAGTTTGATACCTTATGCCCAGATTCGTGGCGAGGGCTTGAACAAGTTGGTTCGCCTCGACGCCCGTCCCGAAGCACTTGCAGAGCCTCGAGTGCTGTTCGACAGCGGGAGCTATGCTGAAGCTGCTGAAGCCTTTGGTGCGGTTGCTCGCAATTACGCCATTATTCTGGGCCTGCCCCAGAACTTCGCTTCCGAAGCGCTCTTCTTCCAGGCTGAGAGTCTGCTGCGCGTGGGCAATTACGCTCAGCTGGCCAAGGTTTTGGAGTCTCCTCCTGCGGCCACGATCGATTCCAAGCTTGGCGAATACTACAAGAAGTCGCACGAGTATCAGAAACTCTGGGCGTTCCTCGGAAAGAATGACGTCGAAGGTCTTCGTGCTGCCCTGGCGGCCTACCAGAAGCCGGTGATTGGAGACGCCAAGTTGCTGCCGGCTCCGAATTTCAACGACCTGCCAGCCGCCGAGGTTGCTCAGCTGGCTTTTCTCAGGGGTAAGGTTTATGAAGCGGATGGTGAGATCGACAACGCCAAGGACGACTACTATCGTGCCTTCACTCTTGCTAACGGCAACAAGGAGCTCATGGCCAAGCTTGCGATGGGTGCCGTGATGTTGAAGTTGAACGAAGATCCGCTGCTCAAAGCTGAAGACCGAGCCGCGATGGCTGAGATGCAGAGCGTCGCTTACTTGTTCAGTAAGCGATTCGGCAGTGATGGCATGCCGGATGCGATCAAAAAGTTCGCGGTTCGCCCCGAGGTGGCCCGCCCCGTCGTTCCGGAGGATGCTGAAATTCCTGCCGATGATGCCCCCGCTGCCGAGGCCCCAGCAGAAAGTGGCGAAGAGTAGAAAAAGACGACGGACTCGGGCTGTAAAAAGGGTAAGGAGTAAGCGCGTTCCCCCTCCTTTATTTTAGCCATGAAACTTGCCTTTCCAAATCCGGAGGGACCAGTCTTTGAGTGGAATACTGTCCTCCGGGAAGCGGGTTTGAAAGCGTCGCAGGAAAGTCCGCGACTGCGAATGTTGATTCCGATCCACCGAAATCAGCAGGACTTAGTACAAAGGATGGTAAACATCCTCCAAGTCGGTACCTACATCCAACCGCATCGGCATCCTCGCGACTGGGCCGTGGAGACTCTACAGGTGATTGAGGGGGAGCTGGGATTTGTCACTTTCAGCGAATCCGGCGACGTGAGAACGGTGCATCGCATACCTGCCGGAGGGTTCGTCGATATCGAGGAGCGTATCTGGCATGGAGTGCTGGCCTTGAAGCCAGACACGATCATTCTTGAGGTGAAGCGGGGACCTTACGATGTCACCGATAAGGAGTTTGCTGACTGGGCACCGGCTGAAAGTGAGAACGGTGCAGCTTCCTACCTCGAAGGATTAGAAGCGCTGTTTGCTTGACCCGATCAGGTCCGAGGAGGAGAGAGCCCAACCGGTCGGAAGACCAGCTTGTTCCACAGTTCGTCTTGAGAAACTTCGGGCAGTAGCAAGTTAGTGGCGGCAAGGAGGATGAGCGAAACGCAGACACCTACGAAAAGGTGGGAGAAGAAGATCACGAATCCCTTTATCGTCGAGCAGCTGTAGACGGCGGAGATCAGAATAGAGAGGAAGATGGGAGCGACGATAAACCCGGCCCAAAGCAGCGAGGTGTTACCGTCAAATCGAACCGAAAGGATCAAGTAGATCGTGACAAGGACAGAACCAATGATCCAGCTTCCGGCAAAACCGAAGAGAGCACGAACGGGATTCAACTTCCGTGCGATGAGTGCTCCCGAGATCCAGAATCCGAGGAAGAGAGGTAAAACGACAGATGCCACTGAGATCAGAAGCAACTTCTTTTTCTCGGTAGGCCAGAGTGAATCCGCAGGGAAGCTGCGGTGATAGATAGGGGAAAACAGGAAATACTGCCTCGACTTCATCGAGAGGTCATTAAAGGCAACCCGAGTGCTTTCAGGCTGAGCCGCATCGTCGAAGACCAGTTCCTTGGACTCGAAATCAAAGGAATCAAGCTTTCCGCCAATCTCCGAACCATCTCGCTTCTCCCAGGCCAGTGCTGGCGCAGTCAGGAGGAGCAGTGGCAGTATGATTCTCAGCCAGCGCATTAGCAGGGTTATTCCTGTTCTGAGCGAGGATGACGTTCAAGCAGTTCACGGAGCGCCTGGCCGGGAGGCTTGTTTTCGTGAATAACAGCATAGGCCTGATCGATAATCGGTGTACGAACCCCCATGTTCCTGGAGAGTTCATAGGCATTCTTCGAATTGGGAACGCCCTCCGCCACCTGGTCCATTTCTGCGATTGCCTCCTTAAGCGTCATTCCCGATCCAAGCATCCGACCAACACGATTGTTTCGGCTGTGGACGGAATAGCAGGTTACGATCAAGTCGCCGATGCCACTGAGCCCGCGAAAAGTTTCCTCCTTACCTCCTACGGCCACTCCGAGGCGGGTCATCTCAGCCAGCCCTCGGGTAACGAGAGCCGCCTTGGCGTTGTCTCCGAGACCCAGTCCGTCGGCTGCTCCGGCAGCGATCGCAAAGATGTTTTTCACAACGCTGCCCAGCTCGATGCCAACCACGTCATTACTGGTATAGGAACGGAACCAGGGGAGGGTGAAGATTTGCTGCACTCGCGATGCGATTTCGAGATCATCGGAGCCAATCGTGGCCAGTGTGGCCATGCGCGAAGCGACTTCTTCAGCGTGGCTCGGGCCTGACAATACTGCGACGGGATTGTCGGGGAAGAATTCGTGAATCAGTTCATGCATCAATTCCCCGGTCTCAGGATCCAGACCCTTGGTGCAGCTGACAATAATGGTATGCTTCGATGGCTGAGCTTTCGCCAGTTGTTTCAGCACAATGCGGGCAACCTGGGAGGGAACGACAAGGAGAATTAATTCGCAGCAGGCAGCCTCGTTGATATCTGTTGAGCCGATAATATTTCCGGGTAGCTCAACGCCCGGCAAGTATCGCTCGTTGGAATGTGAGATTTCGATCTCGTCGCGAACTTCTTCGTCGTTTCCGTAAAGAACGACTTTGAGCTTTCGGTCAGCCAGAGCGATAGCGAGGGCGGTGCCCCAGCTTCCAGCGCCAAGGACGGCAGCGTTTTCGATCATAGTGTTATTGAGACGGTGGGGGTAATTTTTTGGAGCCTGCTTTCGGTTCCTCTCCTCTCTTCAGCCTGCTGATATTGCTGCGATGCTTCCAAACCGCAAGCGCGCAAACAAACATGGCGAAGCTGAAGGTGGGAACATCAAAACGATCACGGATCGAGTTTTCGACGAGGACTTCAAGTGGGATTGCGAGGGCCGCGGTAATTGAAGCCACCGAGACGTAACGGGATATTTTCAGCATGACCAGCCATGTGGCTACAGCGAAAAGAATAGCGAACGGCATGATGGGAACAACGGACCCGGCAGTGGTTGCAATTCCTTTCCCCCCCTTGAAACCCAGCCAGAAAGTGTAGTTGTGCCCCATAATAGCAGCGAGCGACGCGGCAATCGCAACGAGAGAGAAATCCGAGACGCAAAGGGCAACAACGACCGGGAACATTCCCTTAAGAATATCGAGGATTAATACGGTGATTCCGACAGGCTTTCCAAGGGTGCGCATCACGTTGGTGGCCCCGATGTTTCCACTTCCGTGGTCGCGGATATCGATCCCCTTCACTTTACCTGCGAGAAACCCAAACGGTGTCGCCCCAATGACATAGGCCAAGGGGACTGGCCAACAAGTTTGAATAGTCTCGAAGAAGGAGGGCATAAGGGGTGAGAATGGGTAACTTGAAGGCCGGATGTCTCGATGTCCAGCAACGGATTTATCTATGAATGGGAAGCTCGCGGACTGAGTATTAAAGCTGCGGTGCGGGTTGAAGCACCCCGGTGTCGCTCCATGGTTGCGGCGCCGTTTCGTGCGAGGGCCTCGGTTCTTTGAGGACTCGAGAGCAGATCGCGTATGGCGGGCTCAAGTTCCTCGGTTCCGGTTACCTGGACGATTCCTTCAGCATTTACGAGGTCGGTTATGACGTCGGAGAAGTTTTGCATGTTCGGGCCGACAATCGTAGGTTTGCCCGTCAGGATTGGCTCCACAGGATTTTGACCACCTTCGCCGCAGAGGCTCTTTCCTACTACGACGATGTCGGCAAGGTGATACCAGGCACGAAGCTCCCCAGTTGTGTTGGCTATCCAGGCCTTGGGTCTGTCACTTGATGTGTTCTGTTTTGCAGAACCCGACTTTTTTAGAACCGGCTCGAAGCCGGAGATTTCCAGTTGATTCGCGATATCTGGACCTCTTTCCGCATGGCGGGGAATGATGACCAGCTCAAGGTTGGGGTAGTCATTCTTGAGCACGGAGACGGTATGTGCGAGGAGAGATTCTTCGCCATCGTGAGTTGAGCCGCCCATAAGGATCTTGCTGTTGCGAGGAAGGCCGGTGTCAGAGAGCCATTGTTTCAATTCGCCGATCTTGAGGTGGTCCGAGGCTGCTAGCGTGTTGTCAAACTTTACACTTCCGAGAACCTGGATTTTCTCCCGGGCGATTCCAATAGAAACCCAGCGTTCGATGTCGGTTGCAAACGGAACGGTGACTTGATCCACTAATGAAAATACAGGTTTGATTAAGGGGCGGACTTTCCGATAGCGGCGTTGTGAGCGAGGAGACAGGCGGGCGTTGATCAGCTTTACTGGAATGCCTTTGCGCTTAAGTTGGCCAATGAGGTTGGGCCAGATTTCGGCTTCGATCAAAATAAATTGTTCCGGTCGAATTAGTCGAATGACCCTGGTTGTGACGAAAGGCAGGTCGACAGGATTGTGGATCACAGTTAGGAATTCGTGGGCATGCTGATCGGCGACTCCGAACGCTGTGGTTGTTGTGGTGCTCAGGACGATTTTTTTACCGGGTGCCGCTGAGTGGAGCGCTTCGATGACCTTGAGGGCCAGCAGGACTTCGCCGACACTCACCGCATGGACCCAAATCGGACGTTCTCCTTCAAAGCGGCAAAGTGTTCTTTCCCGGAACCAACCGAAACGCTGGCGAAAATTGCGCGCCAGTCCACCTCGCTTGATCCCCTTGATGAGGAAAGCTGGAAATCCTAAAAGCAGGACGGCCGGAAGCAGCAGGTTATAGATAAGGTAGACTAGGAATCTTGGCATAGTGATAAAGACTGAGTCAGCTTTGCGGAGTGAGAAAGCTTACCCGCGTTTTGCCGTAGGTCTTCTCTTTTGCAACCTCCCATAAAGGAGAGTCCGGTAGCGGGGTTTTGGCAAAGCTCTCCATAACGAGAATGCCCTGAGGTGATATGGCGCGCTGGAGGGCAGCATTTTTGAGCAGGTCTTCTAATTGTGCAGCTGTCTCTTCATCGCGGGCGTAGGGAGGGTCAGCGAAGACGAGATCAAAGCTCTTTTGGGTCGTGCTGAACGAGAGAAAGGCAGAGATATTTCTTTTCTGTACCTTTCCGCCATTAAGGCAAGTCTTCCTGAGATTCTCCGAAATGATGCGGCAAGCCTCTTCGCTTGAATCGACAAAAATCGCTGATGCAGCGCCCCGGCTGAGTGCTTCTATACCTAGAGAGCCGGAACCGGCAAAAAGATCGAGGACTCTCGCTTCGATTACCTTTTCACCCAGTGATGAGAACAAGGCTTCCCTCACCCTATCCGTGGTAGGGCGGGTCAGATTGCGAGGGACTTTGATAGGCTGGCTTCCGGCTGTTCCGGCGATGATTCGCATGGGCTGAATGAGAGGTGAAAGATTATCCCAAGGAACGAGCCTCTCCAATCGTTAATTCAACGGTTGAGGGCTCTTGCAGCCTCCTTTTTTACTGGAGAAGGCGGCAGAATGCAGGGATGGTTTCTACCTGGGGAGGTCATGAAATTTCGTGATTGGTCCCTATATCAACAAATGATGCGTTGGATTCGAAGATTGTTCCTGTTTCTCTGCCTGATTCTCACAGGGGTTGTTATCTGGGCAGGGATCTATGCTAGGAAGAACGGGTTTACCGAAAGTTGGCGCAATGCTATAGAAGCTGAATTCGAGCAGCGGGGCTACTATGTTGAGATAGGAAAAATCACGCTGGGAGCATTCCGGGGCCTGGTCGCGGAAGATATCCAGTTTTTCCAGGATCCTGAAAAGAACTTCGAAATTGCGATCGTTGATGATGTGTATCTCGATGTCGATCTGAGCAAGATCCTGAACAAAGAGATATCAATAAATACTCTCGATGTGGCAGACGCCAGTCTTTCACTTCCGCTGGACTTGGCAGATCCGGGCGGCAAAAAGCTGAAAATAGAAAATCTTTCCGGTCGGATCGTCGTCACCGAAAGCATGATCGAGATTGTATCTGTTGCTGCGACTGTGGCGAATGTGGATCTTAACATCGCTGGTACGCTCGTTAGGGCTTCGCGAGACGAGGACGCGCCCGGTGAGGAACGAATTGAAAATAATGTGGAGCAGCTGGCCGCGACAAACTTTCAAATCAGCAAGGTGATCGATGAACTTGAGCGCCTTGAGTTTCTCGACGGCTCACCCCAGGTTGGGATCGAGTTCCGGGGAGACCTAGATGATCTCTCGACCATCACTGCCCGGGCCTGGGTGGAATCGAGTAGGCTAAGCCGGGTCGGCAGCGACTACCATGTAGACGGGTTGAGTGCTGTGTTTCGTTTTGATGGCATTTCAAATCAGGCGGAGATCGAGAATATCAATATCCGGGATCAAAAGGGTGATATCGATCTTACCGGCACGTGGTTCCTGGATGACGGTCGCTTTGAATTTGATTTGAGATCCAACGCCGATATCTCAAGTCTGCTTGGTTTTTTCTGGAAGGATCGAAAGCTGGGTGAGGTCGTCTTCTTTAAACCTCCTGAGATCGAAATGAAGGGTGAGCTGAACCTCGACGAGTTGGGGCGTGCCACCTGGAAATTCCCCGGGACTGTAATGGGGCAGTTCAAATCTGATCGTTTCGTTACGCGTGGTATGGTCTTTGCTGGTTTGGATTTTGGGTTCAGTGCTGAGGGCGAAAAGGTGTATGTTAGGAACTTGCGCCTGGACCACAAGAGTGGTTTCGCCTTTGCGAATTTTAAGTATGAGCCCGGTTCGGGAGGGCAGAGCATTCAGTATCACACGGAGATCAAGCTGGATCCCCACGTGTTCCGGCCGTTCTTCGATGATGGCGGCCGCAAGTTTCTCGATTCATGGGAGTTCACCGAAAACTCAGCAGTCTATCTCGCGGCTGTTGGAGAAGGCGAGAACTGGGATCTTAACACCTGGATCAACAAGGGGGTTTTGGACTTGAGAAATTTCTATCTCAAGGGCGTTGAGTTCAGGGAAATGGAAGCTGAATTCGAGGCAAAGGACGGCCAGCTTTGGTTCGAGGATATTGTGTTAGGGCGTTATGAAGGTGAAATTGTGGCTGAAATGGCTCACTACATGCCTGCGAAGAGCCTGTGGGAGGTAAAAGGCGTCGTATCAACCCTTGATCTCATCATGGGGACCCGGGCTTTTAGTCCCAAGCTTTCAAAGCAAATTGAGAAATACCGGTTTGAGTTTCCGCCAACTGTTAAACTTGCGGGCTTCCTCGATTCGCGAAGGATAGAGGAGGTTGGAGACGAGCCCCGAAATAACGAGCTTACGATCTCGTTTGCGAGTGGTGGGCAGGCTGATTATGACTTTCTCGGGGGGGCTTTGACTTTAATTGAACCCTCGGGAGTGCTTGAGATTTCAGGGAGTCGTATGCACTTGACGGAATTTTCAGCAGGTCTGTTTGGCGGCAAGGTTGAAGTTGAATATGACGCTCTCAATGTTCGTTCGGAGGAGAAACCATATCATGCGTCGGTGAAGGTGAGTCGCGTTCCTCTTGAGGCTTTGACGAGGACATATGGAGATCTTGAAGTAGCTACCGGCCTGATTGATGCGGTATTTCATCTTTCCGGATTTGGGGAGGATGTCAGCCGATTGAACGGGCACGGTGCGGCGTCGATTGAAGAAGGTGAATTATTTACCCTGCCGCTGCTGGGCGCGTTGGCGGGCGTGATGCAGGTGTCCGATTCCGATGGGGGAATTGCGAAGGAAGCCCAGGCGACATTTAAAATTTCCAGTGGTGTTCTGAAGACTGATGACCTCGTGGCGCTTGCCGATACTATGCTTGTCAGAAGTGCTGGAACAGTTTCGCTGATCGACCAGTCTGTGGACTTTGAAGCTGTAGTGAATACTAAGGGGACGATTTCGAGAACTTTGCTTACCCCGGTGAGTGAATTGCTCACCTTCTCATGTGAAGGAACAGTTCAGGAACCGGTTTGGAAGGCCAAGCACATCTCAAATATCGGCAAGCTCCCGGCTCAGGTTATTATCGAAATGACCCAGATCCCATTTGAGGGCTTGAAGGCGATTGGCGAAGGAATCCTCGGCCAGTCCAGCGAGGGCAGTGGTGGTGGTGCTGAACGGGAGGAAGTAAACATGGTTCCGCCTGAATTGAAACCCGGTGAAGAGTTGAGGGTATTCGGTCAGGGCATATTCGGGTCAAAAGAACAACGTAGCAATGATGGAGCCAACGGGCAGGAGAAAGAGAAACAGCGCATCCTGCCGCTTCTTCCCGGGAGAAAGCCTCAGGGAGATCAAGATTGACAGAAAGTTTCCTTGGCATGAGGAGTCCACCTGCGCGCCAACCGCTAGATGCGTTGGAAGCGGCGGAAAACAGCCGTCCCCAACAGGTTAGAGACACTCCTTCGCCATAACTGTTTCAGGCTCCTCAGAGCTGAGGTGATGTCGTCGTCTGCTTGACAATGGCCCGCGGATCGCCATTTTCCCGCCATCCAGAAGTTTCAAACCGTCCTATTGCCAGATGTCGTCAACCAACACACCCGAAAAACGTGAGTTCCAGGCTGAAGTCAGCCAGGTGCTCGATATCGTGATCAATTCGCTCTACACGGATAAAGAAATATTCGTCCGTGAGCTGGTCTCCAACGCCTCTGATGCTCTCGAAAAGCTTCGTCACACGCAATTGACGGAGGGAGAAGTTTATCAGTCAAATCTCGATATGGAGATCAAGATCGAGGTGGACGAGGAAAACAAGACGGTGACAATTATCGATCACGGCCTAGGAATGACTCGCGAAGAACTTCACGAGAATCTTGGCACGATAGCCCACTCCGGGTCGAAGGCATTTATTAAAGCTCTCGAGGAGTCTCAGCAAAAAGAGAGCCCACTGATTGGACAGTTCGGTGTCGGCTTTTACTCGGCCTTCATGGTGGCCGAAGAGGTTCGTGTGACGACCCGTTCATGGCGCCCCGAAGGAGAAAATCTTGTCTGGATCAGTGACGGCAAGACCGGCTACGAAATCGAACCGGCTGAAGGCGAAGTCGATCGCGGTTGCCGCATCGAGATGAAGCTCCGAGAGGATTGTGAAGAGTTTGCCAGCGACGCTCGTATCAAGCAGATCCTTGAGAACTACTCCAGTTTTGTCTCTTTCCCGATCATGATCGGTGAAGACCGGGTGAATAAGATTGAGGCGATCTGGCGAAAGAAGAAGACCGAGGTTTCAGACGAAGAATATAACGAGTTCTACAAGTTCTCGGCCAAGGCATTTGACGAGCCGCGTTACCGGATGCACTTCAGCTCAGAGATGCCGATCGAGATCAACGCATTGCTCTTTGTGCCGGCAGAGAACCTCGAGTTGTGGGGCATGGGGCAGATGGACCCCGGCGTTTCACTCTACTGCAAAAACGTGCTTATCGACGATAAGGCGGATGGTCTCTTGCCCGAGTGGCTTCGCTTCCTTCGCGGAGTGATCGACAGCGCTGATATTCCGTTGAATATCAGCCGCGAATCGATGCAGGACAGCTCGCTCGTTCGCAAGTTGAATAAGGTTGTGACCAAGCGTTTCCTCAAGTTCCTCGCCAGTGAGGCGAAAGACGATGTCGACAAGTACAAGGAGTTCTACGGTAAGTTCAGCCGGTTCCTCAAGGAAGGAGCCGCGGTTGATTTTGATCATCGTGAGTCTCTCTCCAAGCTACTTCGATTCGAAAGCTCGATGACTGAGGTAGGGGAGTTGACCGGATTCGAAGACTACCTGACTCGTGCCAAAGACGGGCAGGACAAGATTTATTACCTCACCGGTGCTGACCGCGCTGCCATCGAAGGAGGGCCCTACCTGGAAGCTCTTAAGTCGCGGGGACTAGAAGTGATTTTCTTTTTCGATACAATCGACGAATACCTGTTGCAGCACCTGCGGGAGTTTGACGGCAAGCAGCTTGTTTCTGCCGCAAGTTCCGGCCTCGAACTGGAGGACGATGATAATATCGAAACCGAGGGTGACGCTCTGTCCGAAGACGACATGTCTCTGCTGACCGAATTTCTCACCGGTGAACTGGGTGAAAAGATCGAAAACGTTTCTGCCGGTAAGCGACTCGTGAGCAGCCCGGCGGCGGTGATGACGCCTCAGGACGGCATGACTGCGCAGATGCGCGCCATGATGCAGGCGATGAACCCGGACGAGCCACTTCCACCTCTGAAGGTCGATTTGGAAATCAACCCTCGTCATGCCCTGATTCATCAGCTATCGGATGCCCGCGAGAACAATCCGGAACTGGCCAAGCTGGTTTCCGTTCAGTTGCTCGACAACGCGCTTTTGGCTGCTGGTCTGCTTGAAAACCGGAACGATCTCGTGTCGCGCGGCTTCCAGTTGATGGAAGAAGCGATGAAAAAATGATTTTTTTCGAAACCCATCGGTAGGGGCGACGTTCACTCCCATGCAGGACAGTGTTCCTGATTGAATCCTAAACCTACCTAAGACATGAAAAAAATCCTCACAGTGGCGGCCGCTCTGGTTGCCGGAATAACATTCGGCCTTGAGGCCGCAGAAGGCGACAAGAAGGGCAAAGGCGGCGAAGGCAAAGGCAAGGGTGATCCTGCCAAGCGCGCCGAGATGATGCTCGAGAAGCTCGATACCGATAAAAGCGGAACGATTTCGATGGAAGAGTTCGAGGCGTCCCCGATGGCAGCCAAGATGAAGAAAAAGGGTGGCGAGGGCGCTATCGGAAAGATATTCGCTGTTCGTGACAAGGACGGTGATGGAGAACTCAGCAAGAAGGAACTCGCTGCTCCTGTTCGCGGTGGTAAGGGCGGCCCGTCCGTCAAGAAGCCCGAGGGTAAGCCTGAAGGCAAAAAGAAGAAGGAAGCTGACTCCTGATTCTGCCTAAACGCAGGTTTTGAAATGAACCCGTCGACGTGCTTCACGATGGCGGGTTTTCGTTTGCAGGGGCGGTGCTTCAGAGGGTCGCCAGAATCTGCTGAATCGAGGATTCGGCCTGCGAAGCGTAGCTACCGCCGAAGAGATTGAAGTGATTCAGTAGGTGGTAGAGGTTGTATATGGTTTTACGAACTGGTTCCACCTCTGGAAATTTACTGCGATAGGCTTCGTAGAAGCCGGTGCCGAAACCCCCGAAGAGATGAGTGAATGCCACGTCAGCTTCGCGATCACCGAAGTAGGCGGCAGGATCATAAAAAATGGGAACTCCGCCGTCGTCGAAGCTGGCGTTGCCGCCCCAGAGATCCCCGTGAAGCAGTGATGGAGCAATATCGAGGGACGAAAGGTGGGAGTGAACGGCATCGAGCAGTGTGCGGGCATCGCTGAATTTGTGGCATCTCGATTCGGCTAACTGAAACTGGTATTCGAGACGATGTTCCGTAAAGAAGTTGGCCCACGATCCTGTCCATGGGTTGGGCTGTGGCGTAGCTCCGATATAGTTGTCAAAATCGGCCCCGAACTCTCCCGATGGAGAAATTGACTGATGTAGATTCGCCAGGGCTGCAGCCAGTGCTTCCTGGGAATCCGGGTCTGAACGGTTTGCCATGTGAATGCCCTCCATCGCAAAGACGGCTTGATCTCCGATGACAGCATGGCAGTAGGGAGTTGGAACACGGATGGCACCCGTCGCCTTGAGCAAGTCCAGCGACTGCTTCTCTGCTTCGAACAGCGGGAGCTGATGGCGTTGATTGAATTTGAGGAAAACAAGCGAGCCATCTTCAGCTTCGGCGAGCTTGGCTTCATTGATACAGCCTCCAGAAACAGAACGGGCCGTGGAGGGGCGGAGTTGAATCCCCGTTTCCTCCTCGAGCCATTCAGTCACCGTTTGCGGGATCATGGCAGGACGTGGTCTTTCCAGCGCTTCAGGAATGAGGCACAACCGTCCTCGAGCAGATCGAGGACTTTTTCGAATCCTTCCGGGCCGCCATAGTAGGGATCGGGAACTTCGTCCTCCTCATGCTCTTCGCAAAATTCGCAGAAGAGGATCAGCCGAGCGGTTGGGTTGGGGCATTGATCCCGCACATCGAGCAAGTCGTCGTGGTTGCTGCGGTCCATCGCGAAAATCCAGTCGAAGGTTGCGAAGTCATCCGGCTCTACCTGCCGTGCGCTTCCTATCATTGTGATGCCCCGGGAATTCGCGGCAGCGTTCATGCGGGAGTCGGGCGGGTTTCCGGTGTGCCAGTCGGCCGTGCCGGCTGAATCAATCTCAAACGAGTCGGAAAGACCCTCCGCGTCCACGATGTGACGCATGACATTTTCACCCGAAGGGGACCGACAAATATTCCCGAGGCAGACAAAGAGCAGGCGTGTTGGATCCGGCATGTTGCTGTCAATCTCAGATGCGATGCGCTGAATTGTCAATCGGCAGTCACTACCGTTCCCTCAAGAAAGGGCTCTCCGTTCTCGAAACGAGTAAGGTTGGTGCAGGTCACGCGCGAAATCTCGGAGAGCGCTTCCACTGTGAGAAAACCTTGGTGTGATGTGACAAGGACGTTGGGAAATGAGATAAGACGCGCGAGCTCATCATCATTGATGCCATCTTGAGACAAGTCTTCGAAGAAGATACCTTCCTCGATTTCGTAAACGTCGAGAGCAACGCCACCGAGTTTCTTTCGTTTCAGTGCGCCAATCAGGGCCCGGGTGTTGATCAGTTTGCCGCGACTCGTGTTTACGAGATAGGCTCCCGTCATCATCAGATCGAGGGCTTCATCGTCAATGAGGTGATGCGTATCTGGCGTCAACGGTGTGTGAAGCGAAACAAGGTGGCTTTGGGGCAGGAGATCTTCAAGAGGTAAGTAATCGATCTCATTTTGATCGGCCCAGTGTGCATCCGGATAGGGATCGCAGGCGATGATACGCATTCCATAGCCTTTGAGGATCTGTGCGGTCAGTTTGCCAATCCTGCCGGTCCCGACTATACCGGCGGTCTTTCCGTGCATGTCGTGGCCGACGAGTCCATTCAGGGAAAAGTTGTGTTCGCGGACGCGATTGTAGGCTCGATGAATTCGGCGGTTGAGGGAATGAACTAGGGCTATGGCGTGCTCTGCCACGGCGTGTGGTGAGTAGGCTGGGACCCGAACGACATGGATTTTTAGTGAACTTGCCGCGGTAAGGTCAACGTTGTTGAAACCAGCACAGCGAAGGGCGACCACTTTCACCCCGAGCTTTGCCAGTTCCTCGAGGCAGGAAAGATCGAGAGCGTCATTAACGAAGACGCATACAGCCTCACATCCTCTCGAGGTAGACGCTGTCTTTATAGAAAGGCGAAATGAATGATAGTTTATTTCGAGAGAATTGTTCGAATTTTGCTCTTCGAAAAACTCCCGGTCGTAAGGCTTGGCATCATAGAACGCTACCTTCATGATCGCATTCACGTAGGTCGCATCTTGACTCCGGGTATGCAAATATTTCGGAGTTCTTACACCCAAGAATATCCCCAATGACTGCTTTCAATCGACGCAAATTCATCCAGACCACGGCAGGAGCCACCATGCTCGCAAGCCCACTTGTTGCTCCGTGGGTAAAAGCTCAATCCAAGTCCGGCAAGAAATACAAGACGGCTCTGATCGGTTCAGGCTGGTGGGGGATGAACATCCTGCGCGTGGCCATCAAGGACGGTAGCTGCGATGTCGTGGCCCTGTGTGATGTCGATTCTGATGAACTGGAGGTTTCAGCTGACGAGGTGAATGGTCTCACTGGAAAGTTTCCTAATATGTATCGCGACTATCGCGAGATGCTCGAGAAAGAAGATGTCGAGATTGCTATCATTTCGACTCCGGATCACTGGCATGCGTTGCAGAGCATTGCCTGTGTGGAGGCAGGAGCTCATGTCTTTGTCGAGAAACCTACTGGTCATACTATCGGCGAAAGTCGGGCCATGGTCGAAGCGGCGCGCGCCGCCGACTGTGTCGTCCAGGTGGGAATGCACCGGCGTATCGGTCCTCACCATGTCAGCGGGATGAAATTCCTCAAGGAAGGCGGGGCCGGAGAAATCGGCATGATTCGCGCCTTTGCCCACGGCGGGGGCGGGGCTGAGCCCCCCACTCCCAACAGTGACGTGCCAAAAAATCTCGATTGGGACCTTTACTGCGGTCCGGCTCCGATGCGCCCTTTCAATAGACGTATTCATCCCGGTGGTTTCCGCAATTTCCTCGACTTTGCCAACGGCACACTGGGAGACTGGGGTGTTCACTGGCTTGACCAGATTCTCTGGTGGTCAGATGAGAAATATCCCAAGTCGGTCTATTCCACCGGTGGCCGGGCGGTCAAAGGGCCCGCCATTCTGAATGACCGGGAGCAGACGACCGATGCTCCGGATCACCAGGTGGCAACCTATGAATTCGAAAACTTTACCGCCGTTTGGGAGCATCGTCGCTTCGGGGGCAACGAAGCCGAGAAGTCGAGAGTTGGCTGTTATTTTTACGGCTCTAAGGGAACTTTTCACATGGGTTGGCGGGACGGCTGGACGTTCTATCCTGCCAAGGGAGGGCAGGTGATTCATGAAGATCCGAAGTTTGACCACGATAAGGACGGGCACAATGTTCCGCCGCTCTGGCGGGATTTTATCGAGTGCATTGAAGATCGAAGCCGCACGCCGGTGGCGGATGTTGAAATCGGGCACCAGGCGACCAACCTGAGTTTGCTTGGTATGATCAGCTACAAGGTGGGCCGAAGCATTGAATGGGATGGCCTAAAGGAGACTATTCCGGGTGATTCTGAAGCGGCTGGCCTGCTGACTCGCGACTACCGCGGTCCATGGGAATACCCTACCGTTTAATTGATGAGAATCCAAATCCTGCCACTGTGCCTTCTGGCCCTCTCATCATGGGGATGGGCTGAAGAAAAGCCGCTGAACTTCATTCTTGTCCTTGTCGACGACATGGGCTGGATGGACCTATCCTGTCAGGGAAGTGACTTCTATCGCACCCCGAGTATTGATCGGCTCGCTGAAGAGGGGATGCGCTTTACCAACGGCTACGCCGGGTGTGCCGTTTGTTCTCCATCGCGCGCAGCCGTGCAGACGGGGCGGCACCCGCATCGTCTCGGGGTGACAGACTGGATTCGCTCCCGTTTCCAGCGAGGTGGCAAGGGGACACCGGAGGCAAATCCTATGGAGTATGTCGGTAACAACAATCGTAAGCTGCTTTGCCCGCCAAATCCGTTTTGGATGGAGCATGAGGAAATCACGATCGCAGAAGTGTTGAACGAAGAAGGCTACCAGACGGCCTACATTGGGAAGTGGCACTTGGGCGATCCGGAATGGTATCCGGAATACCAGGGCTTTGCTGAAAATCGGGGCGGTTGCGACTACGGTCAGCCTCCTTCATTCTTCGATCCTTACAATCAGCCAAAAGGCAAGCATGAGTCTCTGCGTGAGGGGATCTACAAACTTCCTGGCCGAAAGGAAGGAGAATATCTGACCCACCGGGAAGGGGCTGAAGCCGTTGAATTGATTCGCAATTGGAAGGACGAGCCTTTCTTCATCCAGATTTCCCACTACGCGGTTCACACCCCAATCCAGGCCATTCCGGAAGTGGCTGCGAAATACGAGGATACTCCCGGAGTTACCCAGGCCAATGCGAAGTATGCCGCGATGGTCGAGTCCGTTGATGATTCCATGAGAATGGTCATGGAAGAATTGGAAGAACTCAAAATTGATGATCGTACCGTGATTCTTTTCACCAGCGACAATGGTGGGCTCGATCGCAACGGCAGTCCTACAGACAATGCACCGCTCCGAAGCGGGAAGGGCTACGCGTATGAGGGAGGGATTCGCGTGCCGTTTCTTGTTAGGTGGCCGGGGCAGATTCCGGCTGGAACGGTCAGCGACTTTCCGGTAACTTCGGTAGATATTTTTCCGACCTTTCTCGATATGGCCGGTGTGGCGCTTCCCGAGGATCGTGAGGTCGACGGGGTTTCATTGGTGTCTCATCTCCAAAGCGGGGAGATAGTCGGGGGTGACCGCGATACTCTGTTTTGGCACTTTCCCCACTACCGCCACGACCCAGGGCCCTACTCCATTATTCGTGAAGGTGACTGGAAGCTAATTAAATTCTGGGAAGGTCCCATGGAGCTCTACAATTTGAGAGACGATCTTTCAGAAGAGCAAAATTTGGTCGAATCGAGCCCCGAGCGGGCCGAAGCCATGGAGAAGGCGCTTGTCGAACAACTTACCTTCGACGGCGCCAAGTTACCGATTCCTAATCCCGAATACAAGGGCAGGAATTAGAATTAATTCCGTTTTGGAACAGTCGCGAAGTACTGGGCCCTTAACCCTTCGACAAGCTTGTGCTGTTCGTTCAGTTGTTGCTCCTGCTCGGCACGCTCAGCTCCCGCTTCGGCAAATTCCCTGGCAGCGACCTGTTCTGATCGAGTGCGCTCGGCAATCACTTGCGGTGTTTCGCGAGCGACTTTAGCAGCCCGGTCTACAGTGGCCTTCGTCTTACCTGCCTCGCTAAACGAGTGTTCAAGAAGACTTTCCAGTTCACCGAGACGGCCACGAAGCATTTTGACTTCAAAGCTGAGTTGATCCCGGGTCTTGTAAGCAAGCGTTTCAGCAGCGACCATTTCGATCATTTCTTCCGATCCTTTCACGGGCTTTTCGTCCGATGCGACCCCAGTTGCCTGGTCGATGTTATTGGTAGCGGGGGTTATCGATTCCTCAACATCTTCACGAAGATCGGCAACAGCACGGTTCGCGACAAGTTCGAGCGCATGCTCAAGGACATTGGCGGATTGTTCGCGAAGCGTCTGATTGCCAGCGGCAACAGTGCTTTTCGCATTGGCGAGTGTCTTTTCGGCATCGACGCGTGATTGAGTGGCTTCCGCGACTTGGGCTTTGGCTTCGGTTTCCTCTTCCTTGAGCTCAGCGAGCTCCTCTGTCATTTCAACGAGTTCCTTAGACTCTTCGTGGGCAGTTAGGTTGATGGCCGCGGCCTCCCACTTTTTGACCAGGAACTGGCTGGACACGAGTTCTGCCTCGGCGGAAGCGATCGACGACTTAGTGTCGGCCTCTTTCTTCGCAATTGCAGTCAACTTGGCTTGAGCAGCCTCTTTGGCCTTGGTGGCGTTGGCGACAGTAGCTTCGGCTTTCTTTATTGCTTCCTGCTGAGCGGCGTATTGCTTGTGCGCTGCATCGAGCTGGACGCGCTTTGCGTTGACAGCATCGGTGGCGGCCTTGGCTTCTTCCTGCTCTTTCGTCAGGACGACCCTGTATTGATTAATGGTTGCGGTGACATCAGCCAGCGTTTTTCTGGCAGCACCGGCCTGAGCTTTATTGGCTTGATAGGTTTTGTTAGCAGCTTGGTGTGCCGTTGTTTTTGCGGTGAGACTCTGCTGCGCTTTCTGAACGCGAGCGTTACCGCTGGCAAGGGCATCGCGAAAGGGTTTCAAGGCGGCGTCTGCCTGGTTGCGCTTAGCCTGAGCTGCTGCGTAGGCATCCTGAGCCTTCTTGAGTTCAGCATTGGCGGCTGCGAGTTGAGTTTCAATCTGTATGCGTGCTCCCTCGTTTTTCTGATGGACAGCGTCAGCGGCGGCAACTGCTTTGCGGGCGGCTTCAGCTGCCGCGCGGGCCTGCTGCTCGGCATCAAGGGCAGCTTTTTGCGCGTTGACAATGTTTTGGGGAGCGGGTTGTCCATCCTTTGAAGCGTTCTTCATGGCTGCACCTGCCTTGGTGCGTGCGCTGGTGGCATCGGTCAACTCTATTTCAGCGCTGGCTAGAGCGGTCTGACGCTTCTCAAGTTGCTCTGCCGTCACAGCAGATGCCTTTTTCGCTTCGCTAACCTTTGAGATTACCTGCTGGGTGACACGGGCCTTGGCATCGAGAGCTGCCCTAATGTCCTTACTGGCCTTGTTGGCCTGAGCGAAGGAGGCGGCGAGCTGATCATACCTTTGCGTTTGATCAGCGGGAAGGCCCAGTTTAACTGCCTCAGCTTTTGCCGCATTGAGTGAGTCAGTGGCTGCTTTAAGGGCCGCCTCGTTCTCGGCAATCGTGGCGTTGAGTGCAGCGGCTCTGTCCTGGCTTGCCTTTAATTTGGCGCTTACCTGAGTGAGCGACTCAGTCGTTTTGGCGACTAGGGCGTCTTTCGCATTGGCAGCCTCCTGCTCCTGCGTCACTTGGGCTGTCAGGACTTCGATTTGCTGACTCATTTTGGCGACGGTGGCCTGTTTCGTCTTCAGCGCTTGGTGAGCGGTGTTGGTATTTTTGTCAATCTCGGCAAGTGCGGCGCGGGCACCGGCGAGTTCCCTTGAAACGGTCTCGACCTCGGCTTTGAGCTTGGGCAGTTCGCCGGTAAGTTCGCGAATGCGCTGTTCGGAATAGGCGAGCTGATCGTCGATCGTCGGCGGATTTGGGTCGATGCTGGCAAGCTCGGCTCCCGACTCAACGTTCCAGACCTTAATGTTGCCGAAGATGTCCCCACTGAAAACGCGGGCGGTGTCGTGGCTGATAGCGACGCTGAGAACGACATCACTGGAGGCAGCGATGGATTTGAGCTGTTTGCCGTCCCCCTGCCAGATCTTTAGAGTCTTGTCGCGGCCGACCGAGACAAGGTTGCCGTTTGGAGCGAAAGCGACAGAGAGAGCGCCGCCCGGGTGGGCGTTCCATTTCTTGACCTGGCTGCCCTCATTCATTTCCCAGAGGATAATCTGTCCGTCCTCACTGCTGGAAGCCAGAACGTTGCCATCGGAGCGCCAGGAAAGAGCGGTGACTCCCTTCGTGTGACCCTTGAGAGTGAAGAATTCGTATCCGGTCGCGGCCTCCCAGGTGTAGAGGTCGCCGCCCCGTCCGCCAGTCGCGAAAATTACACCATCCGGGCTGTAGGCTGCGGATAGCATCCAATCAGTGTGCTTTTTAATGCTGGCGATCTGCTCGCCGGCGACGGTGTCCCAGATTTTGATATTACGGCCGGGGCCGCCCATGACAGCGCGCTTGAGGTCAGGGGACACGTCAGCTCCAAGAACGCAGTCGTATTCTTTGCCGACTTCAATGATGCGCTCCCCGGTCTTGATGTCCCATGCCACGACATTCCCGGATTTTCCCGCGCGGCCGCCGCCACAAAAGAGGTAGGCGCCGTTGGGGCTGAAGGAGAGGGTTTGGGGAAAACCCTCGGGATAGGTAAGAACACCGAGAAGATCGAAATCCTCGGAGTGGTACAGCAGCACCTGCTTCTGACCGGCCACCGCAAGGATCGGGGCCCACGGGCTATGGGCCATGGCGAGGATAGAATTGGGGCGCTCCGTGACTACAGCCGGTTCGAGCAGAAGGTGCTCGGGCATTGCGGGAGGCCCTTCGGGCTTGCCGGTAGAAGTGATGGAGTCGAAGTCAATTTTGGGCTTGTCCGACTTCCTGGCGGTGCTGCTGGAAGTTTCAAGAATCCCACCTGAAATCCAGTCAGAAAGAATTTTGAGCTCTTTCTCGGAGGCCTTGGTGCCTCTCGGAGGCATGACAGGCTCCTCAAGATGAGCGGAAAGAGAAAAAAGGCGGGAATTGCCGGGATCTTCGGCAATCACGATTTCGCCCCCAGATCCTCCAGTGAGAGTGCCTGAGTAGGTGGAGAGGTCCAAACCACCCTTGGATTCGTCAGGATTGTGGCAATTGACGCACTTGTCTTCGAGGATCGGCAGAACGTGATCGACAAAGGTCACCTTTTCACCCGATTTAGGCCCATCGGAGGGCAGCAGGAGGCTCGGAAGGTGTAACACAAGGGTCATTACAACAAGGTATTTCGCTTTCATGGAGGAATGCCGCGTTCAATAATCGTTTGAGAGAGAATGCTTCAGCACGAGCCCGCTCAGAGACGGATTTGGAGACGGTTTCTGAGCAGTTGCTGCAAAATGTTGAACTATTCTTAAATTATACGTCTCTGGAGGCACTCGTCCTGCTGAAATATCATCGCGGAAAGGCAGGCTCTATATAGCTCAAAAGGGGCATATGAACTGTCTCACACACGCCTTTTCGTAATGTGCCGATTGGGGGTAAGTTAAAATTAGGATAGGTTAAGCATTGCTTCTAATCTGTTCCTTCGTTTAATCTGTTCCTACAACACCAAAACAAACATTCATCATGAAAGGCTGCTCAGGATTCAACCAATCAGGCATTGCAAACCGACGGGAGATGCTCCAGGTCGGTTTCGCTGCGGGTTTAGGACTCTCATTGCCTGAACTACTTAAGGTCGAAAGCAGAGCTCAAGCCAAATTCTACGAGTCGAGGGAGGGTGTCGCCAAATCACTGATTCACATTTACCTCCCCGGTGGAATGGCTCACCAGGAAACGTGGGACCCGAAGCCCTTTGCGCCGTCCGAGTATCGAGGACCCTATAAGGCGATTGACACCAACGTGGCTGGTCTCCAGTTCAGCGAGAATTTCAAAAACCTGGCCAAGGTGGCTGACAAGATGACAGTGATTCGGTCCATGACACACGGTGAGGCGGCTCACGAGCGGGGCACTCACAACATGTTCACCGGCTATCGCCCGAGCCCGGCGATCAAATTCCCGAGCTTCGGTTCCGTGATTTCTCATGAGTTTGGTCCCCGCAAGAGCCTTCCTCCCTACGTCTGCGTGCCAAACCAGCCAAATGAATTTGCCGGAACCGGCTATCTCAGTTCAATGTATGGCCCATTCTCTGTCGGCAGCGATCCTGCGAGCGACAGTTTTCGAGTGCGTGACCTGACTCTGCCGAGCGGCGTGGACCCAGCACGTTTCGAGCGCCGCCGCACGCTGCTTGAGGCGGTTGACAGCCATTTTCGGGGCATGGAACAGGCGGATCAGATTGATGCGATGGATTCATTTTACCAGCGCGCCTACAGCTTGATTGGCTCTCCCGAAGCACGCGATGCTTTCGATCTCACCAAGGAGGACGAAAAGACGAAGGAGCGGTATGGCAAGAGTCAGGCCGGAATGCGCATGCTTCTCTCCCGTCGTCTTGTCGAATCCGGGGTTCGCCTCGTGACGATGACTTACGGTAGCTGGGACCACCACGATCGCATCAAAGACAACATTGCCCGCCAGGTGCCATCGTTCGACAAGGCGCTCGCGACTCTCCTCACCGATCTTGATGAGCGTGGACTCCTTGACTCCACACTCGTGATGGTTTCTTCCGAATTCGGACGCACGCCGAAGATCAATAAGACCGACGGTCGCGATCACTGGCCCCGCGTGTTCTCCACGATGCTTGCCGGTGGAGGTATCAAGCGAGGATTTGTCTACGGATCTTCTGACGCACTTGCTTCCGAGCCTGACACTAACCCGGTGGACGTGCAATCGTTTGCCAAGACTGTTTACGCCCAACTCGGCATCAATGCCGACAAGGAGCTCATCGCACCCGGACCTCGCCCGATGGAAATCGTCGATGGCGGAGATGTGATCGAAGAGCTGATTGAGAAGCGTTCGGCCGTCTAATCCTTTTCCCACTTAGCACCGATATGAATCGTATTCTGAATTCTCAGAGTGCGGCTTTTGCGGCAAATGCCGGTAAGTTGGTGGCAGCACTTGTGCTGCTTACCGGTATGCTGGCAGTTAGCAGCGTTGAGGCCGCCAATCCCTCGTTCACCACCACAATTCCGCGAGGGGCCCAGGCTGGAACGGAACAGAAGGTAATTTTTTATGGTTCACGTCTCAGTGATGCCGAGGAGATCATGTTCCATCACCCTGGTATCTCCGTGAAGGAGTTGAAGGTCATCGATGATAAGAAAGTCGAGACCACTCTTGTGATTGCTCCCGATTGCCGACTTGGCGAGCATCACCTGCGCCTCCGCTGTCGCACTGGCGTGAGTTACGCCCGCAACTTCTGGGTTTCGCAGTTTCCTAACGTGGCTGAGGTCGAGCCCAATGATGACTTCGAAAACCCTCAGAAAATCGATCTCAATGTCACTATTGAAGCTGAAGCTAAGTCCGAGGAAACGGACTATTACCAAGTGACCGCCAAGAAAGGCGACCGCCTTTCGGTTGAGATCGAAGGTCTCCGGATCAATAACATTACCAACAACATCGCAATCGACCCATTTGTTTCTATTTTGAACAAGGATCGTTTTGAGATCGCTTCCGCTGACGGTTCCGCCCTGCTGAAGCAGGAGTCTATTCTCTCCGTGGTAATTCCCGAAGACGGCGAATATATCGTTGAGGTTCGCGACAGTGCCTACCAGGGGCGCGGACGCTATCGTGCTCATATTGGTAATTTCCCGCGTCCGTTGGCCATTTACCCGGCCGGAGCCAGGGCGGGTTCGGAAGCTGAGTTCAAACTAATCGGCGACGTTAAAGGGGATTATTCCACCAAGGCTAAGTTGCCGTCAAAAACAGTGGAAGGCTCTTACGGCGTTTTCGGTGCTCAGGGAGGAATGAGGCCGCCTTCACCGAATCCGGTTCGCGTGAGTGAGTTCGACAACTTCCTCGAGACTGAGCCTAATAATTCCAGTAGAGAGCCAAATCTTTATGAGGGCACCTTACCGGTCGCTTTCAACGGTATCCTCGAGCAACCGGGGGACATTGACTACTTCAAGTTCACTGCCAAGAAGAGCCAAAGTTTCCGCTTTCGCGCGTATGCCAACACGATCGGTTCGCCGGTCGATCCTGTGCTGAGTATCTACGACGCTGACATGAAGTCGATCGCCGGTAGCGATGATGCTGACGGGACTAAAGACAGCCGCGTTGATTTCAAGGCGCCGGCCGACGGTGAGTATTTTGTCAGGATGCGTGACATGCTCAACAACGGTGGCCCGAATTTCGTTTACCGGATTGAAGCTCAGCCGCGCAGCCCTGCGATTAATGTAACGATGCCTGAAATGCTTCGTCGCCAGCTGCAGTATCGCAAGCAGTTCAATGTTCCTCGCGGCAACTACTACGCTATGGTGGTTAACACTTCCCGACAGAATATGTCTGGCGAACTGGTATTCGATATGCCTGAGTTGCCCGGGGGTGTGAACTGGGAGTCAGCACCGATTCCTAAGACGGTGAGCCAGTTTCCGATTCTCTTGAAAGCAGCTCCCGATGCCCCGGTAGCAGGCGGCATGTACAAGCTCCTTGCCAAGAGCACGGATCCGGACGGTCCCGTCGTGGGAGAGTTCAAGCAGTCACTCGACCTAGTGCGAGGGCCACAGAACGGCGTCGAATACTACACTCGTCTGCACGACCGCGTGCCTGTGGCTGTGGTGGATGAGATTCCGTTCAGCGTCACCATTGAGCAGCCCAAGGTACCACTCGTCCGCAACGGATCGATGAAACTGAAAGTTCATGCCCATCGAAAAGATGGCTACGACAAGAAGATCACTGCGCGCCTTCTCTGGAAGCCTCCGGGTGTCACCAGTCCGGCGACGGTTGTGTTCAATGAAAAGGATACTACCATCGAATACGAATTGAATGCCAGCGCGACGGCTGAGTTGAATACCTGGAACCTGACTGTTCTCGCTGAGTCTGACGATGGCAAGGGACTCATGGTCACGGCAACTCCTTTCGTGAAACTCTCAGTCGAGGAGCCGTTCGTGAGCATGAAACTCAACCTCACCACAGCTCGCCAGGGTGAGCAGGCAAATATGGTTGCGGCGGTGACCAAACTTCGTGACTTCGGTGGAGAGGCGGACGTCCAGCTCTATGCCAACCCGGCGCACTCGACGGTTCCGGTCGTGAAAATCGATCAGGCGACCACTGAGGTGAATATTCCGATTCAGACTTCGGAAAAAACACCGGTCGGCCAGCACAAGAACCTCTTTTGCTCCGTAACAATCATGAAGGAGGGGCAGCCCATCGTTCATCGCGTTGGCATGGGTGGAACGCTCCGTGTCGATCCGAAACCCAAAGAGGCTCCTGCGGCTAAACCGGCCGAAACTAAGGTAGTAGCCAGCAACAACAAACCGGCGACGGAGAAACCCCTGTCACGACTTGAGCAGCTTCGTCTCGAAGCAAAGGCTCAATCAGAGGCCAAGTAATTATTAACGAATCACGACAGACGAAACCATTTCGTTCAACTGCATGAAAAAAGAGATCACAGCCACACTTTCACTTCTTGGTATCGCAGCCATGCCCGTGGCTGCGGAGGATGCCAAGATCGATTTTGTGAAAGAAATCCAGCCCATCCTTGAATTCCACTGTGTCAGTTGTCATGACTCCAACGAAACTAAGGGTGGTCTTCGCTTCGACGAAGCTAAGTTGTTCTTCGAAGGTGGCGATGGAGGCCATGCTCTGATTAAGGGCAAGCCGGAGGAGTCTCTAATGATGGAGTTGGTGACTCTTCCTGAAGATGATATCGACGTGATGCCTCCCAAGGGGCGCGTACTCAACGAAAAAGAAATCGCAAAACTTGGCCAGTGGATCAAAGAGGGTGCGGTCTGGCCGGAAGAGCTCAGACTAGTAGCTAAGAAAGAGGAGGATTTCAAGGGAGCTGAGCCCCTCGAAGACAAAGGAAAGGCTATTGTTAAGGTGGAGATTTTCCCTGAAGACATATTGCTCGAGACCAAGCGTGACAGCCAGTCTGTCGTCGTCATGGCGACTTATGAAGACGACACGACCCAGGACGTGACGTCGAACGCGACTTTTACCTTTGCGGATCCGTCCCTTGTTGACCTCAAGACTCGCAGTCACTTCATTCCGGTTAGGGATGGGGAGACTAAGCTTGCCGTTAAAGTGGCTGACAAGTCCGTCGAGATTCCGGTGACAGTGAAAGATGCCGCTATGGATCGCCCTGTCAGCTTCAACCTCGACGTGATGCCGGTCTTCATGCGCAACGGTTGTAATGTTGGTGCCTGCCACGGTTCAGCCCGTGGCCAGGATGGTTTCATGCTGTCTCTCTTCGGATATGATCCTGAAGGTGACCACTTTCGCCTCACGCGTGAGATGGCCGGCTATCGCGTGAACCTCGCGATTCCTGAAGAGTCGCTCCTTGTAGAAAAGTCCATTGCATCAGTGCCTCACACAGGTGGTAAGCTGATGGAAAAAGGAGGGCACGCCTACAACACTCTCGTTGAATGGATCGCAACCGGTGCCAAGAACGAGAAGAAAGAGGAAGTTCCTTACGTGACTGAGTTGGAAATCTATCCGCCCAAACTGGTTCTCGAAGGTGCTGGCGCTCAGCAGCAGATGACGGTTCGGGCCAAGTATTCTGACGGTCACGACCGGGATGTGACTCACCTAGCGGTGTTCATTACCAATAACGAACCGACCGCGGCTATTGATGAGAGCGGTTTGGTAACTGCCGGCAAGCGTGGTGAGGCCTTCATCATGGCCCGTTTCGAGACTAAAACGGTGGGGATTCAGACAATCGTGATCCCGGAAGGTCTTGAATACACCCGCCCCGAGATGACGGAGAACAATTACATCGACGGCCTCGTGCACGACAAGCTGCACAAATTGCGTGTGATTCCGTCTGGAGATTGCAGTGACGAGCAGTTCTTGCGGCGCACCTATCTAGACATTGTGGGGCAGCTTCCCACGGTGGAGGAATACAATGCTTTCGTTGCTGATCAGAGCGCCGATAAGCGTGCCACGAAGATCGATGAGTTACTGGAGCGAAAAGAGTTCACCGAGATGTGGGTGATGAAGTGGTCTGAATTGCTTCAGATCCGCTCTAACAACAATATCAATCTTGGTATTTCGTATAAGTCGGCGTTGCTTTACAACGGCTGGCTGCGTGACCGCATCGCCGCGAACGATCCGTTCAACGAGATCGTGGTAGACCTGATCGCGTCGAAAGGGGGGACTTTCGCCAATCCGGCGACGAATTTCTATCAGGTCGAGCGTGATGCGCTCAAGCTGTCGGAGAACGTAGCCCAGGTTTTCATGGGAATGCGTTTGCAGTGCGCTCAGTGTCACAACCATCCCTTCGACAGGTGGACGATGGACGACTACTACGGTTGGGCGGCTTTCTTCGCCCAGATTGGTCGCAAACAAGGCGTGGACCAACGTGAGCAACTCATTTACAACCGCGGCAGTGGTGAGACCAAGCACATTGTGGGAGGGCGCACCATGGAACCGAAGTTCCTTGGCGGTGAGGCGCCTGACGTCAAGGGCAAAGACCGTCGTGAGGTTTTGGCCGACTGGCTTGCGTCACCCGAGAACCCCTACTTTTCCCGAAATATCGTGAACATGGTCTGGTCTCACTTTTTCGGAGTGGGAATCATCGACCCGGTTGATGATGTGCGTGTGAGCAACCCGGCTACCAACCCAGAGCTTCTTACCGAGCTCGCACGCCGATTCGAGAGCGAGTATAATTACGACTTCCGGCAACTGGTTCGCGATATCTGTAATTCGGCCACCTATCAGCGAACGACTCAGGCAACTCCCTCAAATAAAGATGACCTGAACAATTTTGCGAAGGCCCGAATTCGTCGTCAACGCGCTGAGGTGATGCTCGATACCATCACCCAGGTGACTGATACACAAAATAAATTCAAAGGGCTTCCACTGGGCGCCCGGGCGGTTCAGATTGCAGACGGTAATACAAGCGACTACTTCCTGACGACCTTCGGCCGCGCCACCCGTACGACGGTTTGTTCCTGTGAGGTTAAGATGGACCCGAGCCTCTCCCAGGCACTTCACCTCATGAATGGTCCCACAGTGACCAACAAGATTGAACAGGGTGGTGTTGTGAAAGAGATGGCTGAGAAAGGTAAGACACCCGATCAGATCATCGAAGAGATTTATGTTCGAGCGCTTACTCGGAAACCGACTGCCGAAGAAATGAAGCAGTTCCTGGCGCAGGTAAACTCTGTTAATGATGATGCCGCTCAGAGCCAGATGGTCCTCAATGATGTGTTCTGGGCCGTGCTGAACTCCAAGGAGTTCATGTTCAACCACTAAGCTCAACGCGCTAGTTAGCTTTTAAGGGGCGGTCTGGTAACGGGCCGCCCCTTTCTTGTTGTGCTGGAGCCCTTGCATTTTCTTTACAACTTCGTGCTTATTCAATCTTCCCCTTTGTGGTTAAGGTAGTCACCATCGATCAATCCTAACCTGTCACGCTATGAATATTCCGCTCCGTTCCGTTTCACGGCTCACTGGGACCGTTTTGGTCATATCTGCTGCTGCTATTGGTGCACGAAGTGCCAGCGCAATCGACACGATTGGTTTTCTGGAAACCTTTGCCCTTGCTGAAGACCGCGCGGATGCCCTGCAAGAACTGATCCCGGGGACCGAAGATTTCTATTACTATTCGGCGCTAGTCGCCCAGCAGGAGGGGCGGCTCGACGATGTGGCAACCTTTCTCGAACCGTGGAACAATAAACATGGGGAAACACCACGGTATCGGGAAATTCTCAATCGCCAAACTCTCCTTGAGTATCGTGAGTCGCCGGACAAGTCTCTCAACTATTTGAAGCAAATCCTGGGGCTGAGATTTAACCACCAGCAGGAACGACTTGATCGTAAGCCGGATCTGCCCTCTACGATCGATCCTGACAAGATTACCTGGAACGCGTATTTCGATGACACCAAACGCAGGTATAAAAACCTGCAGGGCGTCCTCGATAGCGGTCTCGACCGGATCCTACGGGAGGAAGTGAAAATTACGGACGCTCAGCAAAAAGATCTTCTTCGTCGGCTCAAGCATCCCGACTATGAGCGACTGGTAGGGTTGATTGCTGCAGACCTGCGCAGTCCATCGCCCCAGGCATTCGGTTCTCTTCCGATTCATCGGGAACTTACGACTGCGCAATTGGACGAGTTGGTGGAACTGCGCCCTCAGCTGGCCAACGACCCGCGCTTTGTTGACATCAAGTTGTCAAAGCTGCGACCGGGTGAGGACGAATCAATCGAGCTAAGTCTTGAGACAAAAAGCGCCTACATCGACAGATTGTGGAGCTACGTGAGAGGACTCGATCCGGTATTTAGCTCATTGAAAGCCAACGTGCTTTACCAGAAGCTGGAACTCGCCCACAAACGGGGTGAGTATCCGTCTGAACTGTTCATGGATTACCTGGCTCTGCCCAGGGCAGTGCACTACGTGGAGCCGAGATATCTGCAGCGGCGGGAACTGAAAGGATTCACGGCAAACATAGGTGAAAACTTTTCGAAACAAATTGGCTTCGGACCGATTCGGAATGATGAGCCTCTCGTGAGGGCATATCTTGAACACTTTCTTAAGGAGGATGAAAACTACAACCGCTTCTCTCCCTTTGTCAGGGAGAGCTATCTCAAGAGTGTATTTGCTGAGGCGAAATTGCTCCATGGGATTGGAGATGCGCAGCGCTGGTTTTCCATGCTGTCTCCGGGACGGGTCCAGGCGATCAAGGATCGAATCGAAATTTCATTTGCTCCGGTCAATGCCGCCGAGTTCGCGGTGAAAGATGACGTTAATCTGGCTCTCGATTTAAAGAATGTTAGTGAATTGATCGTCAAAGTCTACGAAATCAACTCTCTCAACTATTACCTCGACCAAGAGCGGGAGATTAACACTGATCTAAAGCTTGATGGCCTTATCGCCAATGAGGAGCTGACCTACCGTTATGATCAGGCTCCGATTCTGCGGCATCGGGAGGCCTTCTCCTTTGATACATTGAAGAATCGCCGAGGTGTCTGGGTAATCGAGTTCATCGGAAATGGAATCAGCTCACGTGCCCTCGTTCGCAAAGGCAAACTCCAATACCTCTCTGAATCGACACCGGGCGGTGAGCTGGTGTCTGTGTTCGATGAAGCGAATGCGCTTGTGGAGAAAGCTTCCATCTGGTTCGGCGGTAAAGAGTATACTGCTAACGCGGACGGACAGATCCTGTTGCCATTTTCCACCAAGGGTGAGGTAGATATTGTCCTGAGTGACGGAGAGATGTCCAGCTTTGACCGGATTGATCTTCCAGAGGAGGGGTATCACTTTGAAATGGGGGGGATTCTTGAGCAGGAGACTCTCCTACCGGGAATGGAAGCGGAGCTTTCGGTGAGGCCTGTTCTGAGCGTGAACGGGGCTCCCGTTCCCGCAAGTGTTCTCGAAAACGTTCAGCTAATTGTTTCGACCCTGGATCATGACGGCATTGAGTCAAAGAGTTCTGCTTCCGACTTTGAGCTTTTTGATGATCGTGAATCGATCCATCGCTTCCGCGTTCCGAACCGGGTCTCCTTGATCGGTTTCGAACTTAGAGGAGAGATTCCCAGCGTCAGCTCATCGGGCGCACCGATTCAGTTGTCAGCTTACAAGGAAGTTGAGCTCAACGGGGTCGACCTGACCGTCTCGGTGTCGGATGCCTACCTGAGCCGCGTGGGGGCGAACTACGTGCTTGAGGTTCTGGGTAAGAGTGGAGAAGTCCTTCCTGACCGTGCGGTGACGGTCAAATTGAATCACCGTGATTTCGAACTGCCAAGGCACTTTTCCCTCAAGACTGATGCTGTCGGCAGAATATCCCTAGGTGAATTGGATGGGATTGTAAAGGTCACTGCGGATGGTGGCGGTTCGGTTGCGCGCACCTGGGGACTAACCGGGGATGACCAGTGGCTTGGCTCGGTGGTTCATGCTGTAGCCGGAGATGTAATAACGATTCCGGCTCCACGAGTTGGGCCAGTGCTGGATCGTAGCGATCTGGCTCTGTTTGAGGTCCGGGATGGGGTGATTGTCAGGGATGTTTTTGATCATGTAAAATATGAAAGAAGAGCCGTGAAGATTTCTGATCTTGAGCCCGGCGACTATCGCGCTGTCCTGCGGTCAGACCGCAAGAAAATAGATGTCCGTGTCACGGCCGGTAGTAAGAAGGGCGCTGGGTATGCCCTTTCTGACTCACGCCATCTAAGTCTTTCCAATGTGGCCCCGTTGTATATTGCTGGACTGGCAGAAAAAGACGGCAAGGTTGAAATCGAGCTCGTAAATGCGGGCGAGATGACAAGGGTTCATGTCGTCGCGACGCGGTTCCTTCCTGAAAAGAATTTGTTTCGTGAGATAGGCGGGGGGCACCGGGTGGGTTCCTTCGTCGTGTCGCGCGGATCTAATGAGTCTCGTTATGTTTCCGGTCGCGATATTGGTGAGGAATATCGCTACATCTTGGAACGCCGTGGGGCGACAAAGTTCCCCGGGAATCTGATGACTCGTCCGGGGCTGTTGCTTAATCCGTGGGAACTCAATGACACGGATACCGAAATTAAGACAGCCAGGAAAGGCGGAGACTATGAGCGCTCCGGAGAAATGAAGGAGGCGAAACGCCGTGAAGGCGAAGCAGATCCTCTCGCGGATTCTGGCGGTAGTGGTGTGCCGAATCTCTCGCGCAACCTCAACTTCCTGCGTCAGCAGGGTATTGTGATCACCAACCTTGAGGTAGGGGAAGGCGGTCGAATTGAAATCGACAGTAAGGACCTCGGTGATCGTCAGCATGTTCATGTGCTTGCAGTAGATGCTTACAACACAGCGTATGCTCAGCTCCCGCTTGGCGAACCGGACGGGGGCACCGAGTTCCGCGACCTGCGTCTTCGCAATACCCTTGATCTGGAGAAGTCATTCACCCAGCGTCGCAATGTGACGCTCCTTCAAGAGGAGGAAACCCTGACCATTAACGATCTTCGCTCTGCCGAGTTGCAGACCTTCGACACCATTGGTCAAGTTTATGATGCTCTTGTGGCGATCAATCCCAACAAGGACCTGCACGGTCTTCGGCTCTTGATGGATTGGCCGGAATTAAACGAGGAGACCCGTCGGGGGCTTTACTCTGAATATGCCAGCCACGAATTGAATTTCTTTTTATCACGAAAAGATCCCGGGTATTTCGAGGCGGTGGTGAAGCCCTACACGGCTAACAAGAGGGATAAGAACTTCATCGACAGGTATTTGCTGGATGACGACCTCAATTCGTATCTCGCTCCTTGGGAATACAGTCGCCTCAATATCGTCGAGCGCATCCTGCTTGCACGTCGGACCGGCGAAGAAGAATGGCGCAGGACCGCGGATCATGTCGTGAGTTTGCACGAATTAATTCCTCCGAATCCGGTGGGCCGTGCCGAGGTATTCCGTCACGCTTTGAGAGGATTGAGTGCCAGTTCTGGTTCCGGGGGATCATTGAATTTGGGCATGGTGGATGCTTTTGCTTCGGCCCCTTTTGGGGGAGGTGAAACTGTTGTTGCCACTGCGGGAGTGAATGCTGTGCGAACAAAATCATTGTTGGATCGGGCAGAGGGGCTCGCAGCTGAATCAAGCGCTGAAGTGGCAACTCGGCAAAGGTTTGGAGGAAGGGCGAGTTCGCTCAGTGTGATACCGCCGTATTCATCCGCGCCAGCTGCGCTGGCGAATTCAGCGGACGTAGCGAACCTGCGGCAGCAGGGGCAGCAACAGGCCTTGTATGAGAAGCTGGAGTCGACCAAGGAGTGGGCCGAAAACAATTATTATAATCTGCCCATTCATCAGCAGAATGCCGAGCTCGTGGAAGTGAATGAATTTTGGAGAGACTACGCAGAATGGAACGGGCAGGGCGGCTTCTACTCCAGAGAGTTTCCTATCGCCAGCAGTAACTTCACTGAGATCATGTTTGCGCTCAGCGTTCTTGATCTTCCTTTCGAGGCTGAAGAGCATGAAGTAACCGTTGAGGAGTCAGTCTTGAAACTCACTGCTGCATCACCAGTGGTGATCTTCCATGAAGAGATTGAGGAGACAAAGGTTTCGGAGGAGGAAACGCCAATTCTCGTGAGCCAGAATTTCTTCCGCCACGATGACCGCCATCACTACGTGAATGGTCAGCAGTTGGACAAATTTGTGAACAGTGAATTTCTCACTGGTGTGGTCTATGGCGGCCAGGTCGTCGTGACCAACCCGACCTCATCGGCGCATCTGCTCGATCTCCTCGTGCAAATTCCAGCTGGGGCGATCCCTGTGAGCGGAAGTGACTATACCCGATCATTTCCGCTGAACCTGGGGCCATTTTCAACCGAGCGCCACGAGGTTTTCTTTTACTTTCCCCACGACTCCGGAGACGCGATGTATGATGTTTACCCGGTTCAAGTTGCGAAGAACGAGGAGATCATCGCGTCCGGCAAAGAGGCAATGTTCAAAGTGGTGGATCAGCTGACGCAGTTCGATGAAGCCTCCTGGGAATACCTGTCACAATTCGGGACGGAAAAGGAAGTCCTCAACTACCTGGCAAAGAACAATCTTCAACGCCTCGACTTGAGCCGAATCGCTTGGCGCGCGAAAGAGAATGTCGACTTTTTCAAGCAGGCCACCAAGGTAATTTCCGAGCGCCACGCTTATAACCAGATTCTCTGGAGTTACGGTATCTACCACAACCTGCCGAAGCAGGCTCAGGAGTTTCTGAAACATCGAGACGGGTTCCTTCGTCAATGTGGCGGCGCGATTGATAGTGAGCTGGTGAGTCTTGATCCCGTCCAGCGTCACTGGTATCAGCACCTCGAATACTCGCCTGTGGTGAATGCCCGGGCTCATCAGCTGGGAAGGGAACGAAAAATCCTGAACGATCGGTTCCGGGAGCAGTACAACGCTTTTCTCAAAGGATTGTCTTACCTGCCTGAGTTTTCGTCCGAGGATCGCTTGTCAGTAGCTGTTTATCTCTTTCTCCAGGATCGCATTGCCGAGGGCTTGAGCTGGCTGGAGTCGGTTGAGCCAGGCGAAGTTGAGGAACGGCTTCAATATGACTACCTTGTTGCCTACGCGGCTCTCTTTGAGGAGAGGCTGGGAGTGGCCCGCCGGATTTCGAACCAGTATGCGGATCATCCTGTGGATCGTTGGAGAGCGATGTTCGGGAGCATGGCGAAGCGTTTGAACGAAGTGGAAGAAGCTGAGGAAGAAGACGAAACGCGCGAACAGAAAATGGACCGCCTTTCTGCTTCTGATTCTTACTTTGAACTGACTTCGGAGGGGCGTGAAGCCAAGGTTGGCTACCGAAATCTTGATGAAGTCACGGTGAATTTCTACGAGATGGATCTCGAGTTTTTGTTTTCGAGTCAGCCCTTCGTGTCCGGTGGTGAAGGGCAGTTCAGTTACATCAAGCCGAATGCTTCGGTGACGATGGAACTGCCTGGTAAAGACGGGAGTGTGAAGATCGAGATGCCGGAGGCGTTCGCCAAAAAGAATGTGCTGGTCGAAGTGGTTGGTGCCGGCAACACGAGTTCGGTCGCGATTTACTCGAATGCCCTGAAGGTGCAGTTTTCAGAGCGATACGGTCGACTCGCGGTGACACACGAAGATGACGGGAAACCTGTTTCGAAAACCTACGTCAAAGTTTACGCGCGGATGAAGGATGGGAATGTCCGCTTTTTCAAGGATGGCTACACTGATTTCAGGGGTGAGTTTGACTATGTCAGCCTCAATACCAATGAGCTGGATCACGTGGATGAGTTAAGTCTTCTAGTGATGAGCGATGAGCACGGTTCGCTGGTCCGCGAAGTGTCCCCGCCGCAGCGGTAGTTGCGGTGATTACTGATCCTTGGTCAGGAACTTTCGCAGCATCCCGGTGAGAGTTGTGATTCCCCAGTGGAATCCGGCCTCCGGGATGCGCTCGTCGTCACCGTGGAACAGGGTGGCGAAATCGATTTCTTCGGGCAACCGGAGCGGATAGAACCCGTAGCAGTGGGCACCGAGTTTCGCGTAGTTTCGGCTGTCGGTAAAACCGGGGATAATCGAAGGCATGACGTGACTACCGGGATCGGCCTGCTTTAACGTCTCGACGATCTCGCGGTAGAGTGGCGTTTCAGAAGTGGATGTTACGGGAGGTGACTCCTGCAATACCGTGAACTTGTAATTGTCTCCGAGAACCGGGCGAATAATCGCAGTGAGTTCTTTGATGAGAGATTCCGCGGTCTGGCCTGGCGCCAGACGGCCGTCGATGTCGACTGAAGCGCTGCCTGGTATGGTGTTAATGACAGGGCTTCCCGCGAGGCAGGTTGGATTGGCCGTGTTGCGGAGCACGCCTTCGACCGTGGCCCGTTTATTCGGGCTGACGACAGCGTAGGGGAGTAAACGAGGCCCCCAGAAAGGATGTAGCAGGAGGGGGGAGAGTTTGTGGGCAATTCCACCCTCCGGTTTGGTGAAGCCGCGGACGTAGCGGTCTGCCTCCGGGCTGGGGTGCCAGGGCAATTTGGTGGAGCCAATCGCTTCAATAGCTTTGGCCAGCGACACGATGGCATTGTCTTCGAGGGGGAGCGAGCTGTGGCCGGGCTGCCCCTCCACGGTGAGCCGGAGCCAGGCGACGCCTTTCTCAGCGATCTGGATGGAGTAGAAGCGCTGCCCGTGCTGGTAAATGGTGAAACCACCGACTTCGTTAATGACGTATTCGGGATTGCCGCCGAGCAGATCGGGCCGCTTATCGACAAGCCATTCTGAACCGTTTCGGGTGCCGGCTTCTTCATCGCAAACAGCAACAAAGATCACGTCGCGATTGATGGGGAGTTCTTCTCTCACCAGCCGTGTGAGCGCGGCCAGTCCCATAACGGCAAAACCCTTCATATCGATGGCACCGCGTCCCCAGATGTATTCGCCATCGTGATGTCCGGAAAAAGGCGGGTGAGTCCAACGAGCAGGATCAGCGGGAACGACGTCGAGGTGGCAGCTCAGGATCAGGGGGCGCTCAGTCCGCTTGGCGGGATCAGCAGACCATTTGGCAACAAGGTTGGGGCGTTCGGGATGAGGACCGACAACTTCGGGGTGCAACCCCAGTGAGCGGCAATGGCGGGCCACGATATCGGAGGCCTCCCGTTCATTCCCGGGAGGGTTGGTCGTATCGACGCGGAGCAGGTCTTGGAGCAGCTGTGTGGCCGCTTCGAGTTCCTCTGCGGGAAAATCTGGCGCAGCCATATCAGAAGCGGAACCTGCGGGAGGGCCGCGCATTATTTTTTGAACCTTGTGGATTTGGACCCGCCGAGGTAATCCCGTTCGAACATCCGGGCGGGGTAGTTGCCGAGTTTCACATTGCTGAAGCTCAGTGTGATGGTCCGGGAAGAATCGCTGATAACCATCTTGGACAGAAAAGGCCGGCCGTTGGCGGTGTTGTTGTAGACCATGGTGGAGGTGCGCAGTAGAGTGCCTGACTTAGCGTAAAACTCCGCCTTTTTACCCAGGTTCTTACCTTGGATGACCCAGTATTTGATCTGGGCGTAAGTATCAGTCAGTGAATTTGACTTCATCGTGTAGACGGTCGCTGCCTCGCCATTCAGATCGCCGGGTTCAGCACTGACAACTTTGTAGCCTTCGACGAAACTGGTGGAGGCGATATCACCGATGGCAGCGTCGCCCGAAAGTCGCTGGCGTTTGGAGACGGAAACCGGACGGCTCAGGCCCGGCTTCCAGAACCACATGTTGCCCTTGGCTTCAGCTAGGTATTTGCGTCCCTTGGCCTCCTCCGGTTCGATCACTTCAGCATAGATTTTTCCGTTCTGAGAAGTGGAAACGAAACGAGCGTTGTTAGTGCCGGAGACACTTACTGTCCACTGGACGCCGGTGTCACCTGTCATGATACCACGAGCCTGCTCTGCCTCCTTGAGGGCAGCCTCGTTTGCCGGGGCTGGTATGGCATGCAGCGCGAGGCAGCAGATCGCGAGAGGGAGGTGCTTCATGTGACTTGGAAAGATTAAACGTGGCCGAGTGAATTCACAATACTTTGCTTGGCGGCCCGGGTTGCCGGGGCAATCGCAGCCAGTGAAGTGAAGATCACGAGTAGGACGAACGTGAGAAG
Source organism: Verrucomicrobiota bacterium (assembly GCA_002862135.1). Taxonomy (GTDB): domain Bacteria; phylum Verrucomicrobiota; class Verrucomicrobiia; order Verrucomicrobiales; family DEV007; genus Arctic95D-9. The sequence goes on along the minus strand of PKCI01000098.1, from coordinate 5,257 downwards.
AAGGTATTCTGGGCGAATCTGAATTTCCCAGACAATCTCGCGGGCGGTGACAGGTGGAGCCCAGGTCGGCTTAATTGTCGCGATCAGGAATGAGAATCCCACGGTGACGACAAGACCGGTCATGGCTCCGATCACACCAAGAAAAGCACTCTCGATTCCAAAGAGACGAACCACGCCGGGACGTTTCAATCCGATGGCGCGAAGCGTTCCAATTTCGCGGGTTCGCTCGACCACGGCCATTCCGATAGTATTCAGCACCGACATGATGACGATCACGGCGATGATAACGAAAACGAGCCCGAAGATAATGTCGAACATACGTTTCGTTTTGAGGTAGAGGCGGGAAACCTTGTACCACGGAATGACTTCCCACTCACTTTTGGGAAGCACTGCCTGGATTGAGGCGACGACCGCGTCGGTGTCGTCGTCGTTCTTCAAAAGGACCCGGACAGAACTGACACTCCGAGTGTCGTAGAGAATCTGTCCGAGCTCAAGTGGCATGAAAGTGTAGTGGTTATTCAGCGCTTCGGCAGCGACGTCCTTGATTTGCACGATCTCGGCATCCATCGCGTTCATTTGACCGTGAATGGTCGGAGCCATCAGGATGACGTTTGCCCCCAGTTCGAGTTTGAGGTTTTCCGCCATACCCGGCGCCACCGAGATAGCGAAAGGATTGTCATCGGTGATGGCAGTGCCAGTCTGGTTCGGGCCGTCGGCGCTCTTCAACGCTGTGGAGCGTGAGAAGATCGTTTCGCGCTCCGAGGGGACCATGGCCTGGCCAAAAAAATAGCCTGGATTGCCGTCGTAATCGAGATTGCCGGTGACTTCGAGCATTCCGGCTGCGAGATCGACGCGCTCGTCTTTCGACGCGATGGTTTTGATGTTTTCGAACTCCTCAGCTGAGATGAGATAGGCCCCCGGATCGGAACCTCCGTAGTCGCGGGCTCCCTTCTTCCAGATCTGGATGTGCCCGTTGACCTGCTCGTAAATGTGGGCTTCCTGGATGCTGGCAAACATGTAGCCGGCGAATCCCGCAAAAATGTTGGTTGCGGCGTAGCCAAGGGCCACCGCAGCAATCGTCGTGATCGAACGACGGGCGTTTCGTAGCAGATTTCTGAGCGCCAGGGAGATCCAGTTCACAGGTCAGGAAATGGGGTGGGGCTATCTTTACGAGCGGAAACGGGGCGGCTCAAGAGACATTTCGCCCGAACCATGCCTGCAAAGCCGGTTTCTTCCAGAAATGAAGGAGGGGAAGACTTAGCGGAACGAGGATTACAGTAGTGACGCCCATCAGAATCAGGGCGAATCCGATGACCCAGGCGCCGGGACGAGGCGGTAGAGACTGGCCCAGGAGGGTGGGAAGAAAAAAGAGGATTCCGAAGACGAGGACCATGGATCCAAACACGGTGGACTGGATTGGCTCCATTCCCAGTTCCTCGGGTGGCGTGACGAGAATGCCGATCCCGAGGCCGGCTACCGCGAGATAGAGCAGGGAGAGCAGTCCGCAGAAAGCTCGAAACCAGAGGATGGTGTTGGGCCTGGAATTCACGATTCGGGTAAGAGTGATGCGAACTTCTGATAGGTCCGTCGGCAACGGGCAAGGAAAACGAGTCGACTTCGCTTGGTGGCAAAGATTTCAAACAGCTTCACCGTGAGCCAGGCAATCACGAGAACTCCGACAAAGACGGGGAACGCATAGGCTTCATAGAGCCGCAACCATTCGAAGACGACCTCGCCCACCATGAAGGATAGAGTCACGAGGATTACGGCGGACAGCGTTCCTGCGATGGCCATGAAGACGATGAAACGGAGGAACGGGTAGTTCAGCACTCCAGCTGCTGCGTAAATCGGGAGGCGGGATCCGGGGAGGAGGCGGGAGGAAAAAATCAAATTTGCCCCATGCTGGCGAAAGAGGTCCTCAGCCTGGTGAATCTGGTGCTCCTTGAGGAACCACCGGAACGGACGCCGCCGCAGCAGGGCAATTCCACCAATTCTTCCGAGAATATACAGTGCGACGTCACCGAGAAAGATTCCAAGGAAAGCGGCAATGATCGCCCAGCTGATGGTAAGAGTAGCGCGACTCGCGAGCATTCCGGCTGCAATACAGGCAAGGTCTTCGCTGATTAGCGTGCCGACTGCGATAGCGGTGACCTTCTGCCACAACGGAAGGGTATCTGTTGCCTCGAGCTTCTCCAGCCAGGCAGAACTGCTTTGGCAGCCAGTCAAGAGACAAGCGGTCAGGAAAAGGACAACAAGTCCAAAGTGGCGCTGGCGGTTGCAAGTCATGAAACAGATCGGCCGAGGTCCTCAGTGTAGTTGAAGGTAGGGGCTGTTTCGAGGAATCATTTCGCTGTAAAGCCAGCCGATCTCAACGTTTTTTCTTTAAAACCTGGTGAATGGAAAGTGCCTGATTCGGGAGGGTTGGGTCACCGCATCAACAGGGTAGAAGCGCACTTCGAGGGTGATCCTGTAACTGTGACTACTATCCGCTTGCTTTCGGGGGCGGAATTGTGCGATGAACCGCAGCATGGACGAAACATCCGGAAGCGGATCCGCTAATGAAGTTAAAGAGATCCTCGCCAGGGCCCGTGCCGAAGTGGCGAAGGTCATCATCGGGCAGCAGGAAGTGGTTGATTTCTCCCTCATTGCCATCTTCACGGGAAATCACATTCTACTCGAAGGTGTGCCGGGAGTGGCCAAGACGTTGCTCGTCAGGACTCTTGCCAAGGTCTTGGGAACAGACTTTTCGCGGATTCAGTTTACGCCGGATTTGATGCCTTCTGACATTACCGGAACCAACGTTTTTAACCTGCAGGAAGGCGAATTCCACCTCGTCAAAGGGCCTATCTTCACTTCCTTCCTGCTTGCTGACGAAATCAACCGGGCACCTGCCAAGACCCAGTCTGCGCTCTTGCAGGCAATGCAGGAGCGGCTTGTTACAATTGATGGGGTAACACATGAGTTGCCGAACAACTTTACCGTTTTCGCCACCCAGAACCCGATCGAATACGAAGGGACCTATCCCTTGCCTGAAGCCCAGAAGGACCGCTTTCTTCTTCGAGTCGAAATCGATTACCCGGGTGAGGAAGAGGAAAAGCAACTCGCCCTGCAAAGCCTTGGCCAGGAAACTCCTGAAAGGATTCTCGAAAGCGACGCGATTCAACCGGTTCTGACAACCGAGGGAATTGCAACGATGCAAGCGGCGCTGGAAGGGATCACGATGAAGGGAGAGCTTGTCTCTTACGTCGTCGAATTGATCCGTGTTTCCCGCGAGACGGACAGCATCCAGATAGGGGCTGGACCGCGAGCGACCAAGGCTCTGTTGCTTTCCAGCCGCGCCCTCGCGGCAATTGAGGGGCGCGACTATGTCACTCCGGACGATATTCGGCTGATGGCTTATCCGGTCTTGTCCCACCGCATCATCCTTCGGCCTGAGTATGAGATCGAGGGCATGACGGTTCGGGAGGCGGTGAACAAGCTGCTTGAGTCGGTTGCGGTTCCCCGGTAGACGTCATGCGTCTCGTGCCCAACATCATTCTTCTTTGGGTAGCTCTGCTGGCCGTGGTTCCGGCAGTGACGCTGATCGTCTATGACGATGGATTTCTCGGGTGGGCTGGTGCTGTCGTCCTTGTGGTGGTCGTTTTGCTGACCTCACTGGATGCACTTTTCTCGAGGAAACGTCTCGATCCCGTTTCCATTGAAGTTCCCGAATTGATTCGCGGCAGCAAAGGGCGTGAACTGGTTGTGCCGATTACACTCAAAAACGTGGGGCCAGAGCTGAGCGAAGTCCGTTACGGGATCAGCATTTCCCAGTATTTCAGAATTGAAGGCGAAGTGGTGGGATCAGTGAAGCCTTTGGGAGAGCAGAAACTGGCCTCGGTGAATTACGCCATGATTCCATTAAAGCGGGGGCAATACGTCCTCGATACACTGCATCTTGAGACAAGATCGATAATGGGGTTTTGGTTGGTTCGCCAAGGGCACAAATTCGAAACTGAGGTTCGGATTTACCCCGACCTTACGGTGGAACGGAAACGGCTCTCCAGTATCTTCCTGATGCGGGGGAATGAGGGCTCGCATATCGTCCGCCAGGTCGGAAAGGGCAGGGATTTCGAGCAGCTTCGGGAGTATCAGCCCGGCGATGACTATGTGGATATCGACTGGAAGGCTACAGCGCGCCGCCAGATGCCGGTGACGCGGACCTACCAGATTGAGCGAACCCAGGAGGTCTATGTGATTGTCGACCATTCACGTCTCAGCGGCCGTGAGATTCGCGTTCCGGTGGATGAGGCCACGGAAGGCGACTGGCTTTACCGGGAAAGCGCTGCAGGAGGCGATTATCTGATTACCTCTCAGCTTGAGAAGTTCCTCCATTGCTCCCTCATCCTTGCCTCGGTCGCCGAAAAACAGGGTGATCTTTTTGGCTTTGTTAGTTTTTCCGATAAGGTGACGCAGTTCATCCGAGGTCGGAACGGCAAAGAGCACTACAATCTGGTCAGGGATTCTCTCTACACTCTCGAGTCGAGGCAGGTGGCGCCGGATTTTGAGCAACTCATGATCGACCTGCGGCAACGTCTCACTCGAAGGGCCTTAATCGTGATGCTGGTGGATCTAAGTGACCCGCTGACGGCGGAACACTTTTTTGAAGCCCTGCCGCTGATCAACAAGCAGCACTTGGTCCTTGTCAATATGGTACGGCCGGAGCGAGCCTACCCAATGTTTGCCCCGGGGACTGAGCCGGACGAATTATCCGTGGTCTACGATAATGTTGCCGGACACCTCCAGTGGCAGGAACTTCGGGAAACCGGCAATCGACTGCATCACCTCGGGGTTGAACTCGGAATTTCCGAACACGAGGAGCTTTGCACCGATACGGTGACGCAATACCTCAATGTGAAGAAGCGGCAGCTTCTCTAGGTTTGGAAAGTGAGCATTCTTTCGCAGGTAAGCAGTCGCTCGCGCCTCCATGTCTCCTGAACGGGTTGCGAGCTGCGCCATTGCCTCCGCCGATGCAGGGGCCGGGCTGGCTGCTTTTATTTCTTCGCCTTTACGGGCTGCGCGAAATATTTCTGATGAAACTGCATCAGTTCGGTGCCGGTTTGATCATAGTTCCGTGTGGCGGAGTGATCCACGCCTTTGGCCATCAGGGTTTCGTGAGGAATGCCGAGCTCCTTGAGATAATCAGAGAACTTCAGGTTGAACTCATAATTAAATCCTGCCGTGCCGCACCAAAGCAGGATGGGTAGCCCGGCTTTGT
>PKCI01000038.1 GCA_002862135.1 Verrucomicrobiota bacterium | reverse complement strand
ATGGCTGAAGACTTTCCATCAACCACCCACCTGGGAACCGCTCGTTCTCAATCGCAGCGAAGCCAACAACACCACCCTGCTCATGGACCAGAATCATCCTGGCCGAATCATTCAGCAAGGCGACCGTCCCGAAACGTCTCACTACACCATCCAATTCCCCGGCGAAGGCCGTAAAGTCACCGGTTTGCGGCTGAAGGTGCACAAGGAACAAACCACCAACTTCGTGCTTTCGAAAATCAATGCGAGCTGGACGCCTTCAGCCCCCACCCCTATCGACGGGCGCTTTGTCAGGATCTCCCTGAAAGGTGACAAGAAAATGATTCACCTCGCAGAGGTCGAGATCTTCAGTAACGGCAGCAACATCGCCTCCGATGGAGTGGCCAGTCAAAACTCCACCAGCTTCGGCGGACCTGCCAAACTCGCCATCGACGGAGACACCAACGGCTTTTACCAGAATGGCTCCGTCAGCCACACCGCTGTGGGCAAGGACCCGTGGTTCGAAGTGGATCTCAAGTCGATCCGCCCCATCGACACCATCGCCATCTGGAATCGCATGGACAAGGGCACAGAGAACCGCCTCCAGGGCTACCACATCACCGTTCTCGACGATGACCGCAACGTCGTCTGGGAGAAATCCCCGGAAGATTTCCCGGAGCCGAGCACCACCTTCAGTCTCAATGGTGCCCGCCCCCTTGAGTTCCGCGCAGCATTCGCCGACTACGAGCAAAACGGATTCCCTGCCAGTAGCACCATCGGTGCAACAGTTGATCCCAAGGAGGGCTGGGCAATCGGCGGCGGTCTGAATCAACCCCACGAACTGACCCTGGTGCTGAACACGCCACTCACGCTCGGCGATGGCAATCTCAAGATTGAGCTCCTTCAACAGTCCGAACACAAGCGTCACATCCTTACCCACTTCAGCCTCGCGACTTCCGGCAACGAGCAACTCGAGGCCTGGGCTAGCATCCCCGAAAACATGCGCACCCTGATCCTAAAGCAGAAGCGCAGCCCCACGGAGGAAAAACAACTCGCCGGCTATCATCGCACCATTGCAAAGGAACTGGCTCCGCAGCGCAATCAATTGGCAAAACTTGAGAAACAACTCAATGCCATGAAACCTGTCACCGTTCCCATCATGCAGGATCTTCCCGCCGATCAGGAGCGCGAGTCTTTCATCCACATCCGGGGCAACTACAAGAACTCAGGCGACCGGGCCCACCGTGGCACACCGGCCGTTTTCCATCCGGTTGATGAAAGCCTCCCCGCGAACCGCCTTCAACTTGCTTACTGGCTTATCGATCCTGACAATCCACTTACCGCTCGCGTCGTCGTAAATCGTTTCTGGGAGCAAATTTTCGGCACCGGCATTGTGGCCACCAGCGAAGAATTCGGTTCCCAGGGCGATCAGCCCACTCACCCCGAACTGCTCGACTGGCTCGCTGTCGAATTCCAAGAGTCCGGCTGGGACGTTAAAGCACTGCTTAGGCTCATGGTCACCTCTGCGACCTATCGCCAGGTTTCTGAACTCACCCCGGAGCTGGAGGAGATAGATCCGTTCAACCGCTTCTACGCCCGCGCTCCCCGCTTCCGGATTCCTGCTGAAATGATCCGCGACCAGGCCCTCTTCGTCAGCGGACTGATCAGTGACAAGATGCACGGTGAACCCGTCAATCCTCCACAGCCTGACCTCGGTCTCAAGGCCGCCTTCGGAGCGAAGACCGACTGGATCACCAGCCAGGGAGAAGACCGCTATCGCCGCGGTATCTACACCAGTTGGAGAAGATCCAGTCCCTACCCCAGCATGGCCACCTTCGATGTGCCGAGTCGCGAGATCTGCACTTCACGACGCATTCGCACCAACACTCCACTTCAAGCGCTCGTGACCCTCAACGACCCGGTCTACGTCGAAGCCGCCCAGGCCTTGGCACGCCAGTCCATCGAACAAGGTGGCGACATGGTCGAAACCCGAATCACACGCGCCATGCAAACAGCTCTGCTTCGCTATCCCAAAGACAATGAAGTGAAACGTCTCGTAGAGCTCTACGAACAGAGCCGTGTTGAATTCTCAAACCAACCCGAAGCCGCCGAAACCTTTGCCACCAATCCGATTGGGCCTCTCCCCGAAGGAGTCAACGCAGCCGAACTCGCGGCCCTCACCCTCGTCGGCAACGTGATCCTCAACCTCGACGAAATCTTCTTGAAACGCTAATCGCAGATCGCCTATTTCAATTCGCCTCTCGCGACCTATGAATCCCCTTCTTGAAAAGATCCAACTCGGCACCCGCCGCCATTTCCTCAAGCACTCCACCGCAGGCCTCGGTGGCATTGCGCTGAATTCACTTCTCGCGCAGGACATTTTCGGAGCCAACAAAACGCCAAATCCCCTGGCGCCGAAACAAGGTCATTTTCCCGGTAAAGCAAAGCGCGTCATTTACCTGCACATGACGGGTTCCCCTCCGAACCTGGACCTGTTCGATTACAAGCCCAAGCTCATCGAACACAGCGAGCAGGACTGTCCAGACGAATTCCTCAAGGGGCGCGAATTTGCCTTCACCACGGGTGTCCCGAAACTCATGGGATCTCCCCGTGAATGGACTCAGGTCGGCCAGAACGGCACTTGGATGTCCGATGCGATCCCCCACCTGCATGGCGTCGCAGACGAGATGTGCATGGTCCACTCCCTCTACACCGACCAGTTCAACCACGCTCCAGCCGAACTGCTCGTTTATACCGGCTCACCGCGCGGCGGCCGCCCCTCAATGGGCTCATGGGTGACCTACGGACTCGGATCCGAAAACGAGAACCTGCCCGGCTTTGTTGTCCTCATCTCAAGCGGAACCCAACCTAACGGTGGCAAAAACTCGTTTGGCTCAGGTTTCCTCCCCAGCGTCTACCAAGGCGTTCAGTGCCGCTCCAAGGGGGACCCGGTGCTCTATTCCTCCGACCCGGCCGGCATGAGCCGCGACCTTCGCCGCCAAAGCCTCGATGCTCTCGCCGATCTTAACCAGATCCAGGCTGAGGAAATGGGCGACCCGGAAACACTCACCCGCATCTCTCAGTACGAACTCGCTTTCCGCATGCAGACGGCAGTGCCCGAGGTGATGGACATCTCCAAGGAGAGTGCGAAAACACTCGAGGCCTACGGCGCCACCCCTGGTGAATCCAGCCTCGCCAACAACTGCCTGCTTGCCCGTCGACTCGTTGAAGCCGGTACCCGTTTCGTCCAGCTTTTCGACTGGGGCTGGGACTATCACGGCACTCGCGAAGACAGCGGTATCACCAAGGGCCTTACCAAGAAATGCGCCACGATGGACAAACCCGTCGCTGCGCTCATCAACGACCTTAAGGACCGCGGCCTTCTTGACGAGACACTCATCGTTTGGGGTGGAGAATTTGGACGGACCCCTTTCCGTGAGGGCCGAACCTCAAAGAGCCAGATCCTCGGCCGGGACCACTACCCTGACTGCTTCACCATGTGGATGGCCGGCGGCGGCGTTAAGGGCGGCTTTGACTACGGCCAGACTGACGAGCTCGGTTTCAGCGTTGCCGAGAACGGCGTCCACGTTCACGACCTTCAGGCGACGATCCTGCACCAACTCGGTTTCGATCATGAAAAACTGATCTACCGTTTCCAGGGCCGCGACTTTCGTCTGACCGATGTACACGGCCACGTCGTCAAAGATCTGCTCGCGTGACTTTGAGGCTAGGTTTCAGGTGATGCGACATCGAGAGCTTTCTCCCACGGGAATGCAACCCTGATTACGCTAGGTTGGTTTTTCCGTTTTGAGCACACTATTAGGTGTCCTCGTTACTTTAGAACAGCTGCTATGAAGTTCCCTGTCATCTCTGCCTTCCTGATTACCCTTAACTTCGCCTCCTTTGCTGATGAAAGCTGGCCCCAATTCCGCGGCCCCGCCGGAGATGGCGTTGCTGCCAGTAGGAACCTCCCGGTCTCCTGGAGCGAAGACGAGAACATTGACTGGAGAACCGAGATACACGGAATCGGCTGGTCTTCTCCTGTCATTTACGGAGAGCAGATCTGGCTGACCACTGCCGCTCAGGATGGAACCGAGCTCTCTGTTCTCTGCCTCGACAAGGATTCCGGGAAAGTTCTCCTCGACCAGAAGCTTTTCGATATTGCTGAGCCTCAGTTCGCCCACAAGTTCAACAGCTACGCCTCACCTACTCCAGTAATCGAAAAGGGACGCGTTTATGTCACCTGGGGATCTCCCGGCACGGCCTGCCTCGATACCAAGACTTTCGATGTCCTCTGGACAAGAGATGATCACGTTTGCGATCACTTTCGAGGAGCCGGTTCTTCCCCGATTATCTACGAAGATTATTTGATCCTGCCCTACGATGGCGCCGACTATCAATACATCCTCGCCATGGACAAAAAAACAGGCGAAACAAAGTGGAAGACGGACCGCTCTGTCGACTTCAAAGACCTCGACGAAAACGGCCAACCCAAAGGTGAAGGCGATTTCCGTAAAGCGTTTGCAACCCCTCACATCGCCATTCTCGGCGGTAAGCCTGTGTTGATCAGCCAAGGCGCCATGGCGACCTATGCGTATAATCCAGCAACGGGCAAAGAACTCTGGCGCTACGACGAGCATGACAACCACTCCGCAAGTACTCGACCTGTCGTTCTCGGAGAGACCGTTTACGTCCCGACAGGTTTTCCAAAACCTTCCCTGCTGGCTCTGCCGAGCAACAAGAAAGGTGTGCTGGAGGAATCCGATCTCCAATGGAAGCTGACGCTGAACAAGGGCACTCCTAAAAAGCCATCCCTCCAACTGGTTGGTAGATACATCTATGCCGTCAGCGACAGTGGCATCGGAACCTGCTGGGAAGCCACATCCGGGGAGGAAAAATGGATCGCCCGAGTCGGCGGCAACTACTCTTCCTCCCCGATCTATGCTGGCGGCAAAATCTACTTCTTCAGCGAAGAGGGCAAAACCACAGTGATAGAAGCCAATCCCAACGAATACAAAGTGCTCGCCGAGAACACGATCGGCGACGGCTTCATGGCCTCACCTGCGGTCAGCGGAGACTCTCTCTATCTCCGGAGCCGCAGTCACCTCTACTGCATCAAGAAATAAACACAGCCTGCCGGCCGGGAAGCCGGGCAGGTTGTGTTCTTAAAGCGGCCTTAGATGGTGTAGGGGCCGCGACGCTCGTAGCTGCGGTAAGAGTTCGCTTCATCATCGTTGATGAATTCCTCTTTGACCGGATCGAACGTCACCTTCCGTCCCAGCTTCCAGCTGGTAGCCGCTGCAAAGCAGGCAAGGTGTCCGTTTCGAGTCACTTTGGAGTTACACTTCGGTTGCTCGCGGGTCTTCACGGAATCGAGGAAGTCACGCACGTGATTGATCGGATCGGTTCCGGCCAGTTTCTCATAGTCTCTTCCCTCAAGAAGCTTGTCATCACTGACAGCCAGCACTTCGAAATCACCAGCTTCGACCCAACCTTCATCACCTTCGAACTTCACCGGGCATGAACCGAGTCCGGGTGTCCACTCGCCTTCATCTCTGAATCCGGAGAGGCGCATCACCAACTTGACTCCGTTTTCGTAAGTGGCGTGGATCGTGTTGTCATCAACCGCCTCATATTCGATCGGAGCGGTATCATCAGCACCTGCCGCCCATTGGCAAAGGTCGATCGTGTGGGCTCCCCACTCAGGCAGCCGCCAAGCGGCGTAGAATCCGGAATGGTTGCGCCACCGGCCTTTGCAGTATTCCTCGTTGAACGGTTTCATCGGTGCCGGGCCCACCCATTTATCCCAGTTGACATCAGCAGGGTCAGGCAGCGGCTGCTCAGGCAGCGGCTCGAGATAATCCTGTAGCGCGAGGATCCCGGCATGCACTGCAGTGACGTTGCCAAGTTTGCCGGTTTTGGCAAGGTCTTTTGCCAGTCCGAAATTCCCGACGTTACGACGCTGAGTTCCAGCTTGGAAAACGCGGCCGTGCTTGGTAACCTCTTCGTCCAGTTCACGGCACTCCTGCATGTTCATGGCGCAGGGTTTTTCGCAGTAAATATCCTTGCCAGCGCGGGCCGCATAGACCGAAGCGGTAGTATGCCATCGGTCACCGGTGGCGATGATGACGGCATCGATATCGTCGCGCTCGAGAACGCCGGCCATGTCGTCATAAGTCACGCAGTCCGTGTTTTTGTATTCGCGGTCTGTCAGCCTCTTGATAATTTCGCGGCGCTCTTTCTGAGGGTCTGCGATTCCGACAAACTGACAATCTTCCTGAACGAGAAATGACGAAAGCACTTTCCGCCCGCGAGGTCCGAGCCCAATACCACCAACCGTAATCCGATTGCTTGGTGCCACTTTATCCCCCAGTCCGAGGACCGAGGAAGGGACGATCATGGGGGCTCCGCCAAAGAGGGCTGCCTGCTTGAGGAATTTACGACGATTTGATGGGGTCTTCATATTGCTCTTGAAAAAGATTTGTGTGGGAAGTTACAGCCTACCGAGCTGAAGGATCAATGCTTTTCGTCTCCCTGTTTTGCGCGTCCTAAATTGCGGCAGATTCATCGCAGAGTAGAGATATACCTCGTCAAGGCGCGCAGACGTAGGTTGGGTATTTGCCCCACTGTGCTAATCTCCTGCAATATGAGAACTTTCCCCTTTGCCGCGTCTGTTGTCACTTCTATCCTGATCTCGCTCACAGCAAACGGCCTCATCGCCGAAGACTGGCCCAACTGGCGGGGACCGGAATATTCCGGAAGCCGTGCCGGTGCAAGCTACCCGACCCAATGGGCGCCGGATAGAGTAAAGTGGAAAGTTCCTCTTCCTGGAAAGGGAGCTTCGGTGCCTGCCGTATACGGAGACAGAATCTATGTCACCACGCCTGACGATAGCATCGACACCGTCATTGCCTTTGATCTCGAGGGCAAAAAAGTCTGGGAGACCAAGTTTGGCAAAGAGCGCCCCGGCAAACACAAAACCCTCGGCACGAGCAGCAATTCATCTCCGGTCACGGATGGGAAGGGTCTCTTCGTCTATTTCAAAAGTGGCACCCTCGCAGGACTCGAGATGGATGGCACGATTCGATGGAAAAGAAATCTCGCTGAAGAATTTGGCCAACAGGAATTATACTGGGATCAGGGCAGTTCTCCCGTGATCGTAGGAGACCACCTCATTCTGCCACGCCTCCATGCCGGCAACTCGTGGGTGGCCGGATTCGATGTTACTTCCGGTGAAATCGTCTGGAGAACCGAACGTAACTATCAGGTTCCCGCGGAGAACGACAATGGTTACACCACTCCCGTCCCGATCCGTCACGGCGATCGAAACGCCGTTCTTGTCTGGTGTTCGGATCATGTCACCACTTATGCGGCAGATACCGGAGAACTTCTCTGGTCCAGTGGCGGCTTCAATCCCGAAGGCATGAAGCTGTGGCCCCACATCGCCACCCCAGTCGTTGTCGATGACATCGCCGTCATCCCCGTCGGCCGCGACGATCGCAAACAAGCCTCCGTTTCGGCGCTCCGCCTCGGAGGCAGTGGAGATGTGACAGAAACCCATCGGCTCTGGGATACCGACGACTTCGGCGTTTACGTCGCCAGTCCCGTTGCCTACGGCGGCAAAGTCTACCTCCTCCGCCACAGGGGCGGTCTCGTAGCGATCGACCCAGGGACAGGCAAACCACATTGGGAAGAAGCCTTCCCACGCGCCGCTGATGCCTACTACGCTTCACCCGTCGTTGCCGGTGGCATTCTATACGCCGCTCGGGAAGACGGAGCCGTGTTCGCCGCCAGGATTGGTGATCAGTTTGAACTCCTCGGTGAAAATCAAATGGGAGAGCAGATTCTCGCCTCCCCCGTTCCATTCGACGGCAAGCTGCTGCTTCGCGGAGAGAGCCATCTCTTTTGCATTGAGTGAGAAGGCTCGAGTAGCAGAAAGGTATTCAAATGCCGCCAGCCAATATCGAGAGAGAGATCGAGGTAGCAATTCTCGAGCTGCTGTCCAAGCTCCGGGAAGGAGCGTCAATGTGCCCCAGCGAAGCGCCTCGAAAGCTTTTTCCTGAAGCCTGGCGGGACTACATGATTGTGACGCGAGAGACCGCCATCAAGCTGCACCGTGAAGGCACGATCGAAATTTGCCAAAATGGCGAAACCATTGGCTCTGATCTGGCTATCGCGGGTCCGATCAGGCTGCGTCTACCTAAATAGCGGTCTGTCTCTGGCGCAACTGCGGGAAGCGCAAAATCAAAGCAAACCGGAGTATTATATAGTGGGGACCGCGACGGTCAATACCCACACCGGGAACCTGTCTATCAGTAACAATTTTAGAAATGAAGCTCCTAATCCTCACCATTATCGTCGATTTCTTAGGGATATCGACAGCCCTTCAATCGCAGGAGCCATCGTTTCCAAAAGCAGCCTCTGACCGGAACGAAGCAGCGGCCTTATTCCAACGCTTGCGCAATGGTCAACTCGAGCCGCTCAATGCCAACCAATCGCTCGACCTCGTAACAGGGGCACTGGCTAAAGCCGACTCCGACGAAATCCGGGCCTCTCTGCTGCGGGGAATGAAATCCGGACTTGAGGGCCAGCGCAATGTGGACGCCCCGGAAGGCTGGTCCGAAATCAGCCGGGAGCTTTCACAAAATCCCAGCCGGGATATTTCCGCTTTGACCCGAGAGCTCGGCCAGATTTTCGGAGACAAGGCTGCCACTCAATTAGCCCTCGAGCGCCTTCAAAACAGGTCAGCTCCGGGACCAGAACGACGAGCCGCCCTTCGCTCGCTGGTTGCGCAGCAAAATCCGGAGCTTTCCCGCATCCTCCCTCAGTTGCTACAGCACCCCGCCATGCAGCTTGATGCTATTCGCGCCTATGCTGGCATTCGGGTTGATCAAGGAGCCCACCAACTTCTCACGGCTTATCCGGATCTCGCCCCTAACCTGCAACGGGCCATCGTCGAGACCCTTGCCAGCAGAAAGGAATATGCCAAACCACTTCTTACCGCGCTCCGGGAAGGACAAATTGACAAGAAGGCGATACCCACCTACACCGCTCGATCACTAAGCGAGATGCTGGGGCAACCGTTCACCGACGTTTACGGTGACATGAACGACTTGTCTTCCGACAAGAAACAGCTCATCGCTGAATACAAAAAGCTGCTCACCAACGAAGCCGTTTCAAAAGGAGACATTCATGCCGGAAAGGCAATCTATGACCGCACCTGCTCCGCCTGTCACGTCCTCTACGGCAAGGGTGGCAAGATTGGTCCTGACCTCACGGGATCCAATCGCGCAGACCTCAATTATATTCTTCTCAACATGCTCGACCCCAGTGGTGATATTCCGGAAGCATACCAGCTGGTCACAGTCACCAAGAACGACGGCCAGATAATTGCCGGAACCGTCTCTGACGAAGATCACCAGAGGCTCATTCTCAACAGCGTCGGCCTGCAGAATACCGTGCTCAAATCAGATATCAAGGAACGCGCAACCAGCCCCTACTCGATGATGCCGGAAGGACTGCTACTGACTCTTGCTGACAAAGACGTCATCGATCTTGTTAAATATCTCCGCACTAGTGAACCCGTTGCCACAAAGCCATGAAGCTCACCTCTGCCAAATTCCTGCTATCCTGCCTTTCGCTGACTACGACCTTCGTTTTCGGCAAGGAACTTAAAACGAGTAATGCGCCCTTTCTCACTCCGGAAGAAGCTGTCGCAAAGATGGAAATCGACGACGAATTCGACATCTCCATCTATGCCGCCGAGCCCGATATCGGTGAGCCAATTGCTTTCACTTTTGACGGGAAGGGACGGATCTGGGTGGTGGAAAACTACAACTACGTAGACCGCCGCAGCCATAAGGAAGGCGAGGAGCTAACTCGTATCCAAATCTTTGAAGATACCGACGGAGACGGCGTCCACGATACCAAGAAACTGTTCACAGACGAACTCACCTTCAGCTCAGGCATCGCAATCGGCTTCGGTGGTGTCTACGTCGGCATGCCCCCCTACCTCGCTTTCATTCCCGATGCCGACGGCGATGACAAGCCGGATGGCCCTCCTGAAGTTTTACTCGACGGTTGGGGTATCCAGGATCGCCATGAAACTCTTAACAGTTTCATTTGGGGACCCGATGGCTGGCTTTACGGATGCCACGGTGTCTTCACCACTTCAATGGTCGGCAAGCCGGGTGACAAGGAAGACAAACGGCAATTTATCGATGGCGGCATCTGGCGCTATCATCCGACCAAGGACGAATTCGAGGTGTTTGCGCGAGGCCTCTCCAACCCTTGGGGTTTCGATTTCAACGATGAAGGCCAGGGCTTTGCGACCTGCTGCGTTATCCCCCACCTCTTTCACGTGGTCCAGGGAGGATACTACCACAAACAAAGCAAACCTCACATCAACCCTTACGTTTACGACTACATCACCACGATCCGTGATCACACTCACCGCTCAGCGCACGGGGGTGCCCGCTTCTACCTCGCCGACACGTTTCCCGAGGAGTATCACAATCACCTCTTCATGTGTAACATCCACCAACACCAGGTTCTGACAGATTACATGCCGCGGAAGGGCTCCAGTTTCATCGGCAGCCACGGTTTCGATTTTGTCACCACCAATGATCTGGCCTGGGTGGGTTTCAGTGTGCTGACGGGACCGGAAGGTGGCGTCTACATTCTCGACTGGCATGACACTGATATCTGCGGCAACGCCATTAACTTTCCAGATAGCGGGCGAATCTATCAGATCATGCCCAAGGGGGCAAAACCCATTGAACGGCCTGACATTCCCTCGCTCTCCGACATCGAACTCGCAAGGCTACAGACCCACCGAAACGATTGGTATGTGCGTCAGGCCCGAACCGAGTTGCAATACCGCGCTCATTCCGGAGATCTCGATCGGACCGCCGTCTACGGAGAACTTCTCCGGCAACTTGACTCTGCCACCACTTCAGGCAAACGACTCCGTGCCCTCTGGGCCCTCCACGTTACGGGCGGGCAAAACAAAGCAAACCTGACCAGCTTGCTGACCCACGACGACGAATACGTCCGGGCATGGGCCATTCAGTTTCTCTGCGAAGATCGCAATCCGCATGACGAAGCGTTAGCCTGGTTCGCGGGACTAGCAGAGAGTGATCCTTCCCCCGTCGTTCGGCTTTACCTGGCATCCGCCCTTCAGCGAATTCCTTTCGCGAAACGCTGGGATATTCTCTCATCCCTAGCCATGCACGAGGAAGACGCTGAGGACAACAACATCCCGAGAATGCTCTGGTTTGCTCTAGAACCGATGGTGCCGAAACACCCCGAGAAAGCATTGGAGGTGGCAATGGCAGGGAAAATCCCTCAACTCCTGACTCACACCACCCGCCGCCTTGTCAGCGGATCAGTCGCCCCGGCCGGACCGAAAAGAGGCGGTGTCATCCAACCGTGGCTCAAGGACGTGCAAAAAATCGCTCCCGGTTTTCGTCTTTCCAACGTTTCCACCATGACTCAGCTTCAACCTCGCTTGCAGGAGGAGTTTCGAAATGAAACGGTTCTTCAGACTCACCCCTTGAACCAAGAGGCGCCCGCGGTTTTCTCTCAACACCTCGACGTTCCAAGGGGTAAAACCACCAAGCTCAAGATTCGAGTCAGCTATCATCCTCATGGTGATTGGCAGCTCAGGGTTCTCGTCGGTGACGAAGTTCTCGATGATCGCATCATCAGCTACGCCAACGTGAGCGACGAATGGCTGGAACTTGAATATGACCTCACCAAATACGCGGGTCAGCACGCCGAACTCAGTATCGAAAACAGCGCCAATGACTGGAAGAACGAATTCGGCTACTGGAGCTACATCAAAATCATCAGCGAATAGCTGCTGAGCTGCTGGTCAACAAGCGGGCGACACCGTTTTAGTCTCGGTCACGGCTTAAATTATGGCCGGATTTACTTAGCCTTCTTCTGCGGAACTTCTTCCTTTGGCAACCATTCCGCCATTTTCGCCTTCACCGAAGCATACTCAGGGTTGAAAGCCAGGTTGGTCCATTCGTAGGGATCCTCGGCATTATGATAGAGCTCCTCGCTGCCGTCGGCATAGCGAATGTAGCGATGGGTTTCTGTTCGCACCGCATGGTTTCCACGACCATGAGTTGTGATTGCCGGGAGATTCCATTTCGCCCCGGGATCCTTCAGCAGCGGTACGATGCTGGTGCCTTCAACGTGCGAAGGGATCTCTAGCCCTGCCAACTCGCAAAGGGTTGGATAGATACTCATCAAGTCTACCGGGCGAGCGGACTTGCTTCCCGCTTCAGTCATGCCGGGCACGACCCAGATCAGAGGTGTCCGGGTCGTTTCTTCCCAGAGAGCAAATTTGCGCCAGTGCTGCTTTTCTCCCAGTGACCACCCGTGATCGGTCCACAAAACGATGATGGTGTCCTCCTTATGCGGGCCGTTCTCCAGCGCATCGAGAACGCGACCCACGTTCATATCGGTGTAGGCACAGGTCGCGAGATAGGATTGAATCGCCGCCTTCCAGCGCCCACTCTTGAGAAACTTGGCGTGATCTTTGTCCGGCCCGGCCATTTTCACACCTGCCCCGGGGATGTCATCAAGATCATCCTCGCGGTGCGGCGGCAAATCGATTTCTTCGAGCGGAAAGTTTTCGTAATATTTCCGCGGAGCGACAAAGGCGAGGTGGGGCTTGTAGAGGCCGCAGGCGAGAAAAAACGGTTCGTCGCTGTCTTTCTCCAATCGCTCGATGCAATAATCCGCTGAGTGCCAGTCGACGATGTCTTCGTCTTTCAGGTCAGGAAACGTTTTCTCGACATGGTAGCCGGCATATTTGTCGACTCCGGGGCCGTTGCCGTGCATGCCCTTACTATCCATGTATTCGCTCCACTCTTCCGGGTAGGTGGCCATGCTGTGGTAGATCTTACCGGCACCGGCCACGTAATATCCGGCCTTTAAAAACTGAGCGCTCAAGCCTTCACCGGGCGCCTGGTGCTCCCTCCACTTGTGGCCGTTGTAATAACAGCCACTCGTCCACGGACGACGCCCCCCCATCAGGGCGCACCGTGAAGGCTCGCAAGCCGGGACCGCGGTGTGGGCATTGGTAAAGGCGACTCCCATCTCGGCAAGGCGGTCAATATTCGGCGTCTTTGCTTGGGCGTTGCGTCCTAGATGACCCACCCAGTGATTGAGATCGTCAATCGCGATAAAAAGGACATTGGGACGGTCTTCAGCATTGGCAAAGCCAGCCAACGAGGCCAGAAGGAGCAGAGTGAGAATTCGGTTCATGCACAGTCACTTACCGAGTTTCGACGGCAGCGTCAATACGCTCGGACGACACGATCACGACTGCCGCAGTCGCAAGGCGGATTGTTCACATTCAGCAGGGTTACCTCACCGACCCAACTCTGTTTGAACGGCTTGTCCGGGAAGTTGGCACGCCCCCTGCTACTCGTTGTCTCTGACCCTTTTCAAAATGTTTCAACACTACCAGAAGGATGATTTCTTCGATGAAATGTTCGCCGAATCTAAAGGTTCGGTGTTCGGTCATTATCGGAATCTGAAGACCCGGTTCGAAACCCTGTCGATCGATGAGCTCGAAAAAAAACAGCGCCGTGTCGACCACGGATTTCTTGAGCAAGGCATCACCTTCACCGTCTATGGGGATGACGAAGGCACCGAGCGCATTTTTCCCTTTGACCTGATCCCCAGAATTATTCCGGATTCCGAATGGCAGCTACTGGAGCGTGGACTGACTCAACGCATTCTCGCGCTCAACCTCTTCCTGCATGACATCTACCACGAAGAGAAGATCATCAAAGACGGCATCATACCTGGGGATGTCGTCAAAACTGCCGTCCACTATCGCCCCGAAATGGTCGGCGTGGATGTGGCTAAGGACATCTACGTTCACATCTGTGGCTCCGATCTGATTAGAGATGGCGACGGCAAGTATCTCGTCCTTGAGGACAACGGTCGATGCCCCTCAGGCGTGTCTTACTTACTGGAAAATCGGGAAGCGATGAAACGCGCGTTCCCGACTCTTTACCGGAACAGCGCCGTGCGCCCTGTGGACCAGTATCCCGAACTGCTGCTAAAAACGCTTCGACACCTTTCCCCCCGCGCGGGCCAGACGCCCGTCTGCGTCCTGCTTACACCCGGCGTTTACAACAGCGCCTACTTCGAACACACTTTTCTCGCCCACAAAATGGGGATCGAAATCGTGGAAGGCCGCGATCTAATCACGGTCGACGGATTCGTTTACATGCGTACCACCAAGGGCCTGGTCCAGGTCGATGTGATCTACCGACGACTCGACGATGACTTTCTCGACCCCACTGTTTTCCGAACGGACTCTGTCCTCGGTGTCCCGGGACTCATGGACTGCTATCTTCGCGGAAACGTGGCCCTTGCCAATGCCGTCGGAACGGGAGTGGCGGACGATAAGGTGACCTACGCCTACGTTCCAGACATGATCCGTTACTATCTCGACCAAGACCCCATCCTTGAAAATGTTCCCACCTACCTTGCCTGGCGCGAAGAAGACATGAAGTTCATGCTCGGAAATCTTGAATCACTCGTCGTCAAGGCCGCCAACGAGTCAGGCGGTTATGGCATGCTGATGGGGCCGACCTCCACGAAGAAGGAACGCGAAGAATTTGCCGAGAAGATCAAGGAGTGCCCGAGAAACTTCATCGGACAACCTGTGGTATCGCTCTCCCGCCACCCAACCATCTGCGATGAGCACCAGATCGAGGGCCGCCATGTCGATTTGCGCCCTTTCATCCTCTACGGCGATGACATCGAAATCATTCCGGGTGGACTCACCCGTGTCGCGCTCAAGAAGGGTTCCCTAGTGGTAAATTCCTCCCAGGGTGGCGGCAGTAAAGACACGTGGGTCCTGAAAACCTGATCAAAACCGCATGCTTTCCCGAGTTGCCAACAGCTTATACTGGCTCAGCCGTTACGTAGAGCGGGCCGAAAACCTGACCCGCCTCGTCGATGTCGCTCACGACCGTGTCCTCGAAACGGGTCTCAGCAATAACGCCGAAACCTGGCAGTCCGCTCTCTATGCGATCTGCTCGACCGAGAGCTACGAAGAGGCCACGGGTATCGAAGGCAACGACCTCGATGTGGGGCGTTTCATCACCTTTTCGTCCTCCAACCCCGACTCGATTCGACGTTGTTTCGCGCTCGCCCGCGAAAACGCACGCATGGTCCGCGACCAGATTTCAGAGGAAATGTGGCTGGAACTCAACAGCGCGCATCTTTTTATGAAGTCGGAGCAGGCCGAAACACTTTGGCTGCAGCATCCGGGCTCTCTTTACCGCGAAGTTGTTAAATTCTGCCTGCTCTTTGAAGGGCTCATTGAAGGCACCATACTCCACGATGAAGGCTGGCATTTTATCCAGGTTGGCAAGTTTCTCGAACGAGCTGACAAGACCAGCCGAATCCTCGACATGCTGACCTATGAGTCCGAAAACGACCGGGCCATGCTCATCTCTGTTCTCAGGTCCTGCTCAGGTCTCGCTGCTTTCCGCAGTGAGTTTCGAAGCGATGTCACGCTGGAGAATGTTTTTGCTTTTCTCCTCTTCTCAAACTCATTCCCCCGTTCAGTCAGGTTCTGCCTGAGGCAGACGGACAATCTTCTCCACGCTATTTCCGGCATGCCGGGCGGGTCGTTCGCCAACGAAGCCGAGCGAGTCACTGGAAGTGTCCTCGCCCAGATGAACTTCTCCAACGTCGAGAACGTGCTCAGCATCGGGTTGCATCAGTACATCGACGATCTTCAAAGTCAGGTTAACGAAATCGGTCAGCGGGTTTTTGAGACTTACGTGCTCCTTCCTTCTGAGGTGCAGAACATTGCAGGAACGGAAAACTGGCAGTTGCAATGGCAGCAACAACAGCAATAAGTGCAAAGGCTCACCCCAGGAAATGCAGATGCGCCTTCGCGTACACCACCGAACTGAATACGTCTACACGGCACCTGTCATCGACAGCGTGAATGAGGTTCGCCTCTGTCCACCGGACAATACCTTTCAAACCTGTGAGTCGAGTTTTATTTCAGTCCTTCCGACAGGAAAGCTAACCCACTACATCGATCTTAATGGTAACAAGGTGAATCACTTTGAGATATCTGAGCCTCATAGCCGTCTCACGATTGAAAGTCGCGCCGTCGTCACCACGCGCAACAAGGTCAACTTTGACAACCTGCCCTTTGGTTTTCATCACGGCCACCTCGGTAAATGCCGCTCAATGGAAGAGTGCTATACCTACATTCAGAACAGCGCCTACGTCGAACGAACACCGGAGATCTGGAAAGAGGCGCTCGATATCCAAGGCTTCTCCGAAGATGTCTTCCAAACAAGCTATTGCATCATGGAGTACATCTTTGAGAACTACGACTACCAGTCAGGTGCCACCACTGTTTCGACCCACGCTTCCGAAGTCATCAAAAAACAGCAAGGTGTTTGTCAGGATTTCGCTCACGCGATGGTTTCTTTCTGCCGCGCCATCGGCATCCCTGCCCGCTATGTGAGTGGCTACTTTTTTGATGCCACCCGCGATAACAGCATGCGCGGCTCGCAAGCCTCACATGCCTGGGTTGAGGTCTTTATCGATGGTGTCGGCTGGATTGGCCTGGACCCCACCAACAACAAAGTAACCGATGAGACATACATTATTTTAGCGAGGGGGCGGGACTACAGGGATGTTGCACCCGTCACCGGCGTTTACAATGGTATCGGTCGCAGCGGTATGCAGGTGCACGTGAGCGTTAAACGGCTCCCGGACAACGAGCGCACTGAAGTCAGCGTGCCAGTGGATTAAAATCCTGTCTAGATCGAGGGAACGTCTTTGCATCCTTGCCGCTCACTCGCCCTTCAGTGCGAGATAAGCCTTCGCTTCCATCTCCGAATACTCACGAATGTAGATGTTCCGCCACGAAATCTCACCGCCGTGGGTTTGCAGTTGGATAGGACCTGACTCGTAGATCGGCTCCCTCGGCTTGAAGTAGTTCCGCATCTTGGCATGATCGACGACCAACTTGCCGTTCAGATAGACCGTCACATACTCGCCCACCATGGTGATATTCATCTGGTTCCACTCTCCAAACGGCTTGTCAGCGAGAACCAGTGGATCCTTTCCCGGCATATCTTTGTTGTTCCAAAGCCCACCGGAACCCTTGTTGGCACCAAGTTTGAATTTCTTTTCCTCCGTTGAATCCCAGATCTGGACCTGGGGTACTCCCCGAAGATAGATCCCGCTATCCGCCAACGGCACCGTTTTGTACTCAAGCCGGAGCTCGAAGTCGGCATAGTTCTTGTCTGTCGTCAAATAAAGGCCTTTGCCGTCGTTGTGAAGCACTCCGTCGACGACAGTCCAATGAGCGTGGATATCCTCAAGAGTTGATTCTTTGTGTGCCTTGAGTTCCTCGGTAGCCATCTCCGTGAGCTTCACTGGATCTTCAGTTTTGCGACCAAACCAGCCGGAGAGATCCTTTCCGTTAAACAAAGGCGTAAATCCTTCTGGGACATCTTCAGCACCGGCGGGAACATGAAGCGACAAGGCGACGCCGAGGCTCAGAAAAATTCGAAATCGAAAATTCATAAAATCAGTTGGGATTCAATGCCGGCAGGGACGCCGCTGCAATAGCCTGACCATGCCGTTTCATTTTTTCATTAGGAATAGTGAGCTGAATTGTCTCAGCCAATTCGGGAAACTCAGACCGCAACACTTCGCGAGCCCGGTCGATCAGCAAATCACCTCCCGAGCCGGAAGTCACCCGTCCCATGATGATAAGCGTGTTGATGTCGTAGAACTCCGCGTAGTGCGCCAGATTGTATCCGAAGCAGGTCCCGAGCGTTTCGTAGATTTTCACCGCCCGCTCATCACCGACTTCCATCGCTCTCTGCACTTCGATCAATTGCTCAGGAAAC
Organism: Verrucomicrobiota bacterium; assembly: GCA_002862135.1. Taxonomy (GTDB): domain Bacteria; phylum Verrucomicrobiota; class Verrucomicrobiia; order Verrucomicrobiales; family DEV007; genus Arctic95D-9. Next base: position 51,054 of record PKCI01000038.1, on the reverse strand, counting down.
GAAAGCTCTCCATAGTCAAGTCCGGCCTTCCCGGTGAGCCGGGCCACAGCCTGCTGCGAGCAGAATTGGGCGCCGCATCCTTCATCTCCTGACCATTCGTCAACGGGACCGCCGTCACGATAATCCACCGGAGCGAAGGCCAACTCGTTCAACCACGGGGTGACCTGGCCGTTCAAATCGACATAACCCACCGCCTCGGACGTACCCATGGCGATTCCCATGACGCCGTGTGTGCCGAGACTCATGGCCCCTGCCAGCGCCGTGACGTCTCCATCATTCACAATTTCAAACGGTGTTCCTGGAAAGTGCTTGCCTATCAGGTCAGTGAACATCGGCTCGACACTGGACTTGAAGGTATCGTGATCGGTCACCCCGCGAAACAGCGACGCCAGCCGAACCTGATTATTAATATAGACACCGGCTGCTGACCCACCGATCGCGTCAACCTGGGGGAGGTGTCCCGCCGCAGTCATTAGCGAATCCAAGACGCCGCAATAGTGATAACGGGGGTCTTTCTGGAAATACGGATCCCACTCCACTTCTTCTGAATACACCACCTCACCGTCAATCAAAGCCGCACACTTACGATCCGATCCGCCGAGATCAAACCCGATCCGGCAGCCGTTCAGATTGCGGCCCAGGGCTACCGTGCTCTGGCTCTCATCCGGCAGCTCTTCTTTCCTGGCAGGTAAAATGGTGATCGCCTCACCGAAGACCTTCTGCCCGAGAGTGTCGCTATCAAACTGTCGGGCTCCGTCGCCGGAGTAGGATCCCGCCAGGCTAGTGGTCAGTGCATCATCACCGTAGATCAAGACACGACTTCCTCCCTTGGCCCACAGCAGAAACTTCAATAGGCGCTCAACATAACGAAAGTTGAGCGCCACATTATCTTTCACCGGGCTGAGGATTTTCGTGTCGTAGCGAAACGTCACTCCGTCCGGGCGCGAAATTGATATCGCTAGTTCCACGGAGTCAGAATCTTCTTTCACTTTCTCGAGAAAGTCTCGATTCCATAGAGCTGCAGGAACAAATCCGGGATCAAGGACAGGCGTGATCATATGACTTCAGGCTTAAGTGTTACCGAAAATGAAACCGCGTCGGCCGCCAAATCACAACACGCCTGCGCTTGTCCCTCTTTGGCACACCCCACCGGAAAATCACTTCAACAACTGAGGGCGAGTCACTGTCATCCCGTCGAGAAACTCTGGAACGAACCGATAATCCCGATCGCTTGCGCCATCCCCTTCCAGCAGCCGGATCAACTGGCGAAGAAAACAGCGTTCGTAGTCTCCAGTCGGGCTCAGGAACCGGGTGATAGCCGGATGAATGAACTCCATCGTGGGAGAACTGCCGCAGCTGATCACAGATAAATTCTCTGGAATCGAGACCCCCTGGTGAGTCAGGAAGGTCACCGTGCGAATCGCATCATGGGTTCGCCAACAAAGCAGGGCCGTGGGTGGATTACTGCGACCGAGACGGTCTCGCAGTAGATCAATCAGGTTGGCCTTGTCGTGCAGCAGAATCCGTTTCTTCACATCTGATGCTTTTTCGAGCGTTCGCTGTTTGAGAGTCTCCACAAAGAGGTCGCAGGCTCGCCGGTTCAGTTTGCCCGGATCGCGACGCATCAGCATCATGATATTGGAAGCATCATGCCCGGCAGCTTCAAAGCGTTGGATGGCCTGATCAATGACCACCTCGACATCCATGTCTACCGAAGTGAATAACACTTTCGGATCACGCCCGCCGAGGACGAGAGCCCGCTCACCGTTCTCGTAGCACCATCGCTGCACCGCTCCTGAGCAATCGTGTAACAGCCAGACTGAACGGGGAAATTGTTCTTTCAACTGGCCCAGATTGCGATTGAGCGCCTTGGCTGTTTTGACTTCAATCCGCCTCGGCACCAGCTGAATACCTCGTTTACTCAACTCCTGAAAAGTTCGATTAAAAAGAATGCGTGACCTCGTGATTCCCTGTTCCTCGGCGTAAGGACTGATCAGCATCACATGATCAGGGACCTCGGAGGCTGCTGTTACTCCTTCGGCTTTGGCAAGAATCTGGCGGGGCTTTCCGGGACTGGTTCCGATGACGCCATTTTCCTCCAGCCTCTGCAGGGCGGAACGAATGGAACGGCGCCCCACACCATAGTGGTTGGTCAGCTGATGTTCACCAGGTAAGGTGCCGGCCCACTGCCCGCTGGCAATGTCAACTTGAATTGCATCGGCCACCTTTCTCCAAAGCGGCTGGCGCGAAATGGTGTGGTTGGCCCCGCTCACAATTCAATAGATTTGCCCTGCTCGGCGGCTTCCTGCGCTGCCAGAACAATTCGCAGGCTGTTCAGCGCGTCTTGGATGTGGCGGGTCATATCAACCTCGCCCCGAATCGCCCTGAGAAACAAATCCTGTTCCCGTTCGCAAAGATCATCGTGCCCAGGCTCGTCTTCAAGATCGATGTAACGGTCTTGCTCCACGAAGGCGCCTTTTCCATCGAGAGTTCCACGATGCACCAGCAGGCTTTCAGTACGGGTGTGGGAATCCACGTTATCGCTTTCCTTTCCTTCGCCTTCCTTAGCAGCGATGCTGACGGAACCTTTCGGCCCGACCACGTCTTTCACAAAGTGCGCCATTGTGCTCATCATTGGCCCCCAGCCTGCCTCATACCAGCCGACGGAACCGTCTTCGAAAGTGATCTGCATCTGTCCGTAGTTGCACTGGTCACCCACCTCATCAGAGAGGTGAGCCTGAATCGCACTGACACGCACCGGCTTCGATTCGGTCATCTGGCACATCACATCAACGTAATGGACGCCGCAGTCTACCATCGGCGGAAGAGATGACATGATATTCTTGTGGGTTTGCCAGTTGTCCCCGTGACTCTGCTGGTTCAGGTTCATCCGCATCACAAGCGGCTTCCCAAGTTGACGAGCCTGGTTCACGAATTCCATCCAGGAAGGATGAACCCGCAGGATGTAGCCGATCGTGATCGCTTTGCCCGTTTCTCTTGCCACACGAACCACCTCTTCAGCCTCCGCCACCGTCTCGGCAATCGGCTTCTCGAGAAAGACATGTGCCCCCGCTTTCATGGCTTTGATCGCGTAGTCGGCGTGTGTGTCCGGGAAGGTATTGATTGAAACAGCGTCAGGCTTCAGTTCTTCGAGGGCTTGTTCGTAGCTATCGAAGCCGGGCCAGGTCTCTCCAAGTTCTGCGAACATGGCTTCCCGACTGACACTGGTACGACTAACGACGCCGACAATTTCAAATCCATCAAGTTTCTGGTAGGCCTTGGCGTGGGATTTCCCCATGTGGCCGCAGCCGACTACGAGAACTCTTACGGGTTGATTGTTATCCATAATTTTTTGAAATCAGTTCTCCCAGGCCGCTAGTCGCTGCTCAGTTTCATCGCGAAAACGTTCAACGGCATTCAATGCAAACTGCCTCGCAGATCTTGCAGGATCATCCAGCAATCCTGACAAGTCCACTGCCAGAGATGCCTGGGAAAACTCATCACTGGAGTGGGATTCACCGTAGGTGGCGTTAGCATGGCGATGACCAATTTCTCCCAAGTCGTATCGCTTTCCCCCGGCAATCTGGGAGTCGAACACTCCGATTAGAGCCTGAGCGAGATGCTCGCGTCGACCGCTATCCAGGGTCAGCTTCTGAGTCGAAGACAACCAGTCGAGCTTGCCCCAGACTTCAGCTCCGAGAAAGGTCTCCGGCTTTTGTTCCTTGGGAAGTTGCCGGAGTGCCTCAAGGACATGATAGAACACAGCGATATGGGTCGCGTGACGATCCAGCGGCTGGTGAGATGTCACCTCCCCTGCTCCGGCTGCGACTAGGACGGCTTGCAAGTCAGCAACCAGACCTTCATTGATCCCTTCTTTGATTTCGCTGCTCTGGTAATCGAGTTGAATCACCACGCTGTAATCCCCCAACATCGCTGCACGAATCTGTTCACGCCTACGAATTTCACGCATCTCCTCATCAGAATAGTTTTCGTAAGGACCAGTCCTCGAACTGCCTCGCCCATCAGTGACGACGACACCGGCAAACCAAGCATCCGGGTTTTCGAAGCAACTCTCGATCGCGGGGTAAGCTGCGATCTCGAGGTCGTCGTGATGAGCCCCGATAGCAAGATGCGTCGTCCGCGCCAGCGCTTCCTTGACTGTCACACCATCCGGAACAAAAATATCAGCGCCGGCGTTCGACAGGGAGAATTCTTCAAGGGCGATCATAACTTTTCCACCTTCACGCGTTGAAAGACTTCCATGGCCTCGTATTCCGCGAGCCCTAGCTCGTCGTAGGCGGCCGCGACGGAACGATCATCGTTGAGTGACTCCTCATTCCGAAGGTCAACGACCGCACGCAGTCGCTGCAGGGCGTTCCCCTTCAATTCATGCTGTAGCGGACTGATCGGAACAGACATGTCGATTTCGTAAGGCTTCAGTGCCTCTTCACGATGGCGGTAACACCAGATGTGATCCGCTGTGATCGGAAACTTACGGATGGCGGCAGCCACCAGTTGAAAAGCGATTCCCTGCGGACTCATCGGATCGGCAACCGAGCCGGAGACAAAAACGAGATTCGGATTCAACATTTCCAGCAACTTTGCGACCGCTTCATGGTCAGCATCAGTGACATGAAACTGGCGAAACCTACCTGATTCGTAAAATGGCAGGTTGAGAAATTGAAGCGCTTCTTCATCAACCCCCAGCGCGGAAGCACTATCGACCACCTCAGCCCGGAGAATCGCAGATTTCAGTTTCCTCACCTCCGGATTTAAAGCCGCTTCGGCATGACTGACCTGGAGACGCTCCACGTGATCACCCAGTTGATGAGAAACTTGCTCCGACTGCCCCAATGTCTTGAGGCAGCGAATCAACTTGAGAGCTTCTTGGTCGCGCACCCGCAGATTCCCTGACGTCAGTGCAACGAGGGTAACGTGATGGCCCTGCTCCTTGAGGCGATTGATAGTCGCTCCCATCCCCACGAGGGCATCCTGCGGTTCCGCCGAAAAGATTACGGCGTGCTTGGGATGGGGGGTCGACTTCTCCGGTCGGGTCTCTTCATTCGCATCCGGCTTACCCCCCGGCCAACCGGTGATGGTGTGCTGAAAATCATTAAACGTCGCGATATTGAGCGAATAGGAGTTCTCCCCTTCGACGATCAGGTCACCGAGGCCAGATTCGTTGTAATCATCGTCCACCAGCTTGAGGATAGGCTTCTCAGTCTTGCCGGAAGCCCACGAAATAGCCCGACGCTTCATCCGTCGGGTCCAGGAAATCGAATCCACTAGCCACGGGTATCGCAGTCGGGTCAGATCGCCCGCAGCCGCCTTATCAAGAACAAACTCCGCGTTGGAATGACGTTGCAGGAAACTGGCCGACACCACCTCACTTTCCGGCTCTTCAGCCGCGATGCGAACCACGTCAGCCTTGCCCTTGCCCCAGGCGAGCAGGAAGACCTTGTCTGCTTCGAGGATGGTCCCGACACCCATTGTCACCGCCGTTCGCGGAACGTTGTGGAATCCCTGGAAGTCGGCCGACGCATCGAGTCGCGTGATACGATCTAAAGTCACCACGCGAGTCCGTGAGGTCACTGGGGAACCGGGTTCGTTGAAACCGATGTGACCGCTTCGACCGATACCGAGCAACTGGATGTCAATACCGCCCGCATCACGAATCTTCTGCTCGTAGGCAGCACACTTGTTCTCAAGTTCCTCTGCCGAATCACCAGAGGCATTGGGGATATTGGTCCGCCCCTCGCCGATGTCGACGTGATCAAACAACTGCTCACGCATGAACCGCGTGTAACTCTCGGGGTGATTCGTATCGAGCCCACTGTATTCGTCGAGATTAAAGGTGGTGACGTTACAAAAACTGAGCCCTTTCTCATGGTGCAAACGGATCAATTCCCGATACACCGGAATCGGGGTCGAACCTGTGGCCAGCCCGAGAACAGCATCGCGGCCTTCCTCCTGGCGTGATCGAATCAAACCGGCTATTGCAGCAGCGACCCGACGGGCCGCTTCTCCAGCCTCCGGATACACCTGAACGGGGATCTTCTCGTAACGGTCGTGCATATCATCCACAGTCTGCCGAGAGCAGCCCTTCCAGCAACGCTGCGAAGGATGTCCCATTATGAAACACCTCAAAGTGAATTCAAGGCACCAATTGGTCACTCAGTCAACTCCTCGCACGCCAATAGTCACGAGGATGTTGGCAAATTTCTGCTGGTCCGCCGTCTGGATGGTCAAAACCTGATCGGGTTGGCCAGCCGCTTCGTAGAACGCGAAGCGTTCGATCGTTCCAAAATCGACTTCGAGGTTCGAATCACGAAAGACCTGGCGAAACTCTTCCCACACCGGCGGCTCTTCGGTAAGTGCATACGGTCCGGTCGTCTGATACATCATCAAGTCCGCCGCTTCGATCGGGACAGCGGTGACCAGGGCCGCCAGGACCTGGCTGCAGGTCGGAATCCCGGGTGAAAGGTTCAAGCTGACCAGTTCCGCCCTAGATCCCAGCGCTGACGAAGCCGGATAGTTGCCGTCAGCAATAAGAACTTTGCTGCCGTGACCTGCCCGCCCCAGCACTTCGTTGATCTTCGGATGAATCAATTGGTGTTTCAGCATGGCACTCTACAAGGCATAGACTCTCATCGCATTTCGTCCCATGATATCAGCCTGCTCGTCGGCCGACAACTCGTTCATCAATGACCCGATCGCAGCGACCCAGGCTTCGTAATCAGTTTTCAATAGGCAAACCGGCCAATCACTGCCAAACATCAGACGGCGTGGACCAAACGATTCCAGGGCCACCTCCCAGTAGGGGCGAATCAAATCGGTCGACCAGCCTTTATCACGAACCTCAGTGACGACGCCGGAAAATTTGCAAACCAGGTTCTCTCGCTGCGCGATTTCACGAAAATCTTTCTCCCACTGCTGATCAAACGAAGCTTCACTGATCACGGGTTTGGCAATGTGATCCAGGACCATCGGCAAATCCGGGTGTTGATCAACAAACCGAATTGACGACGGCAGCTGCTTGCCGAAAATCAGAATGTCGTATACCAGCCCGAAACGGCCTAACAGGCTGACTCCTCGATTATACTCTTCGCCAAGAATGAACTCCGGATCCGGCTCGCCCTGCACCACATGGCGAATCCCTTTCAGCGAGGGCGTTGAGACAGAATCAAGGATCTTCTCCACCTCAAAGTCCGCCAGGGGCACCCATCCAACAACGCCCCTGATCAACGGGCTCTTCTCTGCCAACCCACACAGCCATTCGGTCTCCTCAATCGTCTGCCTCGCCTGAACGGAAACGAATCCGTCCATCTTTGTCGCTTTCGCAACCTTACCCAGGTCAGCCGGACCAAAGTCCCGCTTAAGAACGTCCATTCCCTCGCCAATCCACCCGTATTCAACAGGATCGTAGTTCCAGAAATGATGATGACTGTCGATGCGCATTTCTCAGTTTGTGTAGTCTTTACCTTCCCAGCTATCGTAAACCGAGCTCTGCCATTCCTCGAGTTCTTTCAGCATTTCCGTAGCACGCCCTTTTTCGCTTCCAGCGAGATCGGTAGCCTCCATGGGATCTAACTCCAGGTTGTAGAGCTCTACCCTTACCTCATCCCCTTTCTGAATGCGGTGCAACTTCCAGGGCCAGTCGTTCCAGGCGGCATGCCCTTTGTAATCTCCGCGATCAAAGGTCGGAAATTCCTTCACATTCTTGAGAATTCTTTCCGGGTGCGGCGTCGGTTGCCCCGCTTGCTGAGCTTCCATCAGAGCCTTGATGATCCGATCACTGTGGGTCGACTGACCTCCTGTGTGATCATGCCAGAAGCCCATCGGTGGATGCTCCTGCTCCCTACCGATAAGGGCCGGTGACAGGTCGACCCCGTCCAGTTGTGGCTGATGCGACACCACAGCACCGGCGATGCTGACGAGAGTGGGATAAATATCAGAGGACGAGGATGGCAACGAGATCCTGGCAGGTTTCAATTTCGCCGGCCACTCAACGATCGAAAGCACTCGCAATCCCCCTTCGTAAATACTCCCCTTCTTTTTCCGTCCGCCGGAAGAGGCCTCGACCAGCCCCCCGTTGTCACTGGTGTACCAAAGAATCGTGTTGTCCTCAATCCCCATGTCACGGAGACTCGCCCGCAATCGGGCAATCTGCTGATCAATCAAGGTAATTTCAAGGAAGTAGCCCTTGCTCTTCTCACTGGCATAAAGCTCGTCTTCGCCCCGAAAGTCGACTGGCACTTCAGCAAAAGGGCCATGAGGTGCCGGAAACCATGTCACCGTAAACATGGGCTTGTCGCCGTCCTTGTGCTTTTCGAGAAACTCAATCGTCGCATCCATTGAGATGACGGAGCCCTGCCCCTTCGGATTCTCGTAGTTCCCGCTGCGACTTAAGTAGGGATCAACATCGAAGAAATTGAGCGCCGAAAACCATTCATCAAAACCGGCACCGCCTGGGTTGGTGGGACTGTCAGGCTGAACCGAGCCGATATGCCACTTTCCGAAGTGGCCGGTCACATAGCCGGATTCACGAAGCACCTCTGCAATAGTGACTTCATTCGGGCGCATGTAGTGCCCATGATTGGGCACATTGGTTCGGAAGGGATGGCGTCCCGTCATCACACTGGCTCTCGTCGGTGAGCACACCGGGGCGGAAGCGTAGAAACGTTCGAAGACGACGCTGTTCCCGGCCATTTCATCCATGCCCGGAGTCTGGACAAAAGGATGCCCCATGAATCCAGCATCCCCCCAGCCCTGGTCATCCGCCATCACCAACAGAATATTTGGGCGATCATCAGCACGGGAACCTGAAAGAAGCGCCAGAATAGAAATAGTAAGTAGAATCGATTTCATCGTCGTCCAGTCTCCCGTCTATTGCTTCAGCGCAGCTTCAATTCGCGACGCCACCTGTTTACCAATCAATTCAAAACCCACCTCACGCACCTGCTCATTCCCGTCAGCTTGAATCGGCAAGCCAAGCACAAGATTCAACCGAGCAGACAAAGGCGACAAAAGGGGTTTCGCAGTGGAATGGGTGCAGGGATATTCCCCCACCAGTTCAAGACACTTCAACACGTATCGCCGTCCCATTCCTCTCGCCTTACAGGTTGCTATTGAAGGAAGTCATGGACAAGCTCTAATCACCATAGCTCTTCTCTGATGCCAAACGAATCCGACGCTCCAGTTTCATCTCCAACCCCTTGGTATCGGGCCACTGCCACCGCTTTCATCGGTCCATTCGTCGCCTTCCTGGTCATCCTCACGCTCGTCCAACAGCTTGGGACCAAGGACGCCTCCGCTTCGTGGTGGCGCCAGCATCCCGAACATTGGGGGTATCCCCTTCAGGCCATTCTCTGCATTGGGCTTGTTTTTTTCTGGCGAAAGCACTATCCCAGATTTTCATTAAAAGGCAGTGGCCTTGCGGTTCTCATGGGTATTGTCGGCATTGCTGTCTGGCTTCTTCCCCCGTTAATTCACGCTGCTTTCGGAATTGGCGAAGGAGTCTCACTGCCCTGGTTGAAATGGCTGGGATTTCAGTCTCGCCTCAATGGCTTCAACCCCTACCTGTTCGGAGAAGAAACGACTGCGCTGCAACTCGGTCTGATAGTTTTCCTGCGTTTCCTGCGTCTCATCATCGCCGTCTCTCTCGTCGAAGAGATCTTTTGGCGCGGCTTTCTCATGCCCTTCCTCAGCAATCCGGATGGAGACTGGAAAGAGCGTCGTCTCAGTGACAGCACCCCTCAGGCTGTTGCGATGACTGCGTTGGCCTTCGCACTCGTTCACCTTGGACCTGATTTCGCCGTTGCGCTAGTTTACGGGGCACTCACCGGATGGGTATCGATCAAAACCGGAAACATGTGGGCCGCCGTCATCATGCACGCTGTTGCCAACCTCATTCTTGGACTTTTCATCATTTCCACTCAATGGTGGGGCCTGTGGTAAGCTTACGCCAAACCATCTCCGAATCCTCCTCAAAGCGACTCCCCATCTGAAAGACGCTCGTCATTTCCACGTCGCTGATTACTCCTCATCCCATTGGTCTCGCCCTGATTTCAACGATCTCAGGTAGCCTTGATGCCCCGCCCGACATGGAACGCCGCGGAGGTATCGCCGGTTACGCCGGGACCTTTTGTGAATTCTTGTACCGATTCAAGATTGCAGGTGGCCCGGTTTCAATTTCACAGCGTGCAATAAATCTCTCACATTGGGTGGCAGTTGGATTGATTCCACCCATCCATGAAAGACCACCCAACATTCGATGATCATCCTTCAAACTTTTCGTTCGAATTCCATGCCCTCCATTCCCAAGGCCCGGCTCCGTCTAAACCGTTTCCAAAGAAACTTCTGAATCCGATGAAAAGCTCATCCACTGGGGCATTGTTAACCAAACACCTAGGAAATCCTGATGAACAACAACACCAAATTATGCAGGTATACCTCTGAAATAGCCTTGGCCATATCCTGACCGTCCGTTGTCCTGGCAGCCCTGCTGCTTCCCCTCATCACCTTGTTTGTGACCTCCGCTGAGGCACGCCTAGGTGAATCTTTTGAAAAATGCACCAAGCGCTATGGCACCCCGACGGGTTGGATCAATCTTCCCGGCTTGTCCCTAACGATCACACCCAAGAGCCCATTCTTCGTGACGACATCACTTTTTCATGACGGACAACTTCGGACACACCAGCTGGGTTCTGGCAAGGCTTGAAAAAGACAGGTCAACCTGGAGCACCTACGATCTTGAGGATCACAAGTTCTACATTGACACCTACGACAACAGTCTTGAAATGCTGACGATGGAAGTTGCCGAGCTTTAAACCGGCCTTTTCTTTCGACCGTTCAAAACGGCTCCGATGAAGGTGTAACGCACCAGCCATTCATAGACTACTAGTAAGACCCCCGTCGTCACCGTGAAGACGAGGGTAAACTTCACGATGATGGGCCAGTCCAGATCACTGATCCAGATTTGCAGGCCCGTCACCACGGGCAAGTGCGCGAGATAAAGCCAATAAGCAGAGTCGGAAAGATATCTAACCAATCGGCTTTCCCCGCTGAAGAAACGCCGGAAAAACCCAAGGTGTGCGTAAATCATCAACCAGGTGAAAACCGCAGCACTCAAGCTGCCGGCCCAATGCTGCCATCCGAACCGCTCCCCACCGCTACTCAGCCAGGTCGAGGCGACAACAAAAGCAGGGACACCCAGCAGAGCCCAGATAATCCAGAAACGACCAGCGTTCGTTTCAAAGGACTCATTTCCATAACTCAGAGCGCCGACGGCAAAGAAAACTGCATAGTAGAGCAGCTTAGGTGGCCATAGCAGGATTCCCGGGGCAGTATCGGCTCCAACACCTTCCCTCATGAACAATTGGCACAACACGGTGGCAGACAGGACCCAGAGCCAGCTTCGGGGGGAAGCACTCATCCATTTGGGAATATGGAATGGGATCAATTTTCGAACCAACACAAGCGTCGCGAACATCACCACCAGCCAGCAAAGATAGTAGAGAAACCAGAGGTGCTGAAACACAGGCAACTGGGCACCCAGCTTCCAGAGATCAAGGAGTTGCTGCAACAAGGGGTTCAGAATCCCGGATTCACCTCCATTCTCAACCAAGAGCTCTTTGATCTGCTTTCTCCCCTTGTAGAGCTCGACTCTCTTAATCTCGATCCCGAGCATCCCACTGACCCAATTCACTGTGTCCATCCCGTGGCGCTGAGTATCCAAAGGAGTCTCGCCATCGTTATTCCTCGCATTCACATCGGCTCCCGCTGCGATAAGGAGCGCCCCCTCTTCTCCCCGGCCAAGAAACGAGGCCGCATGCAAGGCTGATGAACCTTCGCCATCGCGAGCGTCCACATTAGCCCCGGCTTTGATCAGGAGGGATACCAGTTCCGGCTTACCCTCTATCACCGCCCAGGCCAGTGGAGACAATTGAAACCCTGAGTCTTTCGCATTGACGTCTGCACCCTCCGCCACCAAAGCGCGGACCTGATCGCCGTCGCCACTTCTTACCAGTTGCCACAAAGCCTCTTTCTTTTCCGCGTCCGCCAATACTCCGTCGCTACCTTGGCCCGTCTCGCGCTGCTCCGCCACTACCGCCTTCTTGGCATTCCCCCAGAAAGTCAGAGGGAGCACCAGCACCCAGGTCACGATCGTTCCCACCGCCAGAGGAATTAGGATTCTAATGGCTCTTTGCTTAAGCAATCCCTTGAGCCCCCGCTTCCTCCACAGCATCGCCGTGAAAAACCCGCTAATGAGAAAGAACAGGGGCAGCCGGAAGCCGTGAATGAAGTTGAGGACCGTTCCACAAACTTCCGTATTCTGGTTGCGGTCCTGCGCCGGCCAGAACGGGATGACCATGAACGACATTAATCCATGCAGGACGATACCCAACAACATGGCGTAGCCCCGAAGGGCATCAAAGTCATGAAAGCGTTTTGCCTGGTTTGAAATCATCCAATTGATCAAAATTCAACAGGCGTGACGCAAGTCTCGCCGAACCCGTTACTTCTTGTTATACACAAAATGCTCCTCTAGGCGCTTCAAAACCAACGCCATCACCTCATTCAATCCCAAGAACCGCCTGCGAAAAATATCATTAATTCGAGACTCGATTTCCAGTAAAGTTGATTCAAAAGACACGAAGCTCTTTTCCGGAGCGGTTCTTGAACCGCTCAACATCGGCGCAATGCCAATGCTGTCCAGGCAAAGCAGCGTTTCCGGACCTCTAGTTGTTAGCCCGGCCGCATTTGGCACGATGCTCAACTTCGCGGCACGTCACGACGTCCAACCGAATACCAAATCAGAGGATCCGCTCTACTACATCGACGGGGTTCAGAAGGTGCTGGCAGACAAAGACCTGGAGGAGTTGGAGATTAGCCTCTCCCCCCTGATAAAATAAAAGAGTAACCGGTCACTTAGGTTCTATTCCACCTTGATAACATCCACCAGGACTTCCCCCTGGCGACCTTAACTCGTTCGCGAAGGTAGGTCAGGGATCCTTTCTCCTGCTTCAGTTCGTTGATGTCAGCAAACATTTCGTCCATGTCGGCCTGGATACCGCCAACAAGATCTTCGACCCAGTGGCCCACTTTCATCGCAGGATCGGTTGAGGTAGTGGTTCCACGGTCTTCAGGTGGATTCCGCATCAGGCCAACCTGCTCCTCACGCATCACAATGAGATTGTTATTCTAATCAAGTTCGTGCTGCAGGAGTTCGCGATACTGGGAGGTGATCTCCTTTTTCATGATCTCTCCAATCTCGCGGTTGCGCCTCTCGAGACCCTCGATGCTTTTGTCCAATGCATCGATCAACTCCTGACGGGTTTGATCGGTATGAACGGTCTGCTTTCGGCTCTGCTGGTATTCGGGGTTGTTTCACGTGGTCTCCCAGCTCCAGCCGCGCCATCCGCTGGAACGCGAATACTCGTAGTTGAGTAAATCCTTGTCAGCGGCAGAGGTCTCGGCCAGTTCAGGGATTTGATCAACACGCTTCTCGATAAGGGTATCATACTTGTCCATTGCCGAGAAAAACGTATCCCGGTTGATTGAAGGGTCCCGGGAATAGACTTCGAGCTTCAGTTCACGACGCTTGGAACCGTAGAGACGGATCGACTCGCGGTGTCCTTCAATTGTTTCCTCTTTCATTCGAACGACACGAGCGCCGGACTCTTTCGAATCCTTCATGCCCCTTAAGTTGCTTGAGAATGCGGTCGATCCGCCGTTCGATCCGTTGATCGAGTTGGACAATGTCTAGTGTCAATTCAGAGGCACGAATCTCACGCTCTTCGATCTAGCGCTCCACTTCCGGAACCCGAGCGGGGATTTCCTCGTGTGATAAAGAAATGAGTTGAGAGGCAGCTGCCTTGGGACCCTGCTGTGCCAAGATGTGGAGGCCGCCGATCAGCACGGCTCAAGCTGTCGCGATAAGAATGGGCTTTTTTATCATGGCTGTAGGTTTCGAAAGAATTTTCGAGGCTTCAGCGACAACTCTGCGAAAAAATCGAACAAATTGAGAAGCGTAAATCTCACTCTCTTAGTTCAACAACGTCTTCACCATCCCGGCAAGATCGGCGAACGCAGCCGAAATCGAACTCTCTTTCGAGTCGAGAGTCGCAACCGGTTGTCCTTCATCGGCGTGCTGGCGTGTAGGCGGATCGAGGGGAATCTGCCCGAGAAGCGGCACTCCAAGACGATCCGCTTCACGGGTGCCTCCCCCTTCGCCGAAAATGTAGTAACGAGTTCCCAGATCGCACTCAAACCAGGCCATGTTTTCGACAATTCCGGCGATTGGCACATTAACCTTCTCAAACATGCTGGCAGCCTTTCGGGCATCGATCAAAGCAACCTCTTGGGGCGTGGTCACCACTACCGCTGCGTCCACGGCCACAGTCTGGGAAATGGTCAGCTGGATATCACCAGTCCCGGGAGGAAGGTCGAGAATGAGATAGTCCAGTTCACCCCAGACACACTGGCGGAGAAACTGCTGAGTGTAGCGGGTCGCGAGCGGACCGCGCACAATCACCGGAGAGTCATCACTGAGAAGAAATCCCATTGAGATCGCCTTAATCCCATGGGCCTCGATGGGAATGATCTCATTCTGTTCCGTGGCCATGGGCTGCATGTCTGCAGCACCCAACATCAAAGCCACTGAAGGCCCGTAAAGGTCACAATCGCACAGCCCCACCTTGGCCCCAGCTTTACTCAACGCGATGGCCAGGTTGGTGGACACCGTTGATTTCCCAACACCACCTTTTCCGCTGGCTACGGCGATGATCTTCTTCACGCCGGGGATGCTGGACTGACCGGCCGACGGATCACCACCCGTCACGGGCTCGGGTGGGTCTTGGATATCAAAGTCGATCGACACCTTGCCGATACCCTCGACTGCATTGAGCACAGATTCGATCCCTTCATGGATCCCGCGCGGAATGTTGGGATCGCGCGTGGCGAGACTGATCTGAACCGTCACGTCATCTCCGTCGATGACGACACCTTTCACCAATCCGAATGACACAATATCCCGGCTAAAGCCCGGGTAGCTGACTTCTCCAAGTTTTTCGCGAATGAGGTCCTCTGTTATCATGTTTTCGTCCGACAAATTGTCTCGATAGGCTAATACGGACAGAAGTCCAATTTTGAGGCATCACAATTGGTCCACAGGTCGATTTTCCATTCATCTACCCCTCAATCCGCTGCCCGTATCGTGGCATCAGCGGCTTCACGACCGTGAATCGAATTCTCCGCCTCGTGGGTCGCCTCACGACTGATACCTGGCAATTCCTTCAGATGGGTGGACAAGTCCGGAACGCATTTGAGAAATTCTTTCGTGTGGAAGTGCGGTAAAGAGAAGCGCACGGAGCCAGAACATGGCATCAGTTTATATCGATGAAATGGGGAATTCTAGATCCGGAATTCCTCTCGCTTTAATATACCGCTCCCCGAAGAGCTAGCCCGCTTTCGGCGACAGAGAGAGAGCACCCGCCATCCGGAGGGGAAGAGCCTGATCGACAATTCACATCAAGCAGCGGCTCAGCGAAGATCGACACACTTCAGAACAGTTTGCCCACGCATAATGAGGCGGCCGTCGCTGAGAGCCATGGGACTCCAGAACTTGAATTCGGGCATCTTGATGACGGCACGACCTTCCTGTTTGGCGATCTGCTCGTCGACCTCGGCTTTCTTGCCGAAAACATCCAACATGCCCTCTTCCTGGTAACCATCCGGAGAAGGCGCCACGGAACGGAGATAGCCAACTTCACCGTCCTGGATGAGAAGATGTCCGTCGACGAGGATCATGTTACCGCGCCCCATGAATGGTTCCTCGCCGGTGTGCCAGAGAATCTTGCCATTAAAATCCATGCAAGCCAGTCCACCCTTCTGGCGAGCTTCGCCTTTGTGATTGCTGTTTTCGTTGGCAAGGAAATAGATGTGCTCCCCGATCACGAAGGGCGGATGAATCTGAGTTCCCTCAATCTTGTCGAAAACTTTCTCCACGGTCCAGTAACCGCCATCATTTCGAACCTTAACCATGCAACTGCCGCAATCGTAGCCACCGGTCAGCCAAACAAGCTCTTCAGTGACCTTGGTCGCAAACGGAATCGGGATTTTGTTGAAGTAGATGTCCGTCTTCCAGAGCACCTCACCCGTTTCGGGAAGCACACTCAGGGTTATGCCGGTTCCGTCATCGCCGTCGCGCATCGTAGCCACAAAAACGACCTGCTCAACTCCGTGGAGATTCAAAACAGTGGGTGTAGAGTGAGAGTCACCAAAACCTTCGGTCTTCCAGAGCTCCTTACCAGTCTTCTTGTCGAGACCGATAAGGCCAACTTCGTCGCTCATGGCCGGAACAACAAGGACATTCCCTACCGAAACCACACTTTGAGCCCAACCCCACTTCGGCGGAGGTGAGCCGTATTCATCCTGGATCGAAACCATCCAATCCCGCTGCTGTGTTTTGCGGTTGATGCGGAACACCTGGCCGAAACCACTCACATAGTAGACGGCATCGTTCTCAACCAGGGGAGTGCCACGGCTGCCATGGAAAGACAGCTTACCGGCGTAGTCAAAAGTGAAACGCCACTTCTCTGAACCGTCTTCGAGAGAAAGGCAGAGGACATGGTCCCGCTCGCCGAGGTCACGATCAACCAGGAAAACCTCATCGCCCGCAATAGCCGCACCGCCAAAACCTTCGTTGAGCTCCTTTTCCCAGAAGATCTCGGGTGCTTTCATATCCCAACCGGACAGATTGAGCCCAGTTTCAGCGGAGACACCGGTTCGAGAGGGCCCCTGGAAATTGGGCCAGTCTTCCGCTTGGAGGTTAGCTCCGAGGACTACGGTGAGGGCGAAAAAAGCGATTGGGAAATTCATTCGGACGAAATCTGCCAAAGGGCTCTCCCCTTTTCAATCACCCAACTTGCAACAATCGCGCCAGTTAAGGAATGCCCGATTCCGCCGCAGCCGAGCTTTACTCAGTAACTCCGGCGCATGTGACTGGGTAGGATATTGAGCTCCTCCCGATATTTTGCCACCGTGCGCCGCGCAATCTTGATTCCCTTTTTGCCCAACTCTTCTACGATCTTCTGATCACTGAAGGGCTTCTTCGGGTCCTCATCCGCCACTAGGTCAGCCAGCGATTGCTTCACACTAGTATTACTCATCGACTCTCCGTCCTCTGTTTCGTATCCGGTGGTGAAGAAATACTTCATTTCGAATACCCCGTGGGGCGTCGACATGTATTTGCCTGAGACGGCGCGACTCACCGTCGTTTCGTGAACGCCAACCTCGTCGGCTACTTGGGCCATGTTCATCGGCTTGAGCTTGGAGGGACCGTATTCGAGAAACTCCTGTTGTCGCTTCACGATCTCCGTCGCGATCGACTGGATTGTCTGCTGACGCTGATGAATACTCTTGATGAGAAACCTTCCGGCCCGGATCTTTTCCCGAATGTAGGAACGAGCTTCGCGTCCATCACCACTTGCCATGAGATCTTTGTAGGCGTTACTGATTCGCAGGCGCGGAACTTGATCATTGTTCATTGTCACGATCCATTTGCCACCGATTCGTTCCACGTTCACGTCCGGACTGACATAGGTGTTAGTATCTCCACCGAACCTGCTTCCCGGGCGCGGATCTAAAGTCGCGATAAATCCCGCCGCTTTGGTGATCTGTTCAGGCGCCACGCTGAGGCGCTTCGCAATCTGCGGATATCGCTTTCGGGCCAGATCGTCGAGGTGATGATCCACCACGCGATATTCGAGGCTGTGATGTTTTCCAAGACGCTCCAACTGGATCAGCAGGCATTCCCGAAGATCCACTGCCCCGACTCCAACCGGATCAAACCCCTGAATGATTTTACGGGCATCAGTTAGATCACCGTAGGGAATACCCATGTCGAAGCTCATGTCTTCGAGGTCGACCTGGAGAAATCCGTTCTCGTCAATATTACCGATCAGCGTCGCTGCTAGCTCCCGTTTATCGCCGAAAGTGTCTGAAGTGCTGAGCTGGTTGAGGAGGTGCTCCTGAAGCGTAATCGGCTCGACGATCGAGTCCATGACGAACTGATGCTTCGCCTCCGCATCGTCACGGCGAGGCGCCGACATGCGGGACTGGGCCATGTACTCGCGCCACTCCTCGTCAAGCTGGGACAGCTCAGCGAATTCCTTTTCAAAATCGTCGTCCTCCGACGGAGAACTGGCATCTTCAAGTGAAACCTCTGTCGATTCCTCCTCCAGAGTGGGGTTTTCCACCATCTCCTGTTGAACCAAGTGGCGAAGTTCGAGGGTAGGAGTTTGCAGCAATTGCAAACTTTGCTGCATCTGCGGCGCAATGGTCTGCTGCTGCTGAAGAGACTGAAACTGGTCAAATCGCTGTTCCGCCATGCTAGGTGACCCGGCTTACGGGGGGTTCTCGCGGACCTTAGCATGTTTCGAGCCATTGTTTCATTTTTTTCCAAAAAATCAACCGATTTTCATTCCCTGCTTTCGCTTTCACGCACAAGCGATTCTCGCAGTCCAATGTATCCCTTGCAGAAATTCAAAACCAATACACTTGATTATTATAATTTTTATAATAAAATCGAACAATTAATAATTAAGAATGGTGAAATATCACGCGATGTTCCGCTTCATTTCAATCTCCGTGTTCGCAATTTTTCTGTGCCTCTATCTGCAGGCTCAGGACCAGCGTTTGCGTGGTAGAAGCCTCACCAATCAGGCTTCTGATTATTGGGAGGACCTTTCTCCTGTAGAGGATCCTTCAGCCTCCCCTGTTCCGGCGACAATCCTGGCTAAAGTCGAACGCCCGCGCATCTTCGGAACCGGCATTCCCGCCTGGCAAACCCGCTATACTCTCGGGCCCGGGGATACCTTGAATTTTTCGGTCTATGATCGCCCTGACCTGAGCCGCGAAAACGTTCAGATCGCTCCGGACGGAACCGTCAGCTTTCTGCAGGCAGTGGCCGTACAGGCGGACGGTCTTACTCCGGATGAACTTCGCGATCTAATAGAGCAGGAACTCTCTATGTTCCATAAAGACGTCAAAGTCATCGTTTCCCCCTTCGACGTGGCGAGTAAGGAATTTTCCATCATTGGCCGCGTTCGCAGTCCTGGGAGCTATCCCCTCGATCGACCCACCTCCGTCCTCGAAGCGATCTCTCTGGCCAAGGGCATCGAAACCAACAACGTCCGCGGCTCCGCGTTCGAACTTGCTGACTTACAGCGTTCTTTCGTCGCTCGAAACGGCCGAAAGCTGGATATCGACCTTGCCAGTCTCTATTATCGTGGCGATCTCAGCCAGAACGCTTATCTGGAGCCCGACGATTATATCTACGTTGCCTCGAACCTGAAAAACGAGATCTACGTTCTCGGAGCTGTGGCCCGCCCCGGTCGTTTCAAGATGCCCGTGCGCCTCACGGTAGCTCAGGCCATTGCCGAAGCCGGAGGCTTTGACCGCAACGCCTACCAGATCAAAGTGCTCGTGATACGTGGCAGCATCCATGAGCCCGAAACTCATATCGTCAACATTAAAGACATTCTCGCCGGACGCACCAAGGACATCACCCTTGAGAATCGCGATATCGTTTTCGTTAATGAGCGTCCTTTTGAACTGGTCGAGCGCGCCCTCGACAGTGCCATCTTTGTCTTCCTACAGACCGTTACCACCGAGAGCATCGTGAATAACTTCGTGCCACTGACTGACTGATCCGCCGATTTTCGGTTTTGTTTCTCATGAAATTCCGTTTTGGCGTTTTATTCCAACTTGGACTGCTACTGCTGGCTGCAGGCATGACCGGCTGCGTCCAGACCTGGCCGGCTGATCGTGAGTTCCAAACCCATGCCGCACTCTATGACGAGGATCAGGAAACCATCGATGAAATCCTGTCCGTTGACGAAGCAATCAACCGCATCCCGGCCGAGCCAGATTTCCAGCAACTTCACTTCGATAAGAAGATTGACCCGGCCTGCCTTCAAAAGCCTTCCGGATCCTATCAGGTGGGCCCTGGCGACACCCTTGATATTGAAGTGGCCGAACTCGCTGACACACGCAGAACCACCCGGGTACTCCCCGACGGTATGCTCTACTATGACGTTGCTGACGGCGTCAACGTGAAGGGCATGACGATCACCGAGATTTCCAAAATTCTATCCGAACGGCTCGTCAATGACTACGTCAATCCGGTTGTCTCGGTGAATGTGGCAAACGCCGACAGCCAGCGCTTCTGGCTGCTGGGCCAGGTCCGCACCCCGGGCGCCTTCCCCATACAGAAACCTACCACCGTAATCGATGCGATTTCCCAAAGTGGTGGCCTTCTCTCCTACGATCAGAACAACGAAGTCGGCAACCCCGAGGCAGCCGACCTGAAACGTTCCATTCTGATCCGCAACGGCAACCTCGTCCCGGTTGATTTCGACGCCCTCATTCGGAACGGGGACATGTCTCAGAATGTCTACATCCAGCCGGGCGATTACCTTTTTATCCCCTCCCTCACCTCGCGCTCCATCTATGTGCTTGGCGAGGTCATCGCCCCGGGTCCGGTTTTGTATGAGGAAGGCATTACTCTGCTGACTGCTGTCGCTTCTGCCGGTGGCGTTGACAAGGATGCTGTCAAATCCAAGGCACTCATTCTACGGGGCGGCACCCGCGACCCAAAGGTCGCTGTCGTCAATATTGATACCGTCATGAGGGGCAGGGAACCCGACTTGTCGCTTGAGGGCGGCGACATAGTCTGGGTGCCACGCACCGTGTGGACCAAACTCAAGGAATATACCGAAGGCGTCCTCGTCACCGCCGGCCAAGCTGTGGCGATCCAAGAAGGTATCAACGCGGCCAGGGGAGCCGGCCGCGCCGGCGTTACCATTACCGCCGGTGGTGGAAACTGACTTTTCCCTAACACACTCGCCAATATCACAGTGCCTGGTTCTGATTATCAGCAGAATTCACATAATGCCAGTTGTTCATAGAAATTTTAAGTGAGGCCCAAGGAGATAGCATGAGGGTCAACGCATGAAGAATTACAGATTCACCGTTTGTCTGTAGTCGGGTCATCCCCCCCCTTTCACGCCCATTTCTGCGTTGCAAGGCGAGCCGCCCTAGCAAACACTAGCTTGCCGCATGAGTCGCCAATCGAAGGACAGAACCCAACAGGGTTATCCCAAGCACCTAACCCTGCTAGGTCCTGCTTTCGGCATTACGCTTCTTTTCACCGCTGGTGGATGCGGCAGGGAGTCGAAGGTCGACATTGCAACCCGCGAGAAGATTCTCATTATGGGCAATGGAGCCGAACCCAAGGCTCTCGATCCGCACATCGTGTCTTCGGTGGGTGACTCTAACATTCTCCGCGCCTTGTTTGAAGGCCTGGTGGCCTATCACCCCACGAACGACATGCTCCACGAACCCGGCGTAGCGGAACGCTGGGAGCCCAACGAGGATTTCTCCGAATGGACGTTCTTCCTCAGGAAAGACGCGCGTTGGTCAAATGGGGATCCCGTCACGGCCAATGACTTTGTCTATTCCTACAACCGCATCCTTCATCCCGAAATGGCCGCGCCGTATTCGTCGATGCTTTATTTTCTGAAGAATGCAGAAGCTTTTAATCGGGGCGAAATCGAAGACTTCAGCAAAGTCGGTGTGCGAGCAGAGGGGGACTACAAGTTAATCTGCACCTTGAAGGGACCGACACCGTATTTCCCGGATGTTGTCAAGCATACCACCTGGCTGCCGGTTCACGGCCCCACCATCGAGAAATTCGGCAAAATTACTGATCCCTACACCGAGTGGCAGAAACCCGGTAATCATGTCAGCAATGGAGCCTTCCAACTCGAAGCCTGGCGGATCAATGCTTACGTGAAAGTACGCCGCAACCCCCGTTACTGGGACGCCGACAATGTGAAGCCCAACGGCATCGACTTCATGCCGATCGACAACGTCTTCACAGAAGAGAAAGCGTTCCGCAACGGACTTCTTCACTACACCTACGTTTTGCCGGAGAATCTCATCGCTAAATACCAAGAGTCCGGGGATCCGCGGCTCCGCACAGAGACCTATGCCGGCTCCTACTTCTACCGCTGCAATGTTGAGCAGACGCCTACCGACAACGTAAATTTACGTCGTGCGCTCGCCTATGCGATCGACCAGAAGACCATCGTAGAGTTCGTCACACGCGGCGGCCAGCAGCCCGCCTACGGATTCACTCCACCTTCGGAGGCGGGTTACGATCCTCCCCACGTCATCGCTTTCGATCCCGAAAAGGCGCGCCAATATTTGAACGAAGCCGGATACGAAACCGGGACCGAAGTTCCGGAGTTCACCGTGATAATAAACACGTCCGAAGCGCACAAGTCCATAGCCGTCGCAATTCAGGATATGTGGAAGAAGCATCTCGGCATTAAGAAGGTGAAGATTGAAAACCAAGAATGGAAAGTCTTCCAGCAGACCGTTCACGACATTGACTACGAAGTTTCCCGGGCCGGTTGGATCGGCGACTACGTCGATCCGAATACTTTTCTCAGCATGTGGGTCAGCGGTGACTCCAACAACAATACCGGCTGGTCGAACGCAGAATATGATCGACTAATGGCCGAAAGCGGACTGATCAGCGATCCAAAGAAACGCTACGAAAAGCTTCGGGAAGCTGAGATGGTCCTACTCGACGAAGTGCCGATCCTCCCCATCTATTGGTACACGCGAACCTACCTGATTCATCCCGACGTAAAAAACTGGCATCCGCTTCTACTGGATAACCATCCCTACAAGCACATCGACCTGATCGCTGAAGCAGACAAGGAGGCAGCGCCTTGATGAAAACTGCCCGTTATGTCCTTTATCGTTTCCTGCAGTCGCTCTTCGCCCTGCTCTGTATCATCACGTTGACTTTCTTCCTTGCCCGGCTAGCTCCGGGGGGGCCATTCCTCGATGAGAAGGCGATTCCGGAGCACCTGCTCGAGCAGATGAACAAAAAATACGGATTTGATAAGCCGCTCGCGGTTCAATACGGACTCTACCTCGGTCAACTGATTCAGGGCGACCTCGGCCCCTCACTGGGCAACAAGGGCTTCACAGTCAAACAAGTTATTTCTGAAGGCCTGCCCGTCTCGTTTATTCTTGGGTTTATCGGTCTCATCATTGCGCTCATCATCGGAGTTCCTATCGGGGTCTTCGCCGCGGCGAAACGGAACACTTCAGTCGACTATGGCCTCATGACCGTGGCCATGATTGGTATCTGTTTACCGACTTTCGTCATCGCCCCGCTGCTGGGAGAAATCTTTGCCCTGAAATTAGGGTGGTTCGATGTCGCCGGATGGGAAAACAGCACGGCTTGGTTCCTTGGCGCCATGACCCTTGGGCTCTACTACTCGGCCTACATCGCCCGACTCACTCGCGGCAGCATGCTCGATGTGCTGAGCGAGGATTTTATCCGCACCGCCAGAGCCAAGGGAGTCGCTCCCGGCAAGATCCTCTTCAAGCACGCTTTCCGCGGCGGCATCATGCCGGTGGTCGCCTACCTCGGCCCAGCCCTAGCCGGGCTCATTGGTGGTTCCTTCGTCGTTGAAACTGTCTTTGGAATCCCCGGCCTCGGACAACACTTTATTAAGGCCGCTTCCAACCGCGACTACACGCTCATTAACGGAACAGTTACCGTGTTCGCCATCCTCATTCTCGTCATGAATTTCCTTGTCGACGTCCTCCAGGCGTGGCTCGATCCGCGGACCAAGACACGGAATTAATCCCGCCCCATGATTTCAGGCATCCATCAGCGCGAATCAAAAGCCATCGAGAGGGGATCTTCTCTCGGTCGTGATGCGTGGCTGCGCCTGCGCAAGAATCACCTCGCCATGACGAGTCTTTGGTTCTTCGTCACAGTCGTTTTGACCTGCTTCCTGCTGCCACTCTTTTCCTTCGTTCCCGATCCCAACGCCACCTTCCCCGAACTGCAATCACAACCTGCCTTTTCCAAGGCCACCTCCGTAGGTGGAGACGAAGTCTACTACCTGCTTGGCAGTGATCACCTCGGACGCGATATCTTCTCACGCATCCTCTACGGGGGACGTGTCTCGCTCGCCGTCGGTTTCCTTGCGACCGCAGTTTCACTGACTATCGGAGTGATCTATGGCGCTCTCTCAGGCTACGTTGGCGGCAAGATTGATGCCGCCATGATGCGTGTCGTCGATATCCTATACGCACTGCCGTTCATGATCATCGTGATCATTCTTACGACCTACTTCGGTAATAATCTCTGGTTGCTCTTCGTTTGTATCGGAGCGGTTGAATGGCTTACTATGGCTCGAATCGTCCGCGGTCAGGTCATATCACTTAAAAGCCAGGAGTTCGTCGAAGCAGCCCGAAGCCTCGGACTGTCACAATGGCGAATTGTGTTCCGTCACCTCATCCCTAATACGATCGGACCGGTCATAGTCTACACAACCCTGACTGTTCCAGCGGTGATGCGACTCGAGGCAATCCTTTCCTTTCTTGGACTCGGAGTTCAGCCACCAGATGCCAGTTGGGGTGCGCTCATCAAGGAGGGCGCTGACCGCATGGCCAGTGATCCCGGCCTACTTGTCTATCCGGCCATCATCTTTGGGCTTACCCTGTTCGGTCTCAACTTCCTTGGCGACGGCCTCCGCGATGCGCTGGACCCTAAAAGCTCGAAAGACTGATCCTGAGAAAGGACCGGGTCATTTCCAGCCGTTTCTGACACAGAAGCTGTTTCACTGCCAGGGAACGTTACAAACTCGGCCTTCGCTTGCAACTGCGATTCCAGTCGAGTCATGGAATGATCCAATCATAATATTTGGTCCCGCTTTCATTTTTCTATCCCTTGTCACGCTGCTGATCACCTTGCGCTAGCTAATCAGTAGATGGCGCCCAGCGCTGATCACCATGACCTTCGCTCCGGCTTTCCTGGCCGTCGTTACGCCAGTGGCTTACTTCACCTTCCTCCTGCTGTTCTCCAGCATGCATTCCATGCTGAACTCAGCCGGCATTAACTTAAGTTCCGCATCAGTGGAACTGGTTTCCGGAATCTTCATCAGCATGCTGCTGCTTAGCCTGACCGTCTTCTGTGGTATCAGCGCGCTGCGCCCCGAAAAGCCGCGCTGCCGCAATACGGTCTTTAGCTCCCCGATGCTGTAGGGTTTCACGATTGACCGGGCAAAAGGAGGTCTTTACCCTCGTGGATTGCCCCCTTTTTTGCCTGACATGAAACTCAACACTCTGCTCCTTCTCAGCTTTGTCACCGCTTCTCTCCAGGCGGCTCCCGAATTCAAATGGAGCACCCAGGAAATCGACCAGATCACCATCGGCTACGGTCTTCAGTTGTCCGACATCAATGGCGACGGCAGAACCGACATTCTTTTAGCCGACAAGAAAACGATCCAGTGGTATGAAAATCCCTCTTGGGAGAAACATGTCATCGCCAGTGACCTGACCGAGCGCGACAACGTCTGCATTGCAGCCCGTGATATTAACGGCGACGGCAAAGCCGAGATTGCGGTCGGTGGACAATGGAACTTTCTCGAGACAAACAAGGACGGAGCGGTCTTCTACCTGGCGCCCCCGAAAGACAGGAGCCAAGCCTGGTCACCGGTTCAATTGCCCAACGATCCGAGCGTTCATCGCATGCACTGGATACTCGGTCCCAACGGGAGCTATTCCCTCGTTGTGAAACCGCTTCGCGGTAAAGGAACTATCGGCGGAATCGGCCCTGGTCTGCGCGTGTTGGAATACATCATGCCGCGGGATCCAACCGGCGAATGGACACTTTCCGTGATCAATCAGGACCTGCACCAATCCCACAACTTTCACCCCGTAAACTGGGACGACGATCCGGAGGAGGAACTAATCATCGCCGCGAAGGAAGGATCGTGGCATTTCGACCGGGGGGAGAAAGGACAGCCCTGGGAAGCCACCCAGCTAACCAAAAACTTCTCCGGCGAAATTCGAGACGGCAAGCTCCCCAACGGTAAACGATTCATCGCCTGCGTCGAGCCCATGCACGGCAATACTGCCGCTGCCTACGTCGAGCCTGAAAGCGGAGAAAGTCTCTGGCCACAACTCAAGGTCCTCGACGGAGCCATCAAGGACGGTCACGCCGTAGCGATTGATGACTTCCTCGGAATCGGCTCGGACCAGGTTGTGGTCGGCTGGCGTGCAATGCACCCGAAGGACATTCCCGGAGATCCGGGCATCAAGCTATTCATCCCCAATCAAGACGGATCCGAATGGACCAGCCAAAAACTCTCAGGCGCCGAAATCGCCGTCGAAGATATCAAGGCCGGCGACCTCAACGGGGACGGAAAACCGGAAATCGTAGCAGCAGCCCGCCAGACAAAGAATCTCACGATCTTCTTCAACGAGTCCTGAAAAAAACGGTTTAGGACCCCATGTTTCTATGAATACTCACCGCATCTCCGCATGATTATCGTGTTTGTCGATGCCGGGACCATTCCCTATTTCTTCACTCGCCTTTGATGCGCTTGATCGCTTCGGCCGCCATTCGCTCGCCGAAAATCTTGTAGCCCTCCCCGCTGTAGTGGAGGTCGTCCTTGATCTCCTTGCCCCTGCGGTTCTTGCCGTCGTTGAGGTCGTCGGTGTCGACCCAGGCAAATTTTCCGTCGGAATCGGCCACCTTGACCTGGATCGTCCGGATCTGGTCCCATTGCTCTTTTCCATTGCCCCAGTCGCTGAGACGACCAATCACAAAGATCATGTCATTGCGCCCCAGGTCCGCACTGAGTTGCCTGTACAAACCCAACAGGCTCTCTTCGTAAACGGCCGCCCACTCCATCTTTGCGTCGCGCTCTCCCTGCATCCAGAAGAAGCTGACCGATGCCAACTCCTCCCCTTCAATCGCGGGCTCCACCTTGCTCATGAGCCGATCGTAGAGATCACCGGTTGTTTCGGGAGCGGCGCCCTGAGGGTCTTTCCAGTCCTTGTACCAGCGCTGGATGGGCTGTCCTCCCAACGCGTCCTGGACCACGATAACGCTCTCCTTGCCGAAAGCCTCCTCCACGGCCGGAATGAACGCTTCATTCGGCCTGTGCCCCGCCATATTGGACTGGCCCGAGAGAATAAATAGATGCTTCTTCCCGTCGCCGGCGTCGACCGTGGGAATCAGCAGGCTGAACAGAAAAACAAACGAGATTGCTAAAGTCGATTTCATTCCGCCGATCGAACCAGCGATTGAGATTTCGGTCAATCACGTCATTCCGACGGAAACAACCGGCAACGACGCTGCAGCTTGGTGCCCCTGAACCGAAATCAGCCAATCACCGCCTCGAGAAATCTCCGGTGAGTGGCGATGCGTTTATCGAGATCCATTTCGCTGGGAGTTTCAAAGGTGAACGAATCCTTGGCGCGCTCGAGATAAAGATAAATCGCTTCGGGCCAACCATCGAGATCTTGATCGACCACTCGGCGCATCTCCTCTTCGCTGGCCTTTCGGCGCAGCAAGCCGTTCGCGAATTCAGATCCGTCTACCACGGCCGCAGTTTCACGGGAAATCAGATCCTCACATGCTGCCAAAAGACGGTGGCCGGGGCTCTCACTCCTGGCCAGCTCGTAAAGGTAAATACCACCCGCATCAAAGTCCTCGTGCAGGTTAACGGCGATATCAAAGCAACGCTCTTCGAGAAATCCCTGCCAGGCCGCGATCAGTGGAATATTTGGATCCTGGAAGTGACGATTCAGGTCGATGCCGTTTCCATCCCGTCTCGTATTCTCAATCAATCCGTAGGGATTGAGGCACGGAAAGATCACGACGGGCTTATCGTCAAGTTTCGATAACTTCTCCTCGGCCCAGTCGAGCAGCCCCCATACAGGTGCACATTCATCTCCGTGAACCCCGGCAGACAGGTAAGATCCACCGACTACCTTTTCGACAGCCGCGGCATTCTCAAGGGCGAGCACAGAATATCCGCTCTCCTCAGAAAAGATGGTCAATTTCCAGCCAACACGTTTAGCGAGGTCCTTCCAGCGCGCCTCGAGTTGACCATAGTCATGACCGGAATGTCCCAGTTTAGCCATCAGTTACTGCCACTCTTCATCAAAGAACCCCGATGCCTCGATGCGCCCGGGAGCCAGATCGTTTGGATCTTCATCGAGCCCAATGACAACCCAATCGCCCAACTTCGGATTTTGAAGTGAATTGGTCCGATCATGCCCTTCGCGAAACGTCAGACCACTGTTAATGACAACATAGCGTTCTGGATTCAGTGGATTCGGAAAGATGAAAGCCGGAACAAACTCTCCAGCAGCATATGTCTTGCCCCTGAAAGTGAATTCGCCGTCTCCCCACTCCACCGGCAGCCCTTCCACCATTTCTGCGATTACCGGATTTGAATCAGGATCTCCCCAGAGGATCAGGTTGGACTCTGCAACGTCTTTCGAATCCAGCGAACTGGCCCGTCGGACGATCAATTCACCACGCAAAAGAGACGACCAACGATCCCGAAAATGATCGAGTTCAAAATCCACCCAGCGAGCCAGCTTGGCGTTCGACGGATCCCTCGTCGGCGGGACGACCACGAAACGGCTCATGAAGGCATCGTCGATAGGCCCCTGCAATCCAGGGCATTTTCTCTTCTCAACGGGTTCTCCCAGTTCCCACGTGCCGTCTTTCCGAATCAGGCTGACACCTTCAACTGCAAATCCCGGATCCGTCACATCAATCGTCTGCTCACCAAGCTTGAGTTGATAACCGGACAAACTTTCCGACTCAGCGCCTTTCACCGCAATCGCCGTGACCTTTTCGAGATCGAGCTCGATGACCTTTTCGTCCTTGTCCCATCGCCCTTCCACAAGCGCCCCGTCCCAATGCTGTTCGAGGCCGAGGATCTGCAGCCAGGAATAGCCGGAATAACGAAGTGTTGGCGTCTCCCAAATCACCCGGGAAGGACGAGGATTGCGACCGCGCTCCCAGGCTTCTCGCAACCAGGCCCAGATTTCATCGACCGACTCCTGGTTGTATTTGTGGCCTATTCCTTCCCCAACAACGTGATGCAGGTCATAGCCAACTCTTTTCAGCTCTCTCTCCATCAGGTCTGCCGCTTGCTTCTGCTTGTCCTCTCCTCCTGAGTAGGCAAGCACCGGGCCATTGAGGAAGTTGTGGACATAGAATGGCGTGTCGTAGACCTGCCAAAGGGTTTGCTCAATCTCCGGCGGATAATCTTCCGGTTGGAGTTTCTGGTATTCCTTCGTTTCGGCAAATCCGGCTCCGGCATGAACGGCGCAGAAACGATCACGGTAGTGAGCCCCAATATGCCAGGCCCCGGCTCCTCCCATTGAAAATCCTGCCAGGGCAATGCAATCCTCATCGATCGGATAGTCGTTCTTCACGGAATCGATAGCTTTGAAGACATCAATCTCCCCGGCATGTTTCCAACCAACGCACTGGCGGCCGAAGGGGTAGAGAATGATGGCATCATGCTGGTCCTCAACAAATCCTCCGAAAGCCTGGCTCTTTGTTAGGCAACGTTTGAGAAAGTGGAGGTCGGTAATCTTGTCACCTCGTCCATGCAACCAGACCAGCAAAGGCACTGGCTTCGACAGGTCGAGATTCTCGGGCACGAACAGACCGTAGGGCTGATAGGAATCATCGATCGAGGATCGGTAACCCCTGACGATGTTTCCGCGCTCCGACAGCCAGGTCAGTTCCTCTCCGGCATCCAGCGCAGCGACGCGAGCCTCCGCGAGATCGAGCATCTCCGTGGCGACAGGAATCTCTTTTTCCGAATAAAACTCTCCGTGTTTCAGGGCAAACTCAACCGCCTTCACCAGCACGCCGGCATCGGCGATGTGACTCTTGAAATCAATCTCCCAGATTCGTTCACCAAGCTTCCCGGCCCGCTCCTTCAATTCTGCCTCAAGAGCGGCACCAAGCTCAACACCTCCCAGCGGCGGGATGCGACGGTCAAGCGGAAGGATTTCCGGCAGCGCGGCTTCATCTTGTCCGAGACAGGTGATGCCCGAAGCCACCATCAGGAGAGCAAGGGTGGCCGGGCGGAATTTCATCAGACGCGGTCTTCGGTAATTGGATCAATCCAGCCAACGACCCGGTTTCCCTTGAGCAGAGCTTTGTATTCGACTGGGAAACGGCCAAAAATCGTCTCAACCATGAAAGCAACCGTCACGGTATCATAAGTACCGGGATAGGCACCACCCACCGTCTCCGATCCATTCCAAGCAAATGACTGGGCCTCTTCCGGTTTCACACTTGCAACATCTCCGTTGAGGAGACTCTGCTTAACCGGCCCAAATCGTGGATCGTTAGCAAATGAGGCGGCAACCGCCGGAGGTTTCTCGCCTTTCAGAAGCGCAAGCTTGGCGGGATCATTCTCAACAACTTTCTTCACCCTTGCCCGCATTTCCTCAACCTGCGAAGTCTTCATCTGCACGAAGTCGTCGTAGCGCTTAGTAATACGTTGCTTGAAATCGGTTTTGTCGACCTGGACCTGCTTGCTCTGATTCGGATTGCTGACGTTGGCGATCTGAAGTTGATCACCGACCAGTCCGACCGGCTTTAATGGGGTTCCCGGAGCTACGTTTGAAGACCCAAGAACCTGACCGTTCACGACCAGTTCGAATGATACCGGCTCAGCGCAGAAAACCTGGGGAGGAAAAGCATTCACCGGCACGTTGGCCCAGTTGTTCACGATTTCCATGAGAGGCTTAATCTCCGGCATCGGGTAGCGCTTTTCCAGGAGCATGTCAATTTCAGACTTCGGCTTTGCTGACGGGGCCTTTGATTTCGCTGAAGTTGTCGTAGCGCTCCCGGAAGTTTTCGGCGTGGCGGAGGGCGTCTTTGACGTCGAGGAAGCGGGCTCCTTCGTCTCCTCACCCGTTCCGATAGCAGAATTATCATTCAAACTGGGTTTGTCGCCTTCCAGCATCGGCTGGATGTAGGGCTCCCAAAAAAAATAGCCGGCAGCGCCAAGGCCGCCGAGAATCAAAACAGTCAAAAAGAAACGTCTCATGGTATCGGGGAAGGAATGAAGCAAAGCCATATAACCTTCAACGCTCAAATGCAAGCCACGTCATATCCTCACATTTCTTTTGACGCCGTGCTCTTTCAGCGGTGATTACCCTATATGCGATTCGTTCTCATGGGTGCCGGAGAAATCGGCCTTCCTTCCCTTCGCTGGATGCTGGACCTGGCCGACCATGAGTTGGTCGGCGTCTACACGCAGCCCGATAAAAAGATTGGTCGGAAGCAGGTTCTGACACCGCCCGCTGTTAAAGTGATGGCCCAAGAAGCCGGGGTTTCCGTTTTTCAGCCCGATACCTTTCGCAAAAACGAAAGCGCGATCGAAGAACTCCGCGGTCTCGACTGCGACATTGCCATCGTGATAGCTTACGGACAGATTCTTCCGCGCGCTGTGATTGAAGCGCCAAAGAAAGCGTGCATCAATCTGCATGCCTCGCTTCTCCCCCGCCACCGCGGAGCTTCGCCGATTCAGGCTGCCATTCGCGACGGAGACAAAGAAACCGGTATCACCCTGATGCATATTGCTTCGGAGCTGGATGCCGGCGACATGATCCTAAAAGAAAGCACACCGATCGCAGCAGAGGACACCGGCGGAATTCTCCACGATCGACTTGCCAATATTGGTCCCGCCCTGCTCGAAAAGGCGCTGCCGGTGCTCGAAAGTGATACCATCGCCGCCGAAGCTCAGGAAGAATCTCTCGTGACTTACTCCGGCAAGCTCAAACGCGACCACGGAAAGATCGACTGGAGTCAATCAGCTGACACGCTCGAACGGCTTATTCGTGCCTACGATCCCTGGCCCGGAACTTACGCGACAGTTGACCTCGGCGGCGAAAGGCGAAAGTTGAAGATTTATCCCTACGTTGAAATCGGGCCGGACTCTGATGAACCTCCCGGCACCGTGATCGGATCGGGTCAGGACCTGGTCGTTTCCTGCGGTGACGACAGCCTGATTCTCAGGGGAGACCTTCAACTCGAAGGTCGCAATCGAATGAGTGC
Source organism: Verrucomicrobiota bacterium (assembly GCA_002862135.1). GTDB lineage: Bacteria > Verrucomicrobiota > Verrucomicrobiia > Verrucomicrobiales > DEV007 > Arctic95D-9. The sequence continues at coordinate 19,061 of PKCI01000038.1, read as the reverse complement.
CGGCAACCTGCTTCGCGGTGTCGAAATCCCGGTTGGAACGATTCTCAGCCCAGGCTGATATTGATCTTTGAAATTCGGCTCAGTTAGTGGAGGATGACTGAGTTTATTCCTGCCCTGTTATGTCGAGAGAATTCAAGCGCGTCATCCTCAAGCTCAGCGGAGAAGCCCTCCGGGAATCGGGCAGCCAGGACAACATCTCACCTGAGATCGTCGAAGGCATTGCTAACCAGATCAAAGCCGCTCACCAGACCGGCATGGAAATTGCCATCGTCGTGGGCGGTGGAAACTTCTGGCGCGGCGCCGCGGCGGCAGGACGTGGCATGGATCGCGCCACGGCCGACTATGTGGGCATGCTGGCCACCGTCATGAATGCCCTCGCTGTCCAGAGCATGCTGGAAGCAGTAGGAGTCCCCTCTCGCGTCCAGACTGCGATCGAAATGAAGAACGTGGCCGAGCCCTTCATTCGCCGCCTCGCGATTCGCCACCTTGAGAAAGGTCGCGTGCTCATTCTCGGTGGTGGAACCGGAAACCCCTTTTTCACCACTGATACCACCGCTGCCCTTCGCGCCAGTGAGATCGGAGCAGACATCATTTTCAAAGCGACCAACGTCGACGGAGTCTACAACAAGGATCCGCGCCAGCATGATGATGCCGCACGCTTTGAAACCATCACCTACAACGAGGCCCTGTCGCGCAACCTCAAGGTCATGGACGGCACCGCTTTTACACTTTGCCAGGACAACAACATACCCATCGTTGTCTTCAATATGAACGAGGGTGACAACATTCGCCGCGCGCTCAGCGGTGAAGAAATCGGCACCATTGTCAGCGGCTGAATGACTCTTGAGACCAACCCGGCTCTTTCCTTCGGTCCGGTTGATTTCACCGCAATCTCCCTTTAAGATTGTCTTCGCCACTCACCTGAGACCTATGGATACCGAAACTTTCCTCCTCGAACTAGATGAAGCAATGCAGAAAGCAGCCGACTTCGTGTCGTCTGAAATGTCGAGCATCCGCACCGGCAAGGCAAGTCCCGCCCTGCTCGACAATATCAACGTCCACGTCGAGGCCTACGGATCCAGTATGCCGATCAAGCAGCTTGCCCTCGTGTCCACACCCGAGCCACGACTTCTCACCGTCCAGCCTCACGATCCGTCCATCATGGCCGACGTCGAGCGGGCTCTCCGCGAATCCAAGCTCGGCATCAATCCGGCAGCCGATGGGCGCCTCATCCGCCTGCCTATCCCTGAACTCTCCGAAGAGCGCCGCAAAGATCTCGTTAAGATCATTAAGGACATGGCCGAGCAAGGTCGCGTCAGGATCCGCTCCTCCCGAAAGGACGGCATGGATAAACTTAAGACCGCCCTCAAGGACAGCTCCATTACTGAAGACTCTTTCCATGACATGGAGAAGGAAGTTCAGGACCTCACCGATAAGCATGTCAAATCTATCGACGAGCACCTTGCCGCGAAGGAGGAAGACGTGATGACCGTGTAAAACTCACCTCTTTTTCTTTTTCCCGTGGAGCCTCCGCAGAATCCCGTAGCGGAACTTGCCGAAGTTCCGAAGCCAGCGGCAATCATGTTAACATCAACTGACTACCTCGATTTCAGCCAGACCGACCACGCGTCGATCTTTTCTGAAGACGAGCCTGTCTGGTCGGCACTGGGCAGGATTGGCAGCTACCTCGAGCAGCTTCTCGATTCCGTCGAAGGTGACCTTATCCAAGGCACCGTTCACGAACGCGCCGTCCTCGGTGATCGGGTCTATATCGCACCCGACGCAACGGTCGAGGCCAACGCGGTCATCAAAGGCCCCGCCTGGATCGGTTCAGGGTGCACCGTCCGCAGCGGAGCCTACATCCGTGCCAACGTCATCGCCGGCGACGACTGCGTGCTCGGCAATTCCTGCGAGTTTAAAAACTGTCTTCTTTTCAATCATTGCGAGGTCCCCCACTTCAACTATGTGGGTGACTCCATCCTGGGTCACAAAGCCCACTTCGGCGCCGGTGTGATCTGTTCCAACGTCCGTCTCGACCGGAACAATGTCGTCGTCCGCGACGGCGAAGGTGGCTTAATCAATACCGGGCTTCGAAAATTCGGCGCTATTGTCGGCGACCACACCGAGGTTGGTTGCAACAGCGTCCTGAGCCCCGGATCAATCCTTGGGCGTGATTCCATCGTCTACCCATGCACCAGCTGGCAGGGCGTGTTAAAGTCCGGGTCCATTGTCAAAACACGCCAGTCTCAGCAGATAGTCGAACGCTGATCAGGCAGCTGAGGAATCCCGTGTTGCCCGCTTCCTGTCGACAGTCAGGTCGTCTCCTTCGTTCTTCCAACGCTTGTGCATCCAGATCCACTGCTCAGGATGCCGCAAAATAATTCTCTCCAACGCTTCGTTAAATCGTCGAGTGTTGGTCAAAACATTGTCGCGACTTCGCCCTTTCTTTGCGACCTCTATACGCGGTTCAAACTGCACTACATGGGTGCCGTTAGGTTCGCGCCAGCTGGAGGCAGGAACCACAACCGCATTTGTGCATTGAGCCAACATCGCCAGACTCTTGAACGTTCTCGCAGCCCTGCCGAAAAACTGAGAGACAACACCGTATTTTAAGATTGTATACTGATCAAAGACCGAGACGACGATGTGGTTCTGGTCCAGGAGATCGAGGATTTCATCAAGTGACCCCTCCTTTTCCAGCGTTCCGAAGCCAGCTTTCCGAAAGCGTCCCATAACCCAGTTATTCACCCACTTCGGTTTCAATGGTCGACGAATGAAGTGAAAGCGCCCGGAGAACTCGCTGAACTGTTTCAATCCCACGACTGTGGAAAGCTCCCAGTTCCCGAAATGCCCCGTAAGCAAGAGAACCCCGTTACCCTCCTCGAGAGCACTGGTCAAGTTCTCGCCGCCTCGCACCTCCACCAACTGCGACTTTTGTTTCTCTGTTAGGAACGGAAGTTTCATCACCTCACCAAGGCTCTTTAAGTGATGAGCATAAAACGCCTTGGCCATATCTTCGATCTGATCTGGCGTAAGCGTCTTTCCAAATACGAGCTTCAAATTGTGCATCACCACAGAGCGACGAAGTGGAATTATCCGGTAAGCTAACCTCCCATACCATGGGACTAAAATCGGGGCAGGAACAGCCGAAGCAATTGCAGTCGCACTTATATCTGTGTGAGTCATCGAAAGCTGGATATCTCCTACTCGATGATGATTCATGACCGCACGCGCTACTTCGCTCGGGATAACTTTCGGATCGCCATAACCACTTCGCTCAACAGCAAAATCGACCGGCTCGATTTTCCCGAAACAAATCTCCTTCGGAAACAATTTGCAGCAGGCTTCCTTGGCCGCAAATCTTGCCGCGAGGCGCTGAGCTCGCCCTTTCCCGTTGCCGGCTTCTGAAAGTTCGTATTCAGAAAAGAACCGGCGAAGCCCTTCCTCGTCGAGATCACTTAATAGTTTCTCTATCCTCGAGATCTCAACGGTATCAATTCCCTGACGCATCTCTACCAGATCTTTTCACCGAACAGGTGCAGTCCCCCACTAACCCAAAAGACCACGAACTGCCAGTACGATGTTCAATCCACCAAACGCACGACAAATCACGAGGGCTACATCACTTCTCGGAGCCAATGACTTGAGCTGCGCCGGGAAACCCACCAACTGATCATCAACTTTATTCAAGGATGAGATAGCGGGGACTCTACCTCGTTTTAATACTTCCAGCGTCATCACCAAATCAACAATACCTGCAGCCCCAATCAAGTGACCGTATGCCCACTTGAAAGCAGTCACCGGAGGGATATCACTACCAAAAACTGACTGAATCCCCAGCCCCTCAGTCAAATCAGACGCTCTTGTCCCGTTGCCGTGGGCGCAGATCATCCCCACATCCTCCGGTTTCAACTCAGCATCATCGAGAGCCTGCTTGATTGCCCGCATCACTCCGTCACCAGTTGGATCAAGGTCCGTTGTCCCTCTTGCTTCACAGGTAGAACCGAATCCAAGGAACTCTCCAAGAATTGAGGCTCCGCGGGAAAGAGCCTCTTCTTCTCTTTCCATAACTACAGCACCACCTCCTTCTCCAAAAACGGTTCCGGAGCGTGCAGCATCAAAAGGCTTCGGCACCTCTTTGGAAAGAAGGCCAAGGTTGTGGTAATACAGCATATGCTCAGGCTCCAAAACGGAATCATGACCCACCGCCACGATACGGTCAGCCTCTTGATTCCAGATCGCGGAGGCGGCTTCTGCCACCGCCATCGGACTGCTCGCACATTGATTCGTGATGCAGGCATTTGTTCCTTTGAGTTGCCCTCGGATACCAACGTGACACAACACATTGTTTGGGAGAATACGCAACAACCACATTGGAGTAACGCGGTTATTCAATTCCCTTCCAAATCCCGGCATTTCCTCGTTCGCCTCATATATCAGGGGAAAGAAGTCGTAGTTGTCCTGATAGTTCCCGCCGCCTGACCCAACTATCAGTCCTGTGCGATCATTGAATGCTTCTCGACTTGCCGCATCCATATTGTCTCGACACTTCAAGACACCCGAATCTTCGATTGCCTGCTCAGCCGCGTAGATCCCATACATGTCCTTACGTGAAATCGTCTTGTGCAGCTTACGATCTGGAACCAGCGTCCGATTATCTTCCTTTACCTCGGAAGCCACCCTGCAAGGCCAACCCTCATTGCCCCATTCATATCGGCGAACTCGGCCGCGCTCCCAGTGAAACTCTGCGATTGAAGTTTTCCCGGCAGCGAGATTTTCCCAAACCTCTGCAACGCTTGAACCGGATCCACAAACAATCCCGCTTCCCGTGAAAACAATTTTACCGGGGGCGTTCTTCATAGTTGTCCCCTTTCCGGATTGAGAAATACCAGCGAACTGTTTGATCCTCCAAAGCCGAGTGAATTCGAGAGGGCCGCGCGAATTTCAAGTGCCCTCGATTCCCCAATGACCAGATTCACATCACAGTTGGGATCAGGATTCTGATGATTAGCATTCACCGGTGCAGTGCTGTCGCGAATCGCAAGGCAACAGACAGCCGCCTCTACAGCTCCTGCGGCAGCAATTAAGTGCCCCATACAACTCTTTGTAGAACTCACACTCACATCATTAACTCGATCTCCGAAAACAGCTTTCAAAGCGGCACATTCGCTGCGGTCATTCATCTGGGTAGACGTGCCATGAGCATTCACATAATCAATCTCACCAGCGCTGATCCCGGCATCTGCCAGGGCTTGCTCGATCGCCTGGATAGGGCCATTGCCATCTGGTGGTGAATCAGTTATGCGATAGCAACTAAGTGAGTTACCATCTCCGCCCAGCTCCGCATATATTTTTGCTTCACGCTCTATTGCAGCATCCCAGTCCTCCAGAACCAGAAATCCAGCACCTTCTCCTAACAAGAATCCATTTCGAGTCTCATCAAACGGCCGGCTTGCGCCAGCCGGGTTATCATTGTCGGTAGAGAGAGCTCCAAGCAGGCAGAATCCGGAAATCCCGACTGGATTTAACATGGAATCGAAACCGCCAGCAAGAACCCTGTCACACTGCCCTCGTCTCAAAGCCTTTAGGGCAGATCCAATCGCCTGACCGCCAGAAGCGCAAGCAGTGTGAACTGAGGTAGCGTATCCTCGAATCCCGAATGCTTTTGTCAACATGCTCAATCCGGAGTTGGATTGCCAGCGGCAGAAGCTGATCGGGTCAGCCGGATAATCCTGCCTCAGCAATCCGTTCGGTTGAAACTCTCCTTCCTCGGTCGCGTAATCATAGACCACCTTGAGATCGTCGTAGTCCACTGTCATCATACCGGCTCCGACTGCCAGCCCCCATCGGTGTGAGTCCTCATCAGTGGGAGCGATCCCGGCATCAGAGAGGGCTTCGTTCGCTGCTGCCAGCGCAAATCCATCAGCCCGAGAAGCACCCTTCAACAACTTTCGACAGGGCGCGGCGTTTTCACGTTCGAAGCCTTTTACTTCGGCGCCGATCGTAGTCGAAAAACCGCTGGCATCAAAGTTCTCAATCTGCGCTCCACCGCTCCTTCCGGCCAGGAGGGCTTCCCAGGTCGATTCTCGATCATTCCCCACCGGAGTCACTAGTCCAATTCCGGTTACGGCAATGCGGCGTTTATCAATCAAACTCATTTCGGTGTCCGACTCAGCTGCACCCGAGCACTGCTGTTCAATCGCTTTCCACGACGACTCTGCACGAGAATCGTAGCTCGGTCACCTTCAATATTCTCCAGTTTGCCATACAGGCTCAGCTCTTCTCCCGGCGGCATGAAGGAGCGCAACTTGACGTCCCGCATACCCTCGACCCCCCACGGGCCACCATCCAGCGTATCGATCAGGCTGGAGAGAAAACGGAGGTTTAAGTCCATCAAGAGGGTTCCGGGAAATACGGGGCGTCTTGCAAAATGATCTCCAAAAAAAGCAGCCTCAACAGGAATTACGAACCGCCCCTCTAGTTCACTTCCCGATACCAATCGAGAGATTTCGAAGTCGATCACCGGCACCCCTGTGAATGCATCCGGTTCTGCTCCCCTTTCCTGGAGCAGTTTATAACGCGCCCGCACCGCTTCCGCATCATCGAAGTCATCTATCGGAACCATTGGCCCGAGACAATTTAAAAGCTTCACGACTGGCTCCCCATCAACAAGGGCTTTTCCATGGTAGCCAACAGCTTCTCGGTCAGACTTTACCAACTCAGCATGCAACTGCAAGGTGTCACCAGGGTTGACTCTACCACAGAATCTCACCTCTCCTGCAATGCCCGCCACAGGACGAAAGCAAAAATCTACTGACGCCATCGAAGACATAGCGGCGCACTGCCCGATCGACTCGGCCACAAGAGAGAGAGAAAAATTCTCCAGTGTATCAGGGATATGATACTCCCCGACAATTCCCGTGCCCGGTTCATCGCTGACAATGCGATCGACGAAGGAAAAGGCTCGGAAGTGCTCACTCATTCAGACAACACATAAGGAGCCAGATCTCCGCGGTTACCCAACCGAGGGAAAAAGTGATCACCCCTTAGTTTCACGAAGCACCATCTTGCAGAAGGTTTCGGTCGTGAAAAGCTTGGGGATTTCAGCTGATTTGAGAGGATCCGAGATTCTTTCAACAGGTATCTCGGTTAAGTAGGCTTTGATTTTCTCGAGCCCAGCCGGGGTTACAACTCCCCCCTGTTCAAACTCCTCTTCGCTCAGCTCACCGCGAGCTTCCTCCATCGCTTTTCCACGAGGAATCTTGACTTTGAACTCCTGCTCGAGGCGAAAAACGATATCAAGAAAGTCGATTGACTCAGCATCTAAATCCCCAATAAGAGAGGAATCGGGCTTCACCTCGTCCTCGTCACAACCGAGGGCATCTGCGACAATTTCGGCTACCTGTGGGTAGATCGCATTGATATCTTCCTGACTAATTTCTGTGCTCATATTTTTAAAACTTGAAGCCGCCGTCAACGCTCAGTACCTGACCCGTGATGTATGAAGCCAGGTCGGAACTGAGAAACCAGACAGCGTTCGCAATTTCAGACGGTAGACCATAACGTTTCAGAACGATATTGGAAGTGATTTCATCACCCGCCAGGTCACGCACCTGTTCAGACATTTCTGTTTCGATGACTCCCGGAGCTACCGCATTGACGAGAATCTTACGGCGACCCACCTCGACGGCCAGAGACTTGGTAAAGGCATTAACCGCACCCTTGCTGGCTGCGTAGTTTGTCTGTCCCCGTCCCCCTTTCTCTCCGGATACAGAGCTGATGTTGATGATTCGCCCGGAGCGCTTCGACATCATGTAAGGCACGGCCGCACGGCAAAAATTAAAGACTCCTTCGATATTGGTCTCAAAAACGGTCGTAAGATCGTCGTCCTCTAGCATCGGCAGTAGATTGTCGCGAATCACACCGGCGTTATTCACCAGCACATCGATTGACCCAACCCGTTCTACCATTGCCTCGACACAAGCCCGGGCCGCTGCCGAATCGCGGACATCCACTCTCATCGGTGTAATCGCTAAATCCGGGTTCTCATCAACCACCCCTTTCGCAGCCGCTTCGTTGCTCACGTATGTGAAGGTCACATCCATACCGGATGCAGCGAGGCGCTCGACAATAGCCCGCCCGATACCGCGGCTTCCGCCCGTGACGATCGCATTCTTTCCGGCCAGGCCAGGATCAGGTTGGGAAATGGAATCACTCATCCGGAAATAGCGTAACCACTGTCAACAAACAGGGTGGGCCCCGCTACCATGCTCGACTCGGAGAGGCACAGGAGGTAGATCGCATCGGCAACCTGCTCAGGCGTGAGCGTTGCCCCGAGGGGAGTTCGCTCCTCATATTTTTCAAGCAGGTGTTCACACTTAGGAAAGTGCTTCAGCCTCATGCCCATGGCAGATCCGATTCCACGGGTTCCACCGGAGATGTTAGCGACTTTCCCTGATAAGACTTCAGACATGATACGAGGCCAAGTAGGTAGACCATCGCTGAAGATAGTTCAATTGCGAAACAAAAAAGCGCCCCGAATCTCTATTGGCAGGATCGGAGCGCTTTGGAGACCCACTTGTGCCGTCGCCGATGGTGAAGTCACGTTCCCGTCTCTCTACAGGTTGGGTGCCGCTCATCGACTTTTGCCTTCCAGTGAAGGCCTGACAGCCGAAGATTCGCTTAGCTCCCATTAACGTATTAACGGTCCGGACTTATTATGATCGGTCAAGGGCGTGCACAGCAGGAAAATCAGTAAATTCTCTCTGTTTGTCACTTACCTAAACTCTACGTGCAAACCTGATTTTAGGGAATCTAAAAGTTTGGCGTGGGCAGTCTCAACCTCGGCTGCTTCGAGCGTACGATCCCCGCTACGATAGGAAATAGAGTAGGCCAGCGATTTTTTATCGGCGGGCAGTTTTTCTCCACTTGGGTCCTGAAAAACATCGAATAACTCAACAGATTCGAGCAAAGGCTCCTCATGATTGGCAAAGAAGTCCGCCACTATTCCCGCCGCCAGATCAGCTGAAACCAGCATGGCGACGTCACGCGAGCTACTGGGGAACTTGGGAAGCTCTTTATATTTTAGGTCGGCACCAGCCGCTGAAGCCAGCTTCTTGAGATTGATTTCGGCCACCATCACCGGAGCTTCAAGATCCAGTTCACGGGCGCGAGCCAGAGGCACAATACCCGCCAGCCCAAGCTTGGTAGCTTTCTTGCCTCGCCCGATCTCAATGCTACAGGCGCAAAGCATACGATCGTCATCGACCGGAACCAGGTTTAATCCCTTCGGGCAAATCTCTTCGAGGGCAGCACGGAGATCGTGAATGTCGAGATTGGACGGCTTGCCATCGGCCCAACTGCGAGCCGTGCGTTCACCAGTCATGAGCAAAGCAAGATGCTCATGCTCCACTTCCCCGCCCTTTGGCGTCGCGGTAAAAACGCGCCCCATTTCGAAGAAGCGCACATCGGCGTTACCGAAACGCTGGTTGCGTGACGCCGTTGCAAGAAGGCCGGGCACCAGTCCCGGGCGCAGGTAATCCTGTTCGTCATTGAGCGGATTCTTCAGGCGGATCGGACTCATGCCGCGGTGCGAGGTCGCCAGATCGTCAGTTAGCTGTTGATCAGAGATCAGCTTTAGATTGCGGGCTTCGAAAAAGCCGAGACTGCTCAGCGTGCTTTGAATACCGGAAGCAAAGTCAAAGTAGTGGTCCGCCTGGGAGGCCGGCGAAAACCAGGCGCCCTGGTTGGACGGCACATTATCGAGTCCGTAAACGCGAGCCACTTCCTCGACGAGATCAATTGGACGAATCAAGTCGAGACGGTAGGTTGGAATGTCCCAAGCATCAGCGCCTTTGCTCAAACCGAGTGAAGTGAGAATCGCCTCGATCGCTTCATCGGGCACTTCCGCACCGATCACGGAACGGCAATAGTCATTGTCCAAAGCTACCGATGCAGGGGCCGCCGGAATTTCGCCGCAGGTCACCATTTCTTCTTCGGCCTTTCCGCCAGCCAATTCGAGGATCAGCTTAATAGCCAGGTCGGACGCGCCATTCACCTGGTAAGGATCGACTCCCCGCTCGAAGCGGTAGCTGGAATCCGAGTGCAGGTTGAGGCGACGCGCCGTGCGGCGAATCTTGGAAGTCACGAAGTAGGCAGACTCAAGCAGGACATCGGTCGTCGTCTCGGTCACGCCGGAGTCTTCTCCGCCCATGACACCCCCAATTGCGACTGCCTTGGAGCTATCAGCGATGACCATGTCTTCTTCAGTCAGCGGATACGTCTCTCCGTCGAGGGCGAGGAACTCTTCGCCTTCCGCGGCCTGGCGCACGTTTATCCCGCCATCTAGCTTGGCCATGTCGAAAGCATGGAGCGGCTGCCCCATTTCCATGAGCACGTAGTTGGTGATGTCGACGATATTGTTGATCGGACGAAGACCGATGGACTCGAGCTTCTCTTTCAACCACGCAGGAGACTCGCCCACTTTCACGCCGTGGATAATGCGAGCCGTGTAATAGGGGCATGACTCCGTCGAAATCTTGATCTCCTTATCTTTCGCTGCACGCGTCGGCGTTGAAGAATCGCCGTGGTGAGAAGCACCAGCCAGTTCTTTCTTCGCCAGGGCCGCCAGCTCACGAGCTACACCGAGATGACTAAGGCAGTCGGGACGGTTCGGGGTGATCTCCAGTTCAAAGACTGCCGGATACACTTCAGACAGGGGCGTTCCGGACTTGAGATCGGGAGACAGGATCATGAGCCCATCAGCATCATCGGTCAGACCGATCTCGGAAGCGGCGCACATCATGCCGAGAGACTCCACTCCACGAAGCTTGCCCTCCCTGATTTCAAAGGTTTTGCCGTCACCAGCGTCAAGCACACAACCGGGCCGGGCCAGCGGCACCTTGTCGCCCACCCTGTAATTCCTGGCGCCGCAAACGATCTGGCGCGGCGTTCCGGAACCATCATCGACCTGGCATACGGAAAGTTTGTCAGCATCAGGGTGCTTCTCAGAGGAGAGAACCTCGGCAACCACCAAGTTGTCGGGAAGACTCTGAATGCCTTCCACTTCGATACCGGTGAAGGTCAGTAGATCATCCAACTCATCCATCGAATACTCAGAGAAATCAACGTGATCAGAGAGCCACTTGAGAGAAACGTTCATGGAAATAAGTTCGAAAAAGGTTAGGCCACACTACTTGGCAAACTGACTGAGGAAGCGGACATCATTTTCGATCAACAGTCGTAAATCCGGAATACCATACATAATCATCGCGAGACGATCTAATCCCATGCCGAAAGCGAAGCCAGAAATTTCCGAAGGATCGTAAGCGGCATCACCACGTTTGGTAGAAACTTCAGTGAAGACTGCGGGATCAACGATTCCGCAGCCGGCGATCTCGATCCACTTAGCTGCCTTGCCAGTGGCGTGCAGTTTCAAATCCACTTCGAAGCTTGGCTCGGTAAACGGGAAGAAGTGAGGACGGAAGCGCACTTCCGTCCTGGAACCGAAAAGCTCGCGGAAGAAATACTCCAATGTTCCTTTCAAATCAGCGAGAGTCACATTCTTATCGACGTAGAGTCCTTCAAGTTGGTGGAACACACTTAGGTGAGTGGCATCGATTTCATCGCGGCGAAAAGCACTGCCGGGGGCGATGATGCGAACCGGAGGCATCTCTTTTTCCATCGTACGAATTTGCACTGAGGAAGTGTGAGTGCGAAGCAATTTGCCGTTCTCGAAGTAGAACGTATCGCTCTCGTTGCGGGCCGGGTGATCCTCAGGCGTATTGAGAGCGTCAAAGCAATGCCATTCAGTCTCGATCTCAGGACCTTCGGCGAGGGCAAAACCCATCCGACGCAAGATGAAAACGGCTTCGTTGAGAACGTGAGTAAGCGGATGAAGCCCACCCTCCGGAAGCGGCCGAGACGGGAGGGTCGCATCGATGGATGCGAAAGCGGCGGCGTCCTTGGCGGCAGTTAAAACGGCCCCCTTCCCCTCAAGAGCCGCGGTGATGGCCATGCGAACCTCGTTGAGCTTCTGACCCACGTCCTTTTTCTGCTCCCTCGGCACGTCACGCATTCCGGCGCTGGCAGCGGTAAGACGCCCTTTTTTGCCGAGAAAGCCCACGCGGGCTTCTTCGAGGCCGGCTTCGTCAGTAATTGCCGCGATCGCGCTCAGCGCGTCGCTCTTAATGGCATCCAGTTCTGCAAGCATGTCGATGTAACAGGGTTCAGTGCGAGACTATTCAGTCCGAGACCTAACAGGGTTTGGTAGATTTTCAAGAAGGGGCCCTCCCCCTCTGTCTTTTTCTTACTCATTCTCTTTTACATTTTCTCGGGATTCCACGGCAATTCGACCACCTCAGGTTCGAACGAAAAAAGAAAAAGATTAAGAAAAGGAAAAAGAGATAAAAAAAGCCGGTGGTCCACCCAGGCGGACCTACCGGCTTTTCGGTAAAGGTTAAATGACCTGAGGTGAATCAGGCAGCCTGCTTGGCTTTTTCCTCCAGGGCTGCTTTGGACTTCTCTACCAGAGCGGTAAAGGCGGCTTCGTCTTGGATGGCAAGGTCGGAGAGGACCTTACGATCGAGCTCGATACCAGCGGCGCCGAGTCCCTCCATGAAACGGGAGTAGTTCATACCGTTGTTCTTGGCACCTGCGCTGATCCGGGCAATCCAGAGGCGACGGAAGGTACGCTTGCGATTTTTACGGTCGCGGTAGGCCCACTGCTGAGCTTTGTAGACCGAGTCTTTAGCGGTGCGGTAGAGTTTCGAGCGTGAACCGCGGAACCCCTTCGCTTTCTTCAGGATACGATTTCTGCGCTTGCGGCTGGCAGGCGCGTTTGTTGCACGTGGCATTTTTTATTTTCCTCCGAGCGGGCTGTTGTTTTTACGTCAACTGGCTGACTCACCCTCTCGTCAGGTGGCGGTAGGCATTTTGCCGCGCCACCAGTCAACTCAGTCGTGGATCGATTTGGCCGATCCTTAGCGGAATAAGACTCACAAATTAATGGGAGAACGGAAGATCAGCTTTGATGTTCTTCTCGTCGCACTTAGCCGCGAGGGTAGCTTGACCCAAGCGACGCATGCGCTTTGCGTTCTTACGACGGTTCAGGTGTCTTTTACCCTGTTTCCGACGAAGAACACGTCCGCTGCCCGTCACCTTAAATCTTTTGGCGACGCCTTTTCGTGTTTTAGCTTTTCCAGCAACTCGTGCCATAGCGGGCGGATTCTAAGCTCGAATAAGCCGAATGCAACGGAAATTACCACCCTTTTTCCTCTCCAGACCCTGAGCCAGTGGGATTTCAGGAAGTTTCCTCCTCAAAAAGCGGGACGCGAAACCGGACTCTCAGCGGGCTTTATTTGGTTCACACCCGGCACACTACCCGCTACATTCGCCACTCAGATATGAGCGAAGACTCCTCCCCCGACGCCGCCGAAACCGAACCCCCCACCAAACCCGAAACCTCTCCGCCCCCGAAATCAGGAGATCTGGAGCAGGAAATGGTCGAAAAACTCGGCCAGGCCCGCATTACCATCGGTAAGGAACTGCGCAAGGTCATCATCGGCCAGGACGATGTGGTCGACCAGATGCTTATTGCTCTGCTTTCCGGCGGCCACTGCCTCATCACAGGAGCTCCGGGTCTGGCGAAAACCCTTCTCGTCAGCACCCTCGCCAAGGTCTTTGATCTCTCTTTCAACCGGATTCAGTTCACTCCGGACCTGATGCCGTCTGACATTACCGGGACGGAGATCCTCGAAGAAACCTCTGAAGGTCACCGTGAGCTCGTTTTCAATCGCGGGCCAATCTTTGCCAACCTCATCCTAGCTGACGAGATCAACCGGACCCCACCCAAGACTCAGGCGGCTCTGCTTGAAGCCATGCAGGAGAAGCAGGTTTCCGCAGCCGGCCAGACCATGGAACTGGAAAAGCCTTTCTTTGTCCTCGCGACGCAGAACCCCATCGAAATGGAAGGCACCTATCCCCTGCCGGAAGCACAGCTTGACCGTTTCATGTTCAACATCGTGATCGACTACCTTTCTGAGGACGAGGAAGTCGCCGTGGTTTCCCAGACCACCGGTTCCGGCGGCGAAGAAGTCGAATCGATCTTCAGCGGCGACGACCTCCAGAAATGCCACGATGTCGTTCGACGCGTTCCTATCGCCGAAGAGGTCATTCGCTATGCGGTTCGCATTGCCGCTAATTCCCGTCCAGGCCAGGGCAACACCAGCGACTACATCAACGAATGGGTCAACTGGGGAGCTGGTACGCGAGCCGGGCAAAACCTCGTCCTCGGCGCCAAGACCAAGGCTCTTCTCGACGGGCGTGCCCATGTCAGCTATGACGATATTCGCTCGATGGCAGGCCCGGTGCTTCGTCACCGGATCCTGACTAACTATCGCGCCGAAGCCGAGGGAATCACGATTGATCAGGTCATCGACAAGCTGATCGACATTACCCCCGAGCGAGCATAGCCCGCCGCAGTGGCTAGCTATCACTGGTCAGTATTCAGTCCCATTGACTGCCGAACACTAATTACTGACTACCGAGATGACCGCCAACTACATCGATCCTGCCGCCTTGATGCGGGTGAAGTCGCTGGAGCTTCGCGCCCGCATGGTCATGGAAGGATTCTGGAAGGGGCTTCATCGCTCCCCCTTCCACGGATTCTCGGTGGAGTTTAGCGAATACCGTCCCTACGCCCGCGGCGATGATCCGCGCTTCCTTGACTGGAAAGTGATGGCGCGCAGTGATCGTGCATTTATCAAGAAATTCGAAGACGAGACCAACCTGCGCGCCCACCTCCTGCTCGATCGCAGCCAGTCCATGATCTACGGCTCAGCCGGCTACACGAAACAGGAATACGCCGCCACATTCGCCGCTACGCTCGCCTATTTCCTTATGGGCCAAAACGATGCAGTAGGCCTGACCACCTTCGACCAGAAAGTCGATCAGCATATCCCCGCCCGCAATCGACCCGGACAGCTGCGGAGGCTGATGCTGCAGTTGGAAAAAGCACCGGCTGGAGAAGGCACCGATCTCGGTGCCGCGATGAAAGGCCTGCACGAACTCATTCGCAAGCGCAGCCTCATCATCCTGATGTCCGACCTGCTCGCGCCGCTCGAAGAACTGGAGCGCCAGATCGGATACCTAGCCGCCGGCGGTCACGACCTCGCCATTTTCCAGATCATGGATCGACGCGAACTAGATTTCAATTTCGACAAAGCCACCCACTATCGGGATACCGAGACCGGGAAGGATCTGTTCATCGACCCGGACATCGCCCGCGCCAGCTATCTCAAGAGGCTCAAAGCTCACCAGGAGTCTGTCATACACCTTGCAGGACGCCACGGAGTCAACCATCAATTAGTTCCGACAGATGAACCGCTGGAACGGGTCCTCTTTGACTTTGTTTCACGAAGAGGCGCCTAGCCGAATCACTTTTCACGACTCACGAACCCCCGCTGATTTCGCAGCATGATAACCGACGATCAGAAACAAAAACTCACTCAACTTGCCACCGAGCTCATCGACCAGGAAAATGCCCGCACCATCGTAGAACCCCAGGACCGGAGCACCGGGTTCTGGTTTGGAGGTGGCAACGTGATTCAAGACCGTGACGGATCGATTCTAATCGCAGGACGCTTCCGCAACTATGGCGATTCCCGCACCGGAGTCGGCGCTGGAGCTCGCGGACTCGAACTCGCAATCTTCCGGGCGCCGGATGCGCACAGTAAGTTTGAGAAGATCGTTTCTTTTACCAAGGCTGACCTAGCCCACAGAGGCATGGGGATTGTTTCGATCGAGGGTGTCGCTCTCCACCTCGCCGATGATGGTATTGAACTGTTCATCTCGACGGAAAAAGATGCCAAGTATCCCGAGCGCCTCGCCAACTATCAAAAACCCGGCGCTGGTGTCTGGAGCATCGATCGAATCCACGCCGATAAGGTAGAGAACCTGAGTCCTGAAAACATCGAAGAGATCATTCCCTTCGGCTCCGATAATCCTGAACGCCTCCATTGCAAGGATCCTTGGGTCTTTGATCTCCCCAACGGAGACCTCGCTCTCGGCTATTGCACTCACCCCTTCACCTGGTCCAGCAGCGGAACCGCCATGTTGCTCCGCAGAGCAGGGTCCGAAACTTATGAAAAGGTCACTGACAGTCTGCTCCAGCGCGGCCCCGTCTGGGACATTGCGGCAGCCCGCGCCACTGAACGTCTCGCGATCCCCAAGACCGGAGCGTTTGCTGGAGGTCCTGACCTTTCCCTCTACTTCTACGATAGCTGCGAAAGCCTGCGTCAGCTCGACGAAAACCCCACCGCCGTATCCCGGCCGCGCGGCTGGTCTTGTGAAGAGATTGGAGGCATCGCCGTCGGGGTTGATAGTGACCTGACGCAGATCGAAAGTATTTCCGTTGAAGCCCCTCTTTTTGTTTCTCCTCGCGGAACAGGCTGTTCGCGCTACATCGCCACGCTCGTCACCAATGAAGGCATCTTCGCCAACTGGCAACAGAGTCAGCCTGATCTTTGCCAGCCGCTGGTTGGGCATTTCTTGCCAATGGAACGAGTTAATGAAATCCTCGGCTGATGCGTCTCTCGCTCAATGCTTCAACGATCAAGCCGACTCCGCTTCTCGAAAAAATTCGCGTCGCCGGCGAAGCTGGTTACAGCGGCATTGAACTCTGGGCCGTCGAAATTTACGAATACATCGGTCGCGGTGGTGAAGTTCGTGACGTTGAGAAAGCGCTCGCTGATCACGGGCTCGATATCCCGGCATTTATCGCTGTCCGAGGATGGGGCGATGTCAGCGGACTTGACTACAAGGTCGCGATGGAAGAAGCACGCCGCCGCTTTGAACTGGCAGCGAGGTTCGGTGCTCCTCTATTAATCTGCACCCCGCCGGTGGCTCAAACGGGATTTAACCATCTCCACGAAGGCTATAGCGAGCTCCTGCAGATCGGCAGTGAAACCGGCGTTCAGGCCGTGATGGAATACATCAGTTTCTTCAAGAGCCTAAACAATCTTCCCGATGTTCTCACTGTTCTGGATCGTTCCCATGCTGACGACGCGACGTGGGGCCGGCCTGTAACGATTCTCGACGCCTTCCACAACTGGAACAACAAGACCACCCTCGACGATATCCGCGACATCCCACTCGAGCGCATCAGTCATTATCATATCAACGATGCTCCCGCTGGAATTCCCAGCGGCGAACAAAACGACAGTCACCGGGTCATGGTTGGTGACGGCATCATTGATCTCAAAGCTGAGCTCACCGTCCTCAAGGATAAAGGCTACGACAAGTGGATCAGCCTGGAACTCTTCAATGCTGAATGGTGGTCCAAGGACCCACTGGAAACGGCAAAAGTCGGCCTCGAACGCATGCGGGCCATCTGCGACGAAGTGGGTTTTGAAGTTGAGCGTTAAACAGCGCGGGAGCTATTTGTCGCTTTGCTGGCCCAATTCACGAAGATTTCCTACTATCTTCATATTCTTTTCACGTTGGTGAGAAAAGGTGTGATCATGAAAAATTCTCACGCAGAGACTGGATCCTCCGATCGCTAATTCTATTCCTCCGGCCCCCTGTCGAAACACGGCTTCAGCGACGGAAAACCCCATGTCTCTCCGTTTACCATTGATCGCTCTCGTTATCTTCTAGGGTACCGCGGGCTCAACCTAATTGGAATCAAAACCGACAAGCTACAGAATTCCCCGAAGGCCTGCGCGTGGTCAGCTCCAATCATCAGGCTGTGCGCCAAAAGAGTGTAGGGAACAGGTGAAGATACCAAGATGCAAAACAGCAAGAAGACTCTACATGGACGAAAGCTCGTCGAGATTTTCAAGAATCCGAATGCTGAAGACTAGCGCTTCCAGATCTTCAGGTTGTCAACCACAGCGTTCTGTTTCACGGCGAGGCGAAGGTGGCGCTTGGTAGGATGAGCAATCCCCTCGGATTGATCGCCTTTGATCGCAAGCCCTGAAACGAACCGAGCAACACTAGCGTGCAGCGTTCTCGAGTGCCTGGCCGAATGTTTGCAAATCCTTACCCACACCGACTGCCGTCGCACATGAAGAGGAGAGAATCGAGACCGAAACAAGGGCGAGGATAACGAGAATAGTAACTAACGACTTCATAAGAAAAACTATACAGTCTCTTTTCGTATCCAGACCAACATTTTTCATTTTTTGGAGGGAGAAAAGATTGTTTCCGTCCTTTAGCACAACAAAAAAATCAATAGCTTCAGCTTTCGCAACTTTCAATTACCGGGCCTGAACCGAAACCCGCGAGAGAAGATCGAGTAATCTCAAAACTTGCGCCGGCGGGAGATCTAACGCTTTTTGGGTGATGAACAGCAAAAAATGGGACGCGGATTTTTTTTCCAGCATCAGTGACCCTTCTCAGCTCGCCCCGCTGTTCGACGTCCTCCCTAGTGTCTTTTTCTTTGCCAAGGATCTGCAAGGAAAATTCACCGCCATCAACAGCCCGTTGCTAGGCATGATTGGTATCTCAAAGGAAGAGATACTTGGGGCCACTGACTACGATTTTTTCGATCGTGACCTCGCCGATTCCTATCGCAGGGAAGACATGAATGTCATGGAAAGCGGAGAACCGGTTCTCAACCAAACCTGGTGGGTTCCCAATGTTCGAACCGGTGATATCCACTGGTATAGTTCCTCCAAGATCTGCTTGCGTTCCAGGGACGGTCGCGTCATTGGCATTGCAGGAATCATGCGCCCGATCGAACATACTGATGAACTGACTGCTGATCACCGGCACATGACTGCCGTCGCAGCCCACATAGAGACGCACTTTGATGAAAAGCTCACCCTGGAAGAGCTGGCCGAAGTGGCAGGATATTCGCCGCGGCATTTCCAGCGGGTCTTTAAACAGATCTTCAAGACTTCTGCAATCGAACACCTTCTACGCGTTCGCATCCGTCATGCTGCCGCAAGATTAGTCGAAACAAAGGACGACCTCAGCACGGTCGCGGCCGAATGCGGATTTCACGATCAGTCGCATTTCTCCAATCAGTTCAAAAGGCTGCGAGGAATGACTCCCTCCGC